>CAZVWH010000005.1:0-14771 GCA_964631175.1 uncultured Pirellulales bacterium | reverse complement strand
AAAAAAACTCAGGGAAGAAGAATGATAAATGCACCATCTAAAAACATAAAAGATTATAAGCAGATGCACATCTCAGTTCTTATTCCTGTCTATAATGGTGCCAAGACAATTGATGATTTGGTAGAAAAGCTGATAACCATCTTAGGTTCTAAAAATTTGCAAATTGTACTAGTTAATGATGGCAGCCCAGATAATAGTCATGAGGTATGTCATGAATTGTTTAAAAAGTACCCCTCCATAATCACATACCTTAGCCTTTCCAAAAATTTTGGCGAACATAATGCTGTTATGGCCGGCCTAAATTATGCAGATGGGGACTATATAGTAATCATGGATGATGATTTTCAGAATCCACCTGAAGAAACCCCAAGATTAATTAAAGAGGCCCATGACAACCAATATGATATAGTGTACAGCTACTATAAGCAAAAACAACACCATTGGCTTAGAAATATAGGGAGTAGATTTAATAACTGGGTTTCCAATTTTATGCTGGGCAAACCCAAGGATTTGTACCTATCGAGTTTCAAATGCTTCAGCCGATTTGCTGTGCAAGAAATCATTAAATATAAGGGCCCATATCCATATATTGATGGTTTGGCATTGAGGTGCACCAGAAATATTGGCAAAATCGAGGTTCATCATGGTAAAAGGGAGGAGGGACACTCCGGCTATACGTTAAAGAAACTAATCAGATTATGGCTTAATATGTTCATAAATTTTTCCATAATGCCTTTGCGAACAAGTTCTTTACTTGGGCTCATTTTTAGCTGTCTTGGAACAATCATGAGTATTTATGTAATAATTGAAAAGATGTTGCATCCTGAGATTCCCATTGGTTGGCCCTCTTTAATTATTGTAGTGATGATTTTCTCAGGTATTCAGATGCTTATGTTAGGACTCATAGGTGAGTATCTCGGACACCTACTGCTAAGTCACAACCAGACACCACAATTTGTTATTCGTGAAGTTTTTGAGAAAGGAAAGTAAACCATGATTCAATTAGCTGAAACCAATCACTTTAAAGATAAAAAAGTCCTTATTACTGGTGGATTGGGTTTCATAGGAAGCAATCTTGCAATAAAGCTGGTTGAATTAGGCGCAGAAGTTACATTGCTTGATGCAATGATTGAGGGGCTCGGAGGAAACATGTTTAATATACACCCAATTAGGGATAAGGTAAACATAAATTTTAGTGATGTCACAGATCAAAACAGTATGAATTATATTTCTCGCGATAAGGATTACATTTTTCATCTTGCAGGACAAAACGACCATGTGTTAAGTCTTAATAATCCGTTCCCAGATATAGATATAAATATCAAAGGCTCAGCAGTACTTTTAGAAGCATGCAGGAAATTTAATAAAGATGCAAAACTTATTTATACTGGCACACGTGGCGAATATGGAAAAGCAACAAAGTTGCCTGTTACCGAGGACTCGCCAATTAATCCAAAAGGCGTTTATGAGCTTTCAAGCCTCACGGCCCAGAAACTATTTAAAATTTATAATGACAATCACGGTGTGCGATCTGTGACACTAAGGCTGACTAACATATATGGCGAAAGAGCACAAATGAAACATAGTCGTTTTGGCGTAGCAAATTGGTTTATTCGCTTAGCAATAGATAATGAAAAGATAAAAGTCTTTGGAGATGGATCAATCCTGAGAGATTTTCTCTATGTCGAAGATGCCGTCAACGCAATACTCATGTGTGCCAAATGCAAGAATGCCTATGGAGAAGCTTTTAATGTAGGCCATAATCAACCTTCAAGCTTTTTGGAGTTGGCTAAAGCTATAATCGATGTTACAAAAAGTAGCGGCTGGGAGTTTGCTCCCTTTACTCCGGAACGCGCTGCCCAAGAACCAGGCAATTACTATTCAGATATTAGCAAAATTAAAAAAATTGTCGGTTGGGAACCAGAAACAAATCTGGAAAATGGATTGAAAAATACGATTAACTATTATACACACCATAAGCAGTATTACTGGTAGATATGATACAGATACCATCCGTAGATTTAGCAAAGCAATACAATGGAATTAGAGAAGAAATAAACTACGCTATTTCTCATGTCTTAAATAGTGGCTGGTTTATTCAAGGACAGGAAATAGCCGCCTTTGAGGAGGAATTTGCAAGGTACTGCGGAGTAAAGTATGCAATAGGTGTTGGTTCTGGTACCGAAGCCTTACATTTATCCTTGGTTGCTTACGGTGTGGATTCAGGCGATGAGGTTATTACTGTCCCTAATACAGCTGTGCCCACGGTATCAGCTATTAGCTTTGCTAATGCAAGGCCAGCATTTGTTGATATTGATCCTGATACATATACTATGGACCCAGAAAAATTGGAGGAATATCTTGAGAAATCCTCTCATGCCATAAAAGCTAAGGTGGTGATTCCTGTTCATCTTTACGGCCATCCTGCAGATATGGACCGCATCCTAAAAATAGCTCAAAAATATGATTTGAAAGTTATAGAAGATGCTTGTCAGGCCCATGGAGCAGAATATAAGGATAAAAAAGTCGGTTCATTAGGGGACGCAGGGTGCTTTAGCTTCTATCCCACCAAGAATTTAAGTGCATACGGTGATGGTGGCATAGTGGTAACTAACGATGATGAGATAGCAAAGAAATTACGTATGCTTAGAAACTATGGCGAAGAGACAAAATATTGCAATTTAATAAAGGGATTTAATAGCAGGCTCGATGAAATCCAAGGGGCAATCCTAAGAGTTAAACTTAAATATTTAGATCAATGGAATAAAATAAGACGCAAACATGCTAACTTTTATAATGACTTACTTAAAAACAGCCCAGTAATAACCCCTATTGAAATGAACTATACCAAGCATGTATTCCATCTATATGTCGTGAGGTTACAGAACAGAGATGAAATGCGACAGTGGTTAAAGAATAAAGGCATTGTTACAAACGTCCATTACCCTATGCCTATCCATTTCCAGCAAGCCTATAGAGATTTAGGCTACAAAAAATGTAATTTCCCTGTCGCCGAAAGATATGCTATGGAAATTCTATCGTTGCCTATGTACCCTGAACTTACAGAGAATAACATCAAATATATATGCCAGACTATAACAGAATTTTATTTGGATAGTGTAACATATGGAGAAAGAAGAATACACGACCCTTTATAACATGGAGGATAGCTTTTGGTGGTATGTAGGTTTAAGAGATCTGGTTTTTTGTTGTGTTGATAAATTTACGTCTTTTAAAGGAGACAATTTTAATATATTAGATGCTGGTTGTGGTACTGGCGGTGTATTAAGCGGATTGCGGGCATATAAGACTTATGGATTAGACATATCTGAGGAAGCTATCAAATTTTGCAAACTCCGCAAATTAAATAATATAGTCCAGGGCTCAATTTGCGATATCCCATTTGATAATAATTTCTTTGATCTTATCATTAGTTTAGATGTTCTATACCACTTAAGCGTTAATGATACGAAGGCATTAGAAGAGCTTCACCGAGTATTGTGTAAAAGCGGGAGATTGATGCTAAATCTACCAGCCTATGGTTTTTTAAAAAGTGAACACGACAAAGCTGTACATACAAGGCATAGATACACTACTAAGGAAGTAAAACTGAAACTTAGAAATTCCGGTTTCTCAATCGAAAGTATAACCTATAGAAATACAATTCTTTTTCCCTTGGCTTTAGTTATACGGCTTATGAAAAAGTTGCTGCCAAAGAATAAAGTGAAACCAAAGTCAGATCTAATACTGCTGCCTAATTTGCTTAATGGATTTCTTACTCAAATCCTTTTCTTGGAAAATAGGCTCATATTATCCGGCTTTAAATTCCCTTTTGGCCTATCTATTTTCTGTGTAGCCAAGAAGTGAAGCTCTCCGACCTTTGGTCGGAGAGCTTCATTAAGACAACCTTATACTTAGTCGGCCTTGAAGCATAATTTAAATTTTTTGTATGTAAAGACTTGGAACCTCCAAAAAGTACGCTAACAATGGATTTTTATGAGACCAAAACCAAAAGATAATCAAAGCCTATTATTCACCTAAAGTCTCGAACAAGTACGGGCTTAAAAAATAGGGACACCGAAAAGGACAGAATTAAAGAAGCTTTCTGTTTATAGCACGGTGCAAGAGAGAGCAATAATTTTTCAAACCGCTGCTAAGCCTTATCACAGGATGCGTGAAAAGCTGGTCACAAAAGCTGCTGAATGCAGTATCAAGCACAGCCAACGCTATCTTCGTAAAGGCAAACAGGCGTTGGTGATGCATGGCCGATATGCTCACATATAACAGTACAGACGGACGAGAAGGCAGCTTTAAAACCTATCTGGGCAGCGGAAGCTGCAGTTGGATCGGCTTAGCGAATTTGAAAAGTTGTTTAGCCTATCATATCAGCTTCTTTACCAAGAGTGTAACGATATAAACAAGCTCTACAGCATTCATGCTGCTGAGGTTGCTTGTATAGGTTCATTTAAGGCCGAATAGATTTGTGTTGAACGCAGCTATGGAGGATATAATTACAAAGGTAGTCAATTGTTCCTATTGTTTAGTTATGCTGACAGTCGTTACTCAAAATCGAATTTAATCAACTTTTTCAGGGCTGACTGCTTAGGGAAACAATTATAATTCCTTGCCCCGGAACAAAGCAAAACGATGAAAAAACTGCGGGTTTCTATAGTATTGCCAACCTTTAACGAAGAATTGGCTTTACCATTAGTTGTGGCTGATATAAGAAAGCACACCGAAGAGTATGATACAGAAATATTGATAGTTGACAGCAGTAATGATAATACTGCCGCGGTCGCTGAGAATTTAGGAGTAAAAGTTATTATCCAGCCGCCGCAGGGGCATGGAATCGCCTTGCGTACAGCCATTCTATCAGCAGCGGGTGATTACATCATCACAGCAGACTGCGATAATACCTATCCGATTGATAAGATTCCTGAATTTATCGACCTTATGGTCGAAGGGGAGTATGACCTTGTTTCAGGTAGCAGGCTGGGGACACCGCACATTCTGAAGACTATGCCTTGGACAAATTTATGGGTGAATCGTGCTTTTGCTTTTATCGTGCGGGCGCTATATGGAATCCCGACTCATGATGTTACCACTGGTATGTTCGGCTTTAGAAGAGAACTTATTTACTCAATAAACTGGGAGACAAATTATTCGTTTCCATCTGAAATCATTATCCGTTCCAATCTGGCAGGGTACAGGTACAAAGAAATTCCGATATCATATAAACTCCGTACCGGCGAAGTAACGCTCAGTAGATGGCGTAGTGGTAAAGCGTACCTACGTTGTTTTATGAAGTACCGTTTTGGTCTTAATATTCCACCCAAAAGTCTTTAAAACCAAAGGAATTCGTAATGCGAGTTTTGGTTACCGGGGGCGCGGGATTTATAGGAAGTCATTTATGTGATGCGCTAACAGAGCGTGGCTATGAGGTATGGTGCGTTGATAACTTTTATCTTGGTAGGGAAGAGAACATTGAGCATCTTAAGGTGAACAAGCAGTTTCATTTGTCCAGGTTCGACGTTCTGGACAAAGCGAAAATTAACGCATTATTTTCCGAGGCAAAATTTGACACGGTTTTTCACCTAGCTGCCAACTCTGATATTCAACAAGGTAGCCAAAATCATAAAATCGATTTACAACTGAACTTTCTGACTACTTATGAGATACTTGAGGCAATGCTGGCACATAAAGTAAAGAATATTTTCTTCGCAAGTACTTCTGCAATCTTCGGCGACGCTAAGCAGGTACTTAACGAAGATTACGGCCCAGTAAAACCCATATCATTTTACGGTGCAAGCAAGTTAGCTGCCGAGGCGTACATATCTGTTTTTGTTAAAAACTACGGCTTTAAGGCCTGGATACTTCGCTTTCCCAACGTTGTAGGTGAGAGGTGCACGCACGGTGTCGTCCACGACTTTATCATACAGCTTAGGCGAGATCCAAGCCATCTTATGGTGTTAGGAGATGGCACACAGACAAAACCCTACCTTTATGTTAAAGACGTGATCAAGGCGATCTTAATTGTTTTTGACAAAGCAGAAGAACCATTTGCAGTCTATCACGTCAGTAACGAACATTTAACATCAGTACGCGAAATAGTAGCCATCGTTACAGAAGAAATGAGCCTATCTGGGATTCCAATAGAATACAGCGGTGGAAAGGTTGGGTGGCCTGGAGATGTGCCCTATTTCGAATACGATATTAGCAAGATACAAAAGCTTGGCTATAAATATATTTATAATTCCACAGAGTCAATTCGTATAACTGTTCGGAAGATCTTAGGCAAGGAGTAAGCTGGTCTGTCTGGGATAAAAGCAGCGATAATAGCTGGTGGAAAAGGGGCAAGAATCCGTAGTTTAACCGGCGATCTGATTCCCAAAGCTATCGTGCTGGTAGCAAATGAGCCGATTGTACTTCGTCAGTTGCGGCTTCTTTCGCGATATTGTGTGAAGGAAGTAGCCGTCTTTGCTGGCTTCCTGGCTGATGTACTGCGAGAGAAAATACAACCGGAAGCTGACAAACTCGGCATCAAGCTTAGCTTCTTTGTCGAAGATAAACCCTTAGGTACTGCCGGAGGATTGACAGCAGCAAAGAACTTTCTCTGGGGTAACTATTTTTTTGTTCTCTACGCTGATGTAGTTGTTGAGATGGACCTTACCAGAATTCTTGATTTTCACCGTGATAAAGGGGCAACAGTAACGGTGATTGCGCACCCGAACGACCACCCACATGAATCGGACCTTTTAAAGACAGATGAGAACGGACGAATACTGGAAATTTTACCCCGTAAAAAAAGGGTTCCAGGATTTTATCGCAATCTTGTTCCTGCTGCGGTGTACTGTTTCTCCAGCGGTGTTTTTGACTATATAGAACCAGGCATAGAACAAGATTTCATCTCAGATGTCTTTCCAAGAATGATAAATAATGGGTGCTCTGTATATGCGTATAATACACCTGAATATTTACGTGATATGGGCACAGTTGGCCGTTATGAGATGGTCAATGAAGATATAAAAAGCGGTCTTGTTGAACGGATGAACTTTTCTGTCAAGCGTCCAGCCGTTTTTTTTGACCGCGACGGTGTGCTAACGTATGATCCGGAAAATAAAGGGGCCGTTAATTATCATAAGTTGGAGCTTATAAAGGGGGCCGCCAAGGCGATTCGGCTTATAAACGATGCAGGCTGGCTTGCCATAGTAATAACAAATCAGCCCCATATTGCAAAGGGCTTTATTACTCTTGAGCAGCTTAATTTCATTCACGCCAAGCTTGAAACACTTTTGGGCTACGAACACGCAAAACTTGACCGCATATACTTTTGTCCCCATCACACCGAGCGTGGCTTTGAAGGTGAGGTTAGAGAACTTAAGATAGAATGTGATTGCCGAAAACCCAAAGCCGGTATGCTTTGGAGGGCAACAGAAGAGCTACCGATCCTGGGTGACGACTCTTATGTAATAGGCGATTCCTGGCGGGATATTGGTGCTGCAAGAGAGGCTGGACTTTATGCATATGGCGTACGAACGGGGATTGGGTGCCGGGATTGCAAAGGAGCTTATCGGCCTGACCTGATTTTTTCCAATGTGCTTGAGGTTGTAAAATTTACACTGTTTGGTGTGTTGGCGGCCAACGTTATAGCAGATAAGATAGTCGAGCAGTTTTTACAAAAGAATAAGATTTTTATCGTAGGTATCTGCGGCATTGCCAGGTCGGGAAAAAGTACCTTTGCACACGCGCTTTCGAAGGAGCTTAAGAAGCGTAATATGGCTGTGCTTCACGTAAGACTTGACGATTGGATTTTGCCATTCTCAAGGCGCGATTCACATTCAACAGCAGAAGAACGTCAGCAAATCTGGCTGTATCCCAAGCTCTTGAATGCGCTTGTAGAGGGTGAAGAACTAATTGCACCAGGATATGACCCTGCCACAAGAGGAATTTCTGGAGGTGTTGTCTATAAACTTAGTGGGGAACAAGTAATTCTTCTAGACGGGCTTTTTGCTTGCCATAAAAGTATAAGAAATAAACTTGACTACGCTATCTATGTTGAGGCTGAGGAAAAATTACTTACGCATCGGTTTTATGAGTTTTATCAATGGAAGGGTCAGAGCGAAGAGAAAATTGAGAGGATGCTTAGGCAGCGAAAGAAGGACGAGTGGAAGGCTGTTATGAAGCAGCGTGATTTCGTAGACGAAGAAGTTAGAATTACAAAGAAAGAAATCTAAGATGATAATTTCGTTAGCACCTTTTAGAATTAGCTTTGCAGGCGGGGGGTCAGATATTCCTTTTTATTACAGGCGCTATAAGGGAGCCGTTCTTACGTTTACAATCTCCAAATACGTTTATACGTCAATCCACCCATACTTTAATATCAAGCAAACACTTCTGAAATATTCCAGAAACGAACTTGTGGACAATGTAAATACGATTAAACATCCTATATTCCGTGAGGTAATGAAGGAACTTTGGCCAGAAGGTGGGGTTGAAATTGTCTCAACAGCGGATATTCCCAGCGGCACTGGCCTAGGGTCGTCAAGTTCCTTTACCGTGGCACTTTTACATGCAGTTTATGCATATAGAGGTACGTTTTGCTCGAAAGGGAAGCTGGCACACAAGGCGTGCGAAGTAGAAATACACCATCTGAAGGAACCAATAGGAAAACAGGATCAGTACGCAGCAGCTTACGGGGGGTTAAACCTGATCGAATTTCATACTGATGAAACCGTTACCCTAATCCCGCTGATACTGCCCACAGAAACTATCACCAACCTTGAAAACAATCTTTTACTTTTTTATACAGGCAACCAGCGTAACAGTCGTGATATCCTAAAAGAACAATGCGAACATGTTTCCATGTCCGATGACAGGCTCAGCACGATGACTAAAATGGTTGATCTTGTATATACTATGCGTGGTCAGCTTATCGAAGGTGACCTTAAAGGTTTCGCCCGCACAATGCATGAAGGATGGATGTTGAAACGCACTTTGACCTCGAAAATAACTAATTCTCGAATTGACAGCTATTATGACCGTGCGATTGAATACGGTGCGTTGGGCGGCAAGCTGTTGGGTGCCGGCGGCGGGGGGTTTTTGCTGCTTTACTGTGAGCCGAAAAATCAGGATAGGCTTCGAAACGCGCTGTTTGATTTACATGAGATGCCTTTTAAGTTTGACTGGGGAGGCTCGCGTATAATTTATGTTGGCGAAAAGTATGCTGAAAAAGGCTTTTGTGAATAAAAACATGAGGGCGAATCCCGAAGATACATTATCAGCAAAGCATTGAGAAATATATGGACGGTAATGGGGTGCGACTTTAATAAAGGTTGCAGTTACGAACAATAAAAATGTTTCAAAACATCTGACTGAACGATAATGTACCCATAGTGTGTGTCTAGGCAAATAACATCAGCCACTACAATTTCTTTGCAGAGGAACTTAAAAATTTTATGCAGCACGACAATGTAACCGTTGGCATATGGGTAAGTGGAAACTTCGAGAACATAATCAGGACAATAAATTATGCGAATGAAAATCGAACTCTGCTCGTTGATTTGTGTGTTTATTAGATAAAGAGAAATTTTGTGTCTAGTCAGGAAGAACCTATTTGCATTTTGGGAGGAGGACTTTCAGGTCTTTCTTTTGCATACTTTTCAGGACTTAAATCGGTCATGTTTGAGAAGGAAGATCGGCTGGGCGGTTTGTGCCGATCTTTTAATACCAACGGCATATACCACGATATAGGCCCGCATATTTTTTTCTCCAAGAACAGAAAGCAGCTTGACTTTTTGACTTCTCTTACGCCGATGCATAAAAGGCGTCGCTCAAACAGAGTTTTTTACAAAGACCGGTTTGTGAAGTATCCGTTCGAAAATGAATTGTCAGCATTGCCTGAAAAGGACAGAGACTGGTGTCTTAATACATTCCTCAACAACCCGTATGCCAATTACGACGCTAAGAATATGCTGATGTTTTTTTACCGAGCGTTCGGAGAGGGAATCACCCGTGCGTATCTTGAGCCCTACAACCGCAAAATCTGGAAGTTTGAGCCTTCTTTTATGGATACCCAGATGACCGAGCGTATTCCGAGTCCACCAGCTGAGGATATTATTGTATCAGCCAGCGGGGTACCTACTGAGGGAAATCTGCATCAATTGTATTTCTACTATCCCGATAATGGGGGCGTAGAGTCCATCATAAGAAGTATTGCGGCATCGTGTGGTGACAGACTAAAGTCTTATACGTCCACACCTGTTGAGAGAGTAACTTGTAAAAAAGATGGAGCTTTTGAAATCAAGGCGAGCAGTAAGATTTACGAGTTTAAACACGTCATCTCGACAATTCCTATACATGAGCTCATTAGATGTATAAAGCCCGAACCGCCTGCGGATGTCAAACGGGCCCTTGACGAACTGCTATATAACTCAATTCACATCACGGTGGTAAATGTCGATGAGGATAGTTTAGGAGATAATTTTGCGGTAATGGTGCTGCAGCCTGACATATCCTTTCATCGAGTTTCAAAAATAGATTTCCTGGGAGAAAACTACCACCTGCCTGGTACCTCAACAATCATGACCGAGATTACATTCCGCGAAGGGGACCGCTTTGATATTTGGGACGACGAAATTTCGGAATTAGCAGTGAGGGATTTGGAGCAGATAGGATTCGTACCTTCCAACACGGTCAACTTTGTTGAAACAAAAAGTTTCAAGTATGCATACGTCATCTACGACATTAATCATCGAAGAAACACTGATAAGGTTTTGGGTTGGCTTAGCTCATTGGGAATTCTGAGTATTGGCAGGTTTGCGACCTTTGAATACATAAATATGGATGCAGCGGTGACACTGGCCAAAAAGACCACAGATAACCTTTACCTTTAGTTTGACAACTCGTTATAAAATTTAATAGCGCATCGACCGCTCTAATCTTTTTTCTGTAGCTATTCTATCTCATTTAGGATGTCAAAGGGAAAAATAGTGAACGTGTAAAGGCTTAATAAGCCTGTCAACACTTGCTCTAACGAGGCTGCTTGACATATCATCTATAGGGGTTTTAAATCGTCATAAGCATAGGCCAAAGTGTTTCGATTATGGCAGAGGGACAAGAGGCCTTTTATGGTTGAAACAAGACCCCATAACAGCTTTAGCCAGCTTAGCGGAAGAACTTGGCAGATGAGTAGTATCTGGGAAAGTAAGACGCTGCTGGGCGCGACTATTACAATGATGGTGGGTTCTTAAGGTACTGCATTGGCGTGGCTTATGAGATACGGACACGATGCAGTGCTCCCAGTGGCATCGACATTCATATAACTGCTAAGGATCTGCCACTGACAAAGTAGTCTCAAACTAAGCAGCTGTCTGTATACTTCTCGCAAAGGCTTTTAATGAAATCCATACAGTCTAAGACTGCTGCTCGCTGAACTCATGGCACTGTCTTATGTTGGTGAGATTAGTAAGTAGTCAATATAGGCATACGGATCAAGTGTATATATGGTAAAACGCATCTTCACACGCGAATTCTGAAAAATGTCACATTCCCTATTATTGTCAGTGGCTATAACAGAGTTTTTTGCAAACCCTGTATATTACTTGATATCTAACAATGCAGATTCTACTTATCAACCAATACTACTCCCCCGATGTCGCTGCGACCGGTCAGCTTTTAGCAGATCTCGCTGAGGGTCTTGACCATAAGGGACACGAGGTACATGTCTTATGTAGTCGGCGTGCATACGGAGATCGACAAAGGATTTTTCCTAATAGTGAAATTATCAGAGGTGTTTTTGTCCACCGTGTTGGGGCAACTGGTTTTGGACGCAATAACACATTTGGCAGAGTAGCCGATTATCTCTCGTTTTACTTTTTTGCGACCTGGCGCGCTTTGCGGCTTCCGAAAATGGATGTCTGTGTATCGCTTACAACCCCGCCGTTTATCGCCTTCGTTGGCCTTGTGCTTCACAAGTTTAAGGGGACGCGAATAGTGCTTTGGACAATGGACTTGTATCCGGAAGTTCCGGTTGCTTTTGGCTTTCTGAGGGAGAAAAGCTTTCTGTATCGGTTGCTATCAGGGCTCAGCAGATATATATATAAAGCTTCATCGTGTATTGTTTCACTCGGCGAGGTAATGACCGAGCGGCTCATTGAAGCAGGAGCTTCGCCCAGAAAGATCGTGACCATTCATAACTGGGCGCCTGGGCATAGTTTTTCATCCCATTGACGTTTTGCGAATGGACTCCGAATTATCGATCAGAAGGATCAAATGACAACCGCGTTATACTCTGGGAATCTAGGCCTGGGGCATGACCTTGAGACGATTGTCCGTGCAGTGAGCAAGCTAAACGGCCGAGTAGCTCTGACGGTTCATCTGGTAGGAACTGGCAAGGCTCGACCGCTGCTTGAAGAGCTGGTTAGACAACTTGGGTTGGCCAATGTTGAGTTTCACCTGCCAGTACCTTTGCAGAGTTTGCCAGTTTTGCTGAGAAAGGGGGATATACACTTAGTTTCTCAGAGAGACGGGACTCAAGGTCTAATCGTGCCAAGTAAGATATATGGCATCTTGGCTATAGGCCGGCCCACGGTGTTCATCGGGCCTAAGGACAGTGAGGTATCGACCATTATTCGCGAGAGCAACTCAGGAATCACAGTTCGGCCAGGTGATGTGCATGGTACTGCCAAAGCGATTCTCGATCTAGCTCTGAACAAGAAGTTAAGGATGACAATGGGTATGCGCGCTAGAAAGTATTACCAAGACCACCTTGGCCAGGAAAAAAGCGTAGCCCGTATCGTGCGCGCCATAGAAGGGGTAGTAGAATCGGTGCCGGCCGCACAAATCTTGACTAGTTCAACGGTCACTTCTGAAGACAAAGAAAGGCGTGACCATGCTCCCATACCCGTGCAAGACATCCCTCAAAGCCATCTGGGTTCAGATAGAGTTTCTGAGCACCGGTAGCGTTGACTGCATATCAAGGGTCTTTCCTCGCGTCATGACTATTCAGGGGATCGGGGCCAGTGCAGGTCAATTTGAGAATGCGGTTACGCATATATAAGACGAAGTTACCCCAGTCCAGAGTAAATGCGATGTTAAACACTTCCACAATTTGCGAGTCTGGTACTCGGCCTGACCTGCTCCCCATTTATGTACCAGTATGAGAGTATTGCAATCCTTATCTCAGTCTTGGGGCTGACGGAGCTTAGCGGAGTCAGACCCAAGACCGGCCAGCCGCAAACGCTGCCGGGCTCATGTAGTTCGGAGTGATTATAATCCCTCTGCTAACGATCCACCACATATCTTAACTCATCTATGCGTAAAATAACTCCCTGTTAAGAAACTCATCTCTGAGATTCTCAATAAAGGACTTCACATAGCCATTCTTACACGGTTTACTCAGCTTGATGACTATTAGTGCTGAGCGCTACATAACTTGCCTCGTACTGCTATCATAGATACACCATGCCGCAGCTGCCCTGACGGAGTATGTTGAGCATTTTATACCAGCCCCTTTGCCTTCAGGCCACATTATCCCATCCTCGACACTCACTGTAGGGACGTTATCGAGCTCAGGAACTTGGTTAGTGTTCGTGTGGAGCTGAAAATCGCTCTCTAATTCAGAGCCAAATTTGTCTCATTTCTGCTGATGGTAAACAACTAAAATTTTTAAAAATGACCTATAAAAAGGTGTGTTTGGTGGCACTATATTATAATGAGATTTGTTATACGACTTTTAAGTTGAATTAAAGCTCTTTATTTGTTATCATTATGGGATAATCTCGTAAAGGGTGGGTGATATATGAGAATTCTTCGAGTTATGTGGAAGTGGTGGTGCCAAACATGGCGTCGTAATAACAGTGCCTCAACCGGAATAGACTCACACAAGTGGGAAAGTAAAATTGAAATTTTTCGACATTTGTCAGACAAGCGGCATTGAGTTCATCTCGTGAATCTTCCATTTTTCTCTCGCTTCTGCAATTTCGCAGCAGGCTATGATAATATCGTCGGCTATCATAGAAATCGTAGCGGGCTTGTCTTTTTGCTTTGCGCTTTTAGCTGCACGGTTTCTATACGTTGTACTTGTCCAAAAGCACTCATTTTGATACGCATTATCCCCAGTTTAACGATGTCACCTTCGTTGATTTTTTCCATTTCCAATGAGAATTCTTTAAGATTGCGCACCGCGGAATTATTTACCTCTAAAATGAGGTCGCCACTTACAAGACCTGCTTGCTCTGCGCTACCTTGATGTTCTACATCGGTTATAATCATTATGGGATAAGCGCTATCAAAACCGAACTTTCGTGCGACAGAGTCAATTAGCTCAGAAACTTCCATTTGGAAGAATTCTTTAGCAAGCTGGCGACCGTCTGGTAATGGCCTGGCCTCCATTATCAGTTTAACTGTCTGAGTCTCAGGCTTTACTCCTTGAGGCCTTACATATTTGATCTCTATAGGTTCTCCAGTTTCCTTATGCATCATTTTTACATAGAAGTCAATGACACCGTTTAGCTTTTGTCCATCAATTTCCAGCACTAAATCTCCAGCGGCCATACCCTTTTTTTCTGCGGGGCTTTCCTTCACTATAGAGTCAACTTCCAAGCCGATAAATTTTCCTACGGTTTTCATTCTGCCCATTATCAAGCCCAATCTAACGCGACGTAACTCTTCCGGCATGAGCATATGAGTCAAGTTATCAGCTAAAGTATCGACGGGTATTGCAAAGCCGATATTCTGAGCCTCCGCTCTAATAGCAGTATTGATTCCTATTA
>CAZVWH010000004.1:0-57547 GCA_964631175.1 uncultured Pirellulales bacterium | reverse complement strand
CGACTAAATACTGACGACTAAATACTGACGACTAAATACTGACGACTAAATACTGACGACTAAATACTGACGACTAAATACTGACGACTAAATACTGACGACTAAATACTGACGACTAAATACTGACGACTAAATACTGGAGTCAAAATGCGAGCATCAGAGATGAGAAAGGGTCAGACCGTTAAGATCGACGACAAACTTTATGTGATTGTTGATTATCAGCACGTAAAGCTCGGCAAAGGCGGAGCGGTCTATCAAACAAAGCTAAAGAGTCTGACGGACGGCTCAATTCAAAATGTTCGCCTGCGTGCAGAGGAAACAATCGAAGATGCGTATCTCGATAAGCGAACATACGAATACATTTATTCCTCAGGCAGCGAGCATGTCCTTATGGATACTACAAACTACGAGCAAATCACCCTCGATGACGATGCATTCGGCGACGGACAAAAATATCTTAAGCCAAATACGCAGCTTCAGGTTAGCATGTACCAGGGCAAGCCCATTGTAGTTACTTTGCCTAACTCGGTGGATTTGGAGGTGACAGATACACCGCCGGAAATAAAGGGTGCAACAGCTACAAATCAGCCCAAGCAAGCGGCACTCGAAACAGGCCTGGTCGTGCAGGTGCCGCCTTTTATTAAAGTCGGAGACATCATTCGTATCGATACACGAACCGGCGAGTACGTAACACGAGTTAAAGAATAAGAAGTTAGCTAAAGTATAAAGTGAACTAAAGTGAAAAAAATAATCTATAACTTTAGGCACTTCAGCTCACTTTAGGCATTTTAGCTCACTGTTTTTTTAGATGCGATGTTTGATAAAGTAAACAAAGCCCTGTTAAAGATTTTTGGCTCGCGAAATGAGCGTTTACTAAAGGCCTATTCCGTAATCGCTCAGCAGGCGGGAGAGTTTGAGCAGGAGATACAGAAACTCGACGACGAGGCTCTAAAAGCAAAAACCACCCAGTTTAAAGCTAAACTAAAGGCCGGAGCCAAACCGGAAGATATTATGCCGGAGGCCTTCGCAGTCGTTCGTGAAGCTGCAAGACGAAATGTCAAAATGCGGCATTTCAACATGCAGATTATCGGGGGAAATGTCCTCTATAAAGGCAACATCGCTGAAATGGCTACCGGCGAAGGCAAAACTTTAGTGGCAACGCTGGCGGCATATCTTGTTCACCTGACCGGCAGAAAGGTACATATCGTTACCGTCAACGATTACCTTGCAAAACGCGACGCTGAATGGATGGGCCCTGTCTATAAGGCTTTGGGATTAACTGTAGGGGCAATCCAGGCGGATATGGATTCCAGCAGTGATGAGCGGAAAAGTCAGTATGCCTGTGACATAACATACGGGACAAATAACGAATTCGGCTTCGATTATCTCCGTGACAACATGAAGATATCACTCGAGCAAATGGTTCAGAGTTCGCGGCAGTACGCCATAATCGATGAGGTAGATTCGATTCTGATTGATGAGGCCCGGACACCTTTGATTATATCAGGTCCGGCTTTCGATGATGTCACCAGGTATAAAAAAGCAGACCAGGTAGCAAGAAAGTTGATTAGTCTGCACAGCCATTACGACCACCTTAAAAGACAGATTGATTCCGCCCAGCGAACCATCGCCAATGCCCAAGGTGAGCTGTCCGATGCAAAAAGGGCCAGTGACAGTAAACGTGTCGAAAAGGCCCAAAAGGTGATTGAGAAGACCCAGGTCGAGCTTGAAACTGCTGAAGCAAAATTAGCACAGGCTACACAATATTACGAAGTTGAGTACGACAGAAAACAGGTGCATCTTACACATGAAGGAGTCGGGGCGGCGCAGGAAATCGCCGGCGTCGGCTCATTTTTCACCGGCTCAAATATGGAATGGCCACATCTTTTGGAGCAAAGCCTGCGGGGCCACGTGACTTTTGAAAGAGAAAGAGACTACGTGGTTATGGACGGCAAGGTTATCATCGTTGACGAATTTACCGGCCGATTGATGCACGGCCGACAGTGGTCTGATGGGCTCCATCAGGCGGTTGAGGCAAAAGAGGCTGTAGCCGTAAAGGAAGAATCTCAGACACTTGCCACCATCACCCTTCAGAACTTCTTCAAACTATATGACCAGATAGCCGGCATGACCGGAACCGCAGCCACCGAAGCCGAAGAGTTTATCAAGATATACAAGCTTGATGTCATTGTAATGCCTACCAACGAGCCTTGTATCAGGCAAGATCAGGATGATGCAATTTATAAAACGATAAAGGAAAAGTTTAACGCCATCGTGGAAGAGATAAACGAGGTCAGTGCTGCCGGTCGGCCACTGCTGGTGGGCACAACAAGTGTGGAAAGAAACGAAGCGCTCTCAGCGGCTCTTACCCAAAAATACGGTCTTGAACACGAGCTACTCAATGCCAAGCACCACGAAAGAGAAGCGACCATCGTGGCCAAAGCCGGCCAGCAGCATAAAGGCCGGGACGGCAGAATGCGAGGAAATATAACCATCGCAACAAATATGGCAGGCAGAGGTACCGATATCGTGCTCGGCCCGGGCGTAGCCGATATCGGAGGACTGCACGTCCTTGGAACCGAACGGCACGAGGCCAGAAGAATCGACAATCAGCTCCGAGGCCGGTGTGGCAGACAAGGGGACAAGGGCTCCAGCCAATTCTTTCTCTGCTTCGACGACGACCTGTTGAAAATCTTTGCGCCGGAATGGACCATCAAGGCCCTTTCCTGGATCGGCTGGGAAGAAGGCCAGCCGATCTATCATAAACGAATAAGCAAAGGCATCGAAAGAGCACAGAAGAAAGTTGAGGAGCGGAACTTCGAGGTACGCAAGAGCCTGCTTGAATACGACGAGGTGATGGACTACCAGCGAAAGATATTCTACTCACGCCGACGCAAAATCTTAGCTGGAAAAGGTCTCAAAAACATTATTGAAGAAATGATTGACAATACTATCGCAAAGAATTGCGATACAATCCTGAACGAAAGTTACCCCGTTAAGTGTATTGTCGAGTGGGCCCGAACTAATTTCGGCGTTGATTTGAAACCCGCAGATATTTCTGAGTCCAAACCCCACGAAATTGAGAGATTAATAAAAAAGAAAGCAAAAGACGAGGCCGAGAACAATATATCGCTTTCTATCGGCGAATATTTAGAAGATTACGACGATCCACAAACATGGGATATTGCCGGCCTGGCCAAGTGGGCGATGAGTGCCTTTCGTGTCAGTTTGAGCCCTGCTAAAATCAAAAGCCAAAGTCCGGAAGATATTCAGCAGCAGTTGATTTCCGCTGCTGCTGAGCAAATCGACAAAAAAGATTGCTCACAGCTAAACGGCTTTCTGAAGGAAGATTTTGCCGTCAACACATTTACCGAATGGGCGCGAGCCAAATTCGATATAAAATTAGATATCGAGCAATTAAATAGCTTAAATGCTTCGCAAATCCGTCAGCTCCTCGCCGAGAAGACTGCAGCCAAATACAAAAAACGAGAGATTGAATATCCGGTTGAATTTGCGATGAGCATGGTCTATGGTCCGCAAGGCCCCAACGTGTACGCATACGAGGCAGTGGCCGATTGGGCGAATAAAAAATATAACGCCGGCCTTTCCGTCGAGCAGATTCAGAACACTAAGCCTCAGCACCTGCACAAGCAACTGCTCGAATTCAGTGAAAGCTTCAATAACGGTCAGTTGGAGAGAGAGCTTGCCGATAAAATCGCCAGCCTGAATACCACCGAATTAACCAATTGGGCTAACGAACGATTCGAGGCTTGCCTGACAGAAGACGAACTTGGTGAAGGGACAGAACTGAGAGACAGGCTAACAACACTTGGAAGTGAGTTTTTACGCAAAGAGCTGAGCTATTTAGAGAAGTATGTCTTAGTTCAGGTTTACGATGGAACGTGGAAGGACCATCTATATTCGATGGACCATTTAAAAGAGAGCATTTGGACCCGTTCTTTTGCTGAGAAAGACCCTAAGATAGAATACAAGCGGGAAGGCTTTCGAATGTTCAACGAGATGCTCGAGGCTATTGAGGACCGGGTGACAGATATTATCTTCAAGGTACACTTGGAGGCCGGCGCCAGAGCCAGAAGTGTCTGGAATGTGAGTCAGACAGTTCACGACCAGGTTGGCCAGTTTGCGATGGCTGAGCGACAGCGAGCCGCAGCTCAAGCTCCGCAGGGCGAGCAGAGAGTAAAGCAAATCAAATTGGAGCAGCCGAAGGTCGGAAGAAATGAGCCGTGTCCCTGCGGCAGCGGTAAAAAGTACAAAAAATGCTGCGGAAAAAACGCATAAGCTATTTAGCCCCCACCCCTGCCTGCCCTGAGCGCAGTCGAATGGGTGGTGGGGGTCCATACACCATTTTTCACATCTCATAATTGACCAAATAGTCCTCATCTGGTATACTACATATCAGCGAGCATAGGAAAAGCAGGTAATTATCCTATTGCCCGAAGGTTGAGGAAGGAGGTCGAAAGATGATGGAGGTAAGAAATTCACGAATCTTGACTGTCGTCAGACAAGTTCTGCGGACAATTCTTTTCCTGATCGCAGTTTGTCTGCTCAGCTTTCCTGCCCAGGCAAACGAAAAAGAGTTTGTTACTACGGCAGATTCTCAGCCCTTCGACTCCGCTCAGGGTGGTGAGCTTGTCCCTAAGGGGCTTGTCGAATCCAGCAGCCGATACATATTCCTTTCCGATCAGAGTACGGTTATTCAGACAGGCGGAATAGCCGGCGTCCACTGGATCTATTCCGTCGAAGGACAGTTCCAGCTTACCGTCGATCCCAATGCGGGCACAGCCTTATTCGCCCATGTCGATGCGAATGCGACGGACGAAAGCCCATACAGACGCACCCTGGACCCGAACGAGGAATTCAACATGACCAAGCTGGTCGGCACGGTCATTGGCGATACGATAATCGTATTTTCGGGTAAAGCCGCTGACAGTAGCAATATTCTCATCATAGCGCTCCTCAATGATGATTTGGTTTATCTTGTCGGCAAGACATTCCCGCCGGCTGGCAGCGCGGATTTCTTTATCTTCAGCTTAGACGCCACAGCTCAGAGAAAGTATGGCGGCGGCACAGGGGAAGCCAATGACCCCTATCTAATCTATACAGCCGAACAGCTCAACACCATCGGTCTCAATCAGGAGGACGCGGATAAACACTTCAAGCTGATGGCTGATATTGATTTATCTGCTTATAAGGGAGATACATTCAACAGGATAGGATGCTATGAGCCTCCACCACAATTTCCCTCTGGGAATATACCATTCACGGGCGTTTTTGACGGCAATGGCCACACTATATCCAACTTCACTTATGCGGTGGATATCAACGAGCCGCCGTATGAAGGTTATTTATGTGAAGATTTTGTTGGTTTATTCGGATATGTCAACGGGCCTGGGGCTCAAATTAAAAATCTTGGTCTGATTGACCCCAATATGTATCCGGAGGCAACCTGTAGTGAAAGAGTGGCTAGGGTTGGCGCCTTAGCTGGCAGGTTACGTTTGGGAATCATTACCAACTGCTATGTTCATGGTGGCCGAGTCTTGGCAGATGCGTACGTTGGGGGATTGGTCGGCTCGAATCTGGAAGGAACCATCTCAAACTGCTACACGACATGCGATGTTGCATTGGCGGAAGATCGTTGGTTAAGACCCATCGATGACCCGAATATCCCAGTTGTAAGTGTCGGTTTCTCTTTTGGCGGCTTAGTAGGATACAGCCGGGGCTGGATATACGACTGCTATGCAACAGGAAGCGTCCAAGGAGTTCGGGCATCCGGGGGATTAGTAGGAATAAACGATAGTGACATTTTCAACCCAGAGTCGGATATTGGGGTGATATCCGGCAGCTATGCGACAGGTGACGTTTCCGGCGACGAAGATGTTGGTGGACTTGTAGGAAGCAATAGCGGTGAAATTCACCAATGCCGTGCTTTTGGTAACGTCTCAGGATTGAATAGTGTGGGTGGGCTTGTGGGCGATATGGTCATGGATGAGGGCGGTATCAGTGACAGCTACGCGACCGGCGATGTTTCCGGCAACGAACAGGTCGGTGGACTTGTGGGATATAGCAACGGCTCCATCAAAGACAGCTATGCCATCAGCGAGGTTTCGGGAAATGTATATGTTGGGGGGCTGGCAGGATTTAATGGCTACGGTACAATCTATCGCAGCTATGCGGGCGGTGCGGTCTCCGGCACTGAAAATGTCGGTGGGTTGGCAGGAAGGAATGGCGGCGCCGGTATGATCCATTGCAGCTATGCCATTGGTGAGGTTTTGGGAACGGAATATGTCGGTGGGCTGGCAGGAACTAACTTCGGTACTATCCATTGCAGCTATTCAGCCGGTGCAGTCTCTGGCATTCAGAAAGTTGGTGGCTTGGTGGGAGATAATTGGGGTGGCGGTATAGTAACCGCCTGTTTCTGGGATATTGAGACAAGCGGACTGACTGATATGTGTGGAATTGAGAGCAGCGGTGCTATTGGCTGCGACAATTCCTATGGAAAAACCACAATCGAGATGCAAACAGAAAGCACGTTCCTGGACGCCGGCTGGGACTTCGTGGACGAGACCAAAAACGGCGCCGAAGATATCTGGTGGATTCTCGAAGGCCGGGACTATCCGAGATTAAACCGGGAACTCATCGAAGATGATTCGGCGGAGTAATTAACCCCCAAGGAAAAACCGCCAGGTAGAACCCTTCGACTTCGCTCAGCGCGGGCCTGGGGGGCTAAATACATAGATATAAAAAGAAAACATCGAGTAGCGTCCTGTTACCCGATGTTTTCCGGAGGGGAGAAAAAAAGTTTTTTTACATTCTTATTTAGCAGTAAAATTCCAATTATAAGTCTAACTAAAAAGCTCCAATCAGTCTCTTTTCTAATTTTGTATACGTTATCAGCGGATTACAGTTCTATACAATTTTTCACGGAAATTTGTTGTACAGCATAATTTCCATAACTGTTGTTGTTTTAAAAAAATGAGCACTACTTTTTGTCATACCCGCCCGATGTCTGCTGAAGGCAGGTAAAGCTGTGGCTATCCGCAAAGCGGATAGACCAGCGAAAAACGCTCCTCTATTTTAAAGTGGCAACTAACGGGAAAAAAGTAACATTTTTTTATGGAAACAGCAGTAGATTCCATCGGCGAAATCGTGACTTGCAGCACCGGTTTTTGCAATAGGAAGAAATTTGTCACAGCCCGCTTTAACCGTACCAGCCGCTTAAACCTTGCTGAACAGCCCGCTACGGAAGCCGCCGCAACTGTGATTCTTGTTGAATCTGCCACGTCACTCACCGGTTCGGTAGGTAGTTTTTACTCCTTCTTGAGGTAAAGCGTTTGTGTTGGGAAGGCAAATTCGATACCTTCGGCTTCGAAACGCTTCATCATCTCTAAGTTGACCCGCTGATTGACCTCGTGATACAGCCAATAATCGGGCGGTTTAACCCAATAGCTCATATATATGTTCAACGAGCAATCGTTAAAATCGCTAAAGTACACCCTCGGTAACTTTTCAGGGTCAGTATTTACTTCCGGTACATTAGCTAAAATCTCTTTGATGATCTCGACGGCCCTCTTGGCTTTTTTATGGCCGGAATCATAAGTTATGGTGATATTCGATGTCCTGCGAATAAATGGACGCCTGCCAACATTTTCCACAATCGAATTTGCAATCACACTATTAGGAACAGTCACAAAGTGTCCTTCAATTGTGCGTATTTTAGTGCTTCTAAAGCCGACCTCCTCGACCGGCCCATAATGGCCGTCAATCTTTACCAGCTCACCCATCTGAAAAGGCCTATCAGCGAAGATGGTAATAGAGCCGAAGAAATTGGCTATGGTTTCCTTGGCTGCCAGGGCGATTGCGATACCGCCAACGCCGGCACTGAGCAGAAGTGACTTTACATTCGCCCCCAGGATATTCTCGCTAATCAGAAGAACTGCGACAATTGCTATTGTCACTCGCATGGCCTTACGCACCACCGGCACGAGCATGTCGTCGAGCTTGGTTTCCGTTTTGCCGACCAGGCGATTCAAATAGAATTCGATGACATCGACAAGCCGATAAAGGGCATAAGCTACGGCAATGGCAGCTATTACACGAGCAATTTTTGTCCATCCATCACCGAGCGAGGTTCTAATCCCATTTTCGTCATTAAAGAATAGGGGGACTTTCGCGAGAAATATGCCGGCTGCAAATACCGCCACATATATCGGATTTGCCAGCGCTGCAAGTAAGATTGCCAGAGGACTATCAACTTTTTTCTTTGCCAGTCGCTGGGCATAGCTCTTAACAAAAAACTGGACAATTCGCCCTGCCGCCATTGCAACCAAAACCGCGAGTAAAACAAGGCCGAACCGCCAAATTTCATTACCTCTAATGATTTCGTAGTTGATGGTTTTTGTCCACCCCTCAGCGAGAGTTGATATTTGAGCTAATACCAATGCTGTCATCTTAAACTCCCAATTTATAAAATCCTTTTTGCTTGTTTAAAGTCCTGCCCGCCGTACACTCTGGGCAGGCGGGCCTGCTTCTTATACATTATTAACCGCAGTTTTTCCAGTGAAACAAACATTTTACGTTTCATCTGACTCTGTCATCTGTCCTACCACGGCTCGACTGAGCTCGCCGAAGTTTGGCGGGTAAACTTCTGTCCTCCGTTTTCTGTCGTCTGTCTTCTGTTGTCTGTAATTGGCTTTGTTTGGCTTTGTTTCCCCCAAAGTCGCCGGCGTGGTTCATTTTCATAATCCTTTGTTGAAAAGAAGGTTGCATTATTTTTGACCTTAATCAAATTGGCTTTGTTTTGCATAAAAAAGGCTCGATTTGTAGAATACTTTCGACAATTGTCGAATAACGTAGGTTTGCGTAAAATTGACAGCATGGGCAAATAAGTCCCTTGATGAAAAGTTACCCATCCCATCGGCTGAATCTTGATTTTTGCGTTTTGGTTTTTCGTTTCGCAATGAGAATTCAGGTTTTTTGAACATTTGATATTGTTTAGAGTTTAGGATTTACTTCTGAGTTCCGTCCTCTGTCTTTCCGACTTCGCAGAGGCTACGCCAGACGTGCCGTCATCTGTCTTCTGTTTGAATTGTGATATGCTATACTTTTATGTACTCAATACGCGATACGATATACGCTAAACGCGTTACGAGGTCCTATTATACCCGAAAAGATCTTAATTTTCAAGTAAATTCTTTTCTCGACACCTGTCATTGCGAGGCCCAAAGGGCCGCGGCAATCTAATCCTTGCCTGTTCCGAGTCCCGATTTATTGGGAAGGGATTCACACGATACCTGTCATTCCTACGGAATTTGTCCGCCTTGGCGTCGAGCGGTTACGCTGCTCGTCACGGTTACGTTAAACGTAAAACGTTTTTTTAATGGGCTTAGCCATGCCTTTCGGCAGGCAAAATAAAAGAATGAGCAAGGAGGAAATTATATCAATCAAAAAACTCCTTTGAGTTACACGATTATTGCACTACCTGTTAATACCACCTAGTGGACATAAAGTGATTTTGTATTTGTTTTGGTAGGGTGGGACTCGCCCCACCATTTTCTCTACATAGCTTGGCAGCATCATTGAGTTCTAAAGAGCAATTGAAAAGATTATTTGAATCCGAGAATAGCTTGATTTTCAAAACAGTTGCCATGTCACTCATACGTAAAACGAGTACGCGCTTTACGTATGAGCTTTTTTTGTTTTTGGTTGTTTATTCGCCGCAGGTGTATTAAGGCCAAATAAAAGGTGGATTTGTTTTGGTAGGGTGGGACTCCCTATGGGATGCCTTACGGTATTGCCACACCATTTTCATTCTTGATATAAAGTGTTCGAGTCTCAATACCTAAGATACTTAGGTATTCTTTGAAAATTAATTAGAAAAGCACCAAAAACACGAATCTGGCAACACGTAAGGTGCGATACTCGTGCTTCGTAGCAAAGCCAACTTCGCATAGTAGCACATCGCAACCTATCGAATGAAAAAAGTACCCACTTGGGGCAGGCGGACACCTTTAATTCATTGTAATTGAAGGCTGTATATAAAAATAATACCTAAGATACTTAGGTATTGGAAACAATCTTATTCATGTTCTTTGAAAAAGCGAGCCATTCGGTTCGGTTTGCCAGAAGTAGCTTTTTGCCTTTTATGGTTAAAGAATAATATTTTCGCTTTCTTGAAGGTCCAGCAGGTTTCCATCTGCCTTTAATCAGTCCCGCTTTTTCCATCTTGCGCAGGGCTGTATAAACGGCTGATTGACGCCATTGGAAAAAGCCTTTTGTTTTTTGATGAGCTGTCTGGATAAGTCCATAGCCGTACATCTGCTGCTTTTCGAGCATTGAAAGAATCACAAATTTGATGCTCCCTTTTACAATCTGCTGGTAAAACATCTATACTTTCCTTTCTTTATAATCGAAGGATTTACAAAAATAATACCTAAGATACTTAGGTATTGTACCGACACCAATCACTCAAAAAAGTCGGCACTTTTAATTTCTATGTTCTATATAATACCTAAGATACTTAGGTATTCCTATTATCTTACGGCTTAATATTTAATTTTAGATACACCATACTAAATACCAGAGTCTTGATACCTAAGATACTTAGGTATTGTGCTGACACCAATCCATTAAAAAATCATCACTTTTAACTTCTATGTTCTATATAATGCCTAAGATACTTAGGTATTCCTATTATCTTACGGCTTAATATTTAATTTTAGATACACCATACTAAATATGGGAGTCTCAATACCTAAGATACTTAGGTATTCTTTAGAAATCAAACAGAATATATTTAAAATACTTCATTGGCTTTGAGCAATGTGAGCTAAGAAGTTCCATATAAACGAGTAACTATCCCAAATTCTGTGGTTGGTTATTTATTGTCGTTTCCAGAAGGTTAACACTATCATTATCGTTGAATGATGTTTGTAACAATAATACCTAAGATACTTAGGTATTCTTTGAAAATCAATCAGAATATCTTAAGAAGTATTCAGTCCGCTGGGGGATGCCTCCCGCAAGGGATCCTCCCGTTAGGGACCCCTTAGGGGCTTACGGGATTACGGCATTGGTATTAAGAAATAGTCGGGTAGCTTGGGCAAATTCTTTAGTAGGACGGTGTATCTCTGCTGCTCAGGCTGAAAAGTATTTTTAGACAGTCCTAAGGACTCCGCCGTTAGGCGTCCTGTGGACTGACCCGCCAGAGGCGGGTAAACTTCTGTCCTTTGTCATCCGTCATCTGTCTTCTGTTCTCTAAAGGTATCTCTTTCATTATTCTCCCCTATGTCGGAGCATAGCGTAGATCCGGCCGCGCAGCGCGACAGACTCGAACTCTCCTGTCTCCAGCTCAAAAAGTGCACAAGAGCACAAGACATAGGCGGTTAATTCTTTTCATTCAGCATGGTCAAACTCCTCAACCATATCAGTTATAATTTTTCCAGTGAAACAAGCATTTTGTAACTTTTGGGTGAACCAATAATCTTTAGACGATGTATAATACCCGCATGAAATGCAACCCCGTAATGAATTACGGGGCTAAACCCGTCTCGAGCCGGGTCGAGAGATAATTACTGTATTTAGGAGCGCTGAATGAAACGAACAACGTTAAATTTTATTGTCGATTTGATTAGCTTTATTGATTTGGTGGTATTGGCTATAACCGGCTTTATTATTAAATATATCCTGCCACCAGGCAGTGGCGGACATGGCCGAGGCTTTCGCGGAGGCCGAGAGGCTGGAGAGATAAGAGAGTTGTGGTCGATGACCCGCCATGAGTGGGGCGATATACATTTCTACCTGGCTGTTGCTTTTGTCATCTTGATAGTTATCCATATCATTCTGCACTGGGCCTGGATAAAGAGTTACTTCAAATCGCTTTTAGGTCTTTAGCCAAGAGCAAATTGACTCAAAGCAAAGAGAGGTTCATCAGAGCTATTTTAGCTCGACGGACCAGTAGGCGTGGTCGAGGAATTGTTGCCAGCTACGGTAACGCTGCTGGCCGAGATGAATATGAACAAGCGGATTGTGTCTTGGCTTGATGGGCTTCTGGATAAGTGTCATTCTGGCTTCTTTTGGGGTTCGGCCACCTTTTTTGACGTTGCACTCGGCGCAGGCACAAACTATATTTCCCCAAACGGCTTTGCCGCCCATGCTCCTGGGAATAACATGGTCGAGCGATAATTCACTGGTTCGTCGGCGTCTGCCGCAATACTGACAACGGTTTTTGTCGCGAGCGAAGATGTTTCGCCGATTGAATTTGACATCGGTTCGCGGCAGACGATCATAAAATAACAGCCGAATAATACGCGGCACCGCAATATTAAGATTGACCGTGGCGACCCAGTCGTGACCGTCAGGCTCGAAATTGCGCTTGAATTGGCTTACCTCGCACCAGCTCTCGAAATCATAATTGGAATATCTGCCTTCCTCGAGCGAGACAACCTCAGCAAGATCTTGGAAAAGCAGTGAAAAGGCCCGCCTGGCTCCCACGATACGGATGGCCATATAGTGCCTGTTCAGCACGAGAACATTACAGTCCAGCCCTGATTTGACCTCTGAAGCAAACATAATCTACAATTATCGATGTACGCACTCCAACTTCATTTACAATTTATTAAATAACAAAAATAATCTCGAATTGCAAGTAAAAAGCATAAATCCGTAAGATATGCGTTGTTTTTGTACTGAGTAATGCGAAACAATTAAGGCAACTGGATGCTGTGTATGGATCATGTAGAAACGATAAAATATCCAACGACTATTTGGTTCACGAGGGATTATACAAGGCGTATAAGCCAAAACCACCCTACTATAGTCGAAGGATTTATAGCCGAAAAACTGAACAGCATCTTACTATAAAATATTATTTCACATCCGATGGTTCAGCTGTAGAGGCACGAAGATTCTCTCTCATCAGTCGTCCCATCTTAAACTTCACCGTTCGCTTTGCAGGCACCTCAACACGCTCAAGGGTTTTAGGATTCTGCGCGATTCTCGATGCTCTTTCTCTGGTCTCGAAGACACCAAAGTCCCGGAATTCCAGACGATTGTTGTTTTTGCAGAGCTCCTTTGTTATCTCGTCAAGAAACGTTTGAATTATATGCTTGACCGTCACCCTCTTTGCTTGTGTACGTTCTGCAATCCGGTCGATAAGTTCTTTCTTTGTAACTGTTGCCATAGGTTACCTCATTTCAGGAAAAGAACGATTGAGAAATTATATCCCCGCTTATATCAATAGAACTGCTATATGACAGACTTTCCTTACTTGTTACCCAACAGCTCATCGCATATCCTTCGACACCTCGACACGGCTCGGTGCGGGCCCGGCTCAGAGCCTGCCCTGAACACAGTTGAAGGGACGAGCCTCTGCTGCAATCCCTGCCACACAATAACTCTTCGGTGACACTTTGGACAATCAATTCCTTTGTTATCAGAAGAGCCGCTAAGAGAGATAAACTCCAAACTACTGCAAGGTACTATACTACAAAGACTTCGAGTCGGCAAGTAATTTTCTGCAAAAAAATTCCCAAGATTGCAAAAAATCTGACGGCATTTCTTAGGTTCTGATAAAAGCCTAATTCTGCCTGTACCGCAATGTTGCGCGTGCTGGGCAATTTTCGCTTCAATAAGCGGCTTGCATAATACAAAACGCAGATAAACAAAACAGATAGTCTATTGACCTGATAAGGACTTGTCGGCATAATTAACGTTCTTATATTTTCTCGACTTATTGATAATGAGAGCGTAGATATTGACTGGATACCATTTTTTCAACGCAAATAGCCGGTTATGCAGCTTAGTTGAATATTAAGAGCCGATACATAAGCCGGCCTTATAGTAGGGATAGCTTTATGTCTGTAGATAAGAGCAAAAAAACTAAGTCGAGCGAACCCTCACGAAAAAGAAAAGACATAGCCGCTGAAATTGCAAACACCTTTGAATGGCTGATAACCGCTTTTATACTGGCCTTTGTCTTCCGGGCGTTCATAATGGAGGCGTTCCGCATACCTACCGGCAGTATGGCTGATACACTCAAAGGAGCTCATTTCCGCCTGTGTTGCGAGAAGTGCGGATATAAATACAGCCATGGCTTTTCGCCGGAAGCGTATATTTTCTGTCCCCGCTGTGGATATACATGTGAGATTAATTCTGTACGGCAACGAAATCTACGCTGCCCTCAATGTTTTTATAAGTTCAACTATCCGGAAAGATATAGATTGCATCAGGATACCGTTCCGTCCGGCAACGTCGAACTGCCCCACACCCGCTGTCCAAGCTGCGGTTATGAACAAGGTTATAATCGCTATACTAAAAGCACAAGGCCCGTCGCAAACGGCGACCGTATCCTTGTGCTGAAGTGCATATACCAATTTGTCGAGCCTAAACGATGGGACATAATCGTATTCAAAAATCCGCTGGATCCCACGGAAAATTACATTAAACGGCTGATCGGTCTGCCGGAAGAGAAAATCGAAATCATTGATGGCGATGTTTATATCAATGATCGAATTAGCCGAAAACCACCTAAGATGCAGCAGGAGCTATGGACACTTGTCTATGATCACGACTATCAGCCTGTTCGGCCGCAAAAAGGCTCTTTTAACGGCCAGCCCTGGAGGCAGCCGTTCAAAAACGACACAGATTCAAAATGGATGCTCAATGACAGAGACAATCCCACCTTGCTGCGCCTCGACAGCCCCATTGAGCAAATCAGTACACTGATTTATAACACACCGGACAACGAATTCAAAGCCACATATTCTTACAACGATGTTGATTTCCGAAGAGAGGCAGATATGCCGGAATGTAGCGATCTTATGGTGCGTTTCTATGTTGAATCAGGCAGCGCCGTTAGGCGTCCTCCGGACAGCCAGGCAAGTATAGGTATAACTCTCAGGAAATATCAAACCAATTACAGCGCATGGGTCAGCTCGACCCGTGAGATAAATAACTTGGGAATCAGGACAAAATCGCAGTCGGCCATCTCACGGGGCGAGACGGGTGAAATGGTCATTGCAAAGGTTGGGCCGGATAAGCAGCTCATAGAATTAAAGCGTAAACAAATCCGCTCCTTGGATGTAAACAAGCCGACGTTGGTTAGATTTGCCAATGTTGACCATCAACTGATTTTTAAGTATGGCGCTGAAAAATTAACTTATGATTTGCCAGGCGGGCCGAATGATGCTGATACACAACGGACGGATGCCGAGCCTCGGGTAAAAATTTTTGGAGCCGGTAGGCTAACCCTGTCGCATATAGCGATTTTCAGAGATATTCACTATACAGCGGGAAAAGCCGCCAACGGTGCAGACATAGGTAGAGCAACACAGGACAATCCTTTTACACTTGCAAAAGATGAGTTTTTCGTGCTTGGTGATAACAGTCCCAACAGTGAGGACGGCAGATGGTGGGACAGGCCGGGCGTGGCTAACAACGGGCTGGCTTATCGTAAAGGTGTTGTTCCACGTGACTATCTGGTCGGCAAGGCACTGTTTGTCTATTGGCCCAGCGGCTTTGAATTTCCCTGGCCGGAAAGTCTGAAAAAATATCTTTTGAACAGGAGCCAACAAAACTTGGCGCTGAGAGTAATACATGGCATTGCTTCGCTGCGGTGGATCCCAAACGTGGGCCAAATGCGCCTCATTTACGGCGGCTCAAGTAATAGCCCACGGGCAGATAAGGAGGCTACTAAATGAAAGGTATGCTGTTCATAACCGGCTCGGCGGTAATGGTATTAGTCTTTGCCGGATGTGCTGAATTAAAAAATACTGGAAATGCTACCCGCAGCGTTACTGATCGTGTCACTACTGATCATGGCATCGCCGTGGAGCAATTACGTTGCGAGTACCGCATCAACCCTCTTGGAATTGATGTTCTTCATCCTCGGCTAAGCTGGACAACGCAATCCGGCCGGCGAGGCTGGGCGCAAACCGCATATCAGATTTTAGTAGTCAGCAGTGAGAAATTTCTCGACCTCAACATAGGTGATCTTTGGGATAGTGGTAAGGTCGCTTCCAATCAGAGTAATCAGGTGGTGTACGCGGGTAAGCCGTTGGTATCTCGCATGAGCTGTTATTGGAAGGTGCGTGTTTGGGATAATGTCGGAAATGTGTCCGCCTGGAGCAAACCAGCATTTTGGACAATGGGTCTGCTCGGTACCGCAGACTGGCAGGCTAAATGGATAGGTTACGACGCGCACCCACCGGAGGGAAAGGGCGATCCTAATGAGCTGGTCTTACCATCGCTTCCTTATCTGCGCAAAGTTTTTTCGATCAAAAAACCCATGAAGAGAGCTGTAGTTTATGCCTCAGCTCTGGGTCTTTATGAGCTGCATATCAATGGCAAGCGTGTAGGCAATGACTATTTTACGCCCGGCTGGACCGACTATCCTACGCGTGTTTATTACCAAACTTATGATGTGACTAAACTGCTAAAGCGGGGTTCAAATGCCATCGGTGTCATCCTTGCAGATGGCTGGTACGCTGGGTACCTGGGCTGGGGCCGAAAGAGAGAGCACTATGGAAGCGAGCCGCGACTGCTCATGCAGCTTGAGGTCGAACACGCTTACGGCGGCAGAGAGCTAATTGTTAGTGACGAATCGTGGAAAGCTGCCTATGGTCCACACATTGAAGCTGATTTTCAAATGGGTGAAACCTACGATGCCCGCAAAGAGATGCCCGGCTGGAATACGCCCAGCTATAATGATTCGACCTGGGACGCGGTAGCGGTGATAGAACTCGCGAGGATGGCTGGTGCCAAAATCGATACCAAAGTACAGTCCTTTCCCGGCGTGACAGTGAAAAAAATAATGGAGATCAAGCCGATAAAACGCACACAGCCAAAGAAAGGCATGTACGTCTTTGATATGGGTCAAAACTTTGCCGGCTGGGTTCGACTGAAAGTCAAAGGTAAAGCCGGAACAAAAGTAGTGCTGCGATTTGCCGAAATGCTTGATCCCAACGGCACTATCTACACCGATAACCTCCGTACAGCACGCTGTACCGACACGTATATCCTAAAAGGCAAAGGCCGAGAGGTTTGGCAGCCGCGATTTACCTATCACGGCTTTCGATATGTGGAGGTAACCGGCTACCCCGGCGAGCCTGGACTTGGTGATATTACAGGCATCGTCGTGCATTCGGATACCCCACAAGTCGGTTCATTTGAGTGTTCCAATCCGATGGTCAATCAACTCTATAGTAATTTAACCTGGGGCCAGCGGTCAAACTATATTGAGGTGCCGACCGATTGCCCACAGCGTGACGAACGATTGGGCTGGACCGGAGATGCGCAGATTTTCATCCGCACAGCAACATACAACATGGACGTGGCGGCGTTCTTCACCAAATGGCTGGTTGACCTCGAAGATGGCCAGAGTGCCGAAGGTGCGTTCCCTGATGTGGCACCGCGTAAAGTAGCTATGGGCGATGGCACGGCTGCATGGGGCGATGCCGGCGTAATTTGTCCCTGGACGGTTTACCAGGTCTATGGTGACAAGCGCGTCATTGAAAGACACTACGAGTCAATGAAGAAATGGATTGCGTATCTAAAAACCAATAGCAAGGAGCTTTTGCGACCAGCAAAGGGGTATGGCGACTGGGTTGCTATCGCATCCGATACGCCTAAGGACGTAATCGCTACGGCTTATTTTGCCTATAGCACGCGACTATTGTCGAAAATGGCTGCTGCTATCGGCCAAAACCAGGATGCAAAAGAGTACGAATCGCTTTTTAAGCAAATCAGAGACGCCTTCAATAAGGCATACGTCTCTGACGACGGCCGAATCAAGGGTGACACGCAGACCTGCTATTGTCTTGGGCTTTATTTTGACTTGCTACCGGATAATAAACGCCAAATTGCCGCTGACCATTTGGTCGAAGCTATTAAGAGAAAAGACTGGCATCTATCCACGGGATTCGTAGGCTTAAGCTACCTTCTGCCGACGCTTACTCAAACCGGCAATCTCGACGTTGCTTATCGCCTGCTCAACAATGACAGCTTCCCAAGCTGGGGCTATAGTATCAAGAACGGTGCAACGACAATCTGGGAGCGATGGGACGGCTGGACCGAGGACAAAGGTTTTCAGACCCCAGGCATGAATTCATTTAATCACTACGCTTTTGGTTCGGTCGGCCAGTGGCTTTTCGGAACTGTTACAGGCATAGATACCGAGGGGAGTGGTTATAAGCAGATTATTATTCGTCCAAGCCCCGGCGGCGGCTTGTCTTTCGCCAAAGCAAGCTACAAATCTATCAATGGCTTAATTGTCAGCGATTGGAAGATCGAAGATGGCACGTTTATATTGAATATCACGATTCCTGCTAATACCACCGCCACTGTATATGTGCCTACTAAAGATGTTGAAAGTGTCGCTGAAGGTAGGCGACCTATAAATGAATCTGAGCAGATAAAATTCCTCCGCATGGAGGATGGCTGTGCAGTCTTTGCTATAGGCTCGGGGAATTATCATTTTGTGTCAACAATGCCTTAAGGGACAAAACCCCCAGTGAAACTGGGGGCTAAATATTCAATTTATTTAGCCCCGTGTTTTACACGGGGTTCGATTTTTTGACTTTTAGGAAACTGTGTTTTGCTGCTTTGATGGTCTTTTCGATGTCCTCATTTGTATGCGCGAGTGACACAAACATCGCTTCATAGGCACTTGGCGCCAGGTAGATGCCTTGCTTTAACATCTCCGCAAAGAATTTTTTGAATTGTTTTATATTTGTTGACCGAACGTCTGCAAAATTTCGCACTTTCCTTTCGGTAAAAAAGCAGCTCATGATCGAGCCGACACGATTAATTGTAACAGGGACACCTGCCTGTTTAGCTGCGTCAACAAGTCCGGCTTTTAATTTTGCAGATATGGATTCAAATTTTTTATAGATTGATGGATGATGGACGATGGATGATGGACGATGGACGCCTGTTTTACGTCTTCCCTCGTCTTTCGTCCCGTATCCCTCGTCCTTCGCATCGAGCAAATCCAGCGTGGCAATTGCTGCTGCGGTTGCAATTGGGTTGCCGCTAAGCGTTCCTGCCTGATAAACCGGTCCTGTGGGCGCGAGCATATCCATAATGTCGGCTCTGCCACCGATAGCACCGATTGGCAGTCCTCCGCCTATTATCTTGCCGAGGCTCGTAAGGTCAGCCTTTATGCCGTAAAGCTGCTGTGCTCCGCCGCGGGCTATGCGAAACCCGGTTATCACCTCATCAAATATCAAAAGTGCATCGTTTTGATTGCATAACCTGCGTAGCGTCTCCAGATAGCCATTGACCGGTGGGACAACGCCCATATTTGCAGCGACCGGCTCAACCAAAATAGCAGCGATTTTGCCTTTGTGTTTATCGAAGGCTGCCTTTGCCGCATTGCTGTTATTATACGGTATTACAACGGTCAGCTTGGCCAGCGCATCAGGCACACCAGAGCTTGAGGCGGTGCCATGCTCAGCAACACCAGAGCCGGCTGAAACGAGCAAAGAATCACTGTGGCCGTGATAACAGCCGACCATTTTAATTATCAAATCCCTTTCAGTGTACGCACGGGCCAGCCGAATTGCGGTCATTACCGCCTCGGTGCCACTGCTGACCAGCCGGACCTTCTCGATGGAATCAAAAGCAGCAGCTATCTTTTTGGCCAGAGTGGTTTCAGCCAATGTCGGTGCGCCGAAAGACGTTCCCTTCCGTGCGGCAGTCTGAACAGCTTTTACAACTATCGGATGTGCGTGTCCGAGTATCATCGGCCCCCAGGAGCCTACATAATCAATGTACTCATTTCCATCGAGACAATAAATTTTTGAGCCGGCTGCATGCTCTATGAAAAGTGGTGTCATTTCTACGCCACCGAAGGCTCGGACAGGCGAATTTACACCGCCGGGCAAAAAACCGCACGCCTCTGCAAAGGCTCGCGCGGATTTTGGCCAGGCCGAAGGCCTGGAGCTGATCATACTTTCCTTTGGAGGGCTTTTCTGTATGCTCTTTTTGGCTATTGATTTCATCTTTGTTGCCCAAGTAAATTGCACAGCTAAATATATAGGTCTTACGGGATTTATATCATAAAGACACTCCCGGCAGAGTTCAACACGGATTTATAACCTAAAAGTCAGGGGCACAATGCAGGACCGGCTATGGCTGAAACGGCTATTATTGTTTTCAAGCATCCACGGATGTCAAGCCTTCTCGTATAGCATATTTTATAAGCTGAGCGAAATTTTCGATATTAAGTTTCTGCATAATCCTGCGACGGGTTGCATCGACGGTCTTAACACTTACGCCCATAATGAGGGCTATTTCTTTCGAGGGTTTGCCTTCCGCCAGCATTTTAATTACCTCTCGCTCTCGGTCGGTTAAATGTCCATTCGAGGAATAGCCAGCCCAAAGCCGGCCTCGAATGTAGTCATTAACGAGGATGTTTGCGGTCTTCGAACAAAGATATATCTCGCCCGCTCGGACTGTTTCAATGGCCGTTACGAGATGGTGGAAGGCACGCTCCTTGAGGACATATCCCGACGCGCCCATCCTTAAAACCTCTGAAATAAAGCTCCTTTTCAAGCTCGTCGAAACCGCGACTACTTTGACAGGATAACTTTCATGGGTTAGCTGCCGAGTAACATCGATACCGTCCATCCCGGGCATATCGACGTCTATGACAGCAACGTCCGGCTTGAGCTGACGTGCAAGGCGAATCGCTGTCGAGCCATCTGCTGATTCACCTACTACTTCCATATCCGATTTATTTTGGAGCAGTGAGCGCAGGCCTTCTCTTAGCATCGCATGGTGACCGACTAACAGAATTTGTACAGACATTAAGTACCGCTCCTCCGAGAAACCGACTCAATTTTCAACCGGCTCATTATGGTAAAACCACTTTCTCTGCCGAAGATAATTGAGTCTGAAGATAGCCAAGAGTGTAACCGAGTTGTTTTTCCGCTATTGAATCGGCAAAAACCAGCACCTCGAGAATGGGTTCTGCCTATGATTCGACCACGTTGACGCAGCACTGGCTAATTAAATTCCGGATTTCAGCAAAATTATACGCGTTACAAGCTTTACGTCAAGTAGAATTGTGGTAAGAATTACCTTTTAGATATCAATCCGTCGAAGCGTAAGTAAGGCAAAAATTAGGCGAAAGACAACCAGAGGTAAAAATAAGAGACTTTCAAAAAATTAGAACGTAATGATAGACTTTATAGCGCCTTGTGTACTACATAGTGCAGATTAAAGACTTTCGCACCTTTTTCTTGACATCACTAAACCGAAGCCAGGCACAAATGTGAATCTATCTTGATGACGGCAGTTATTGCCGTATATTAGCTACTTCGATTATTAAAGGCTATCTTTATCGCAGAATTCACCGCAGAAATTATCCCTGGTAACATGTGGGAAAACATGGCATTCGGACTGCTGACTCTCAATAACTACGGGTGGATAGCGATGACATTCGCCATGTTCATTGTTGTTGGAGTTTCCCCAAAAGAATTTACAGTTTTCACATCGATATTGCATGATTTTCTGACAAGATTGCATTATAAACCCTCGCTCTAAATGATAATAAGAATCCAAAGTATGCGTATAAGTAACGCATACAGAGCATATTACGTAGGAAGTATTATTTATATTAGGAATTGGCTAATAAAGGTAGTATTTTGCTAATGGAAACGTCAAAAATGCTATCACAACAAATCTTAGAGACATAACAATTCTTAACGCTGTTAGGCAAAAATATCATCCGAGAAGTTTTGTATTTTAAGCGGCCAACTACGCTGCTTATTGCTCCATTTTTAAGCGTGGTAAATCCTGGTACCCTCCCCATTGTCTTTTATTTTCTTTGCAAATTTGCTCGTTTTGAAAAACTTCATAGTGATATAGTAGCTGTTATATGGTTCATACAAAACAAATGCGCTTTGTCCATATATTTGGTTTTATAACAAAACCAGAATCGCCAGTAGCGGATTTAGCTTACCAATTAGCCTCTATGAATCTACGATTTATTAGTTGGTTGTCCAGTAGCGCACATTTTTAGGATTGGTATTACACCAACATATAAATATATATCTGCATATATTAGCAGTTTATGTTAGCAGAAACTGCTAATACCAATTGTGATTAATCCTTGCGCCTCATATATTTGAGCCAGCTTGTGGATTCAATATTTATTAGCTCAGAGGAGCTATGAACCACATCCGATAACCCAGCAAAAGCGCTGTAATTAAGTACAATTGGTATAAGGGCAGCTTTCGCACATGTCAGTTTCGCGCGCGATTCTGGAGGGAAGGTATAAGTAAGATGAAAATCTACCTTTTAAAGGGCTCTCCAAACCGATTAACAATGTATCATTATAGTCTTTCACACATTGGATCAGTCTGGACAAGCATCATTTTTCTTATAATGTCACGATAGCCAAATCCATCGTGGTTATTCCTATTTATTACCAAAATCAAATTTGTGGACAACCATCTCCGCTTCGTTGAGCGTGCCGATACCTTCTGCACAGCAAAGCTCCAAATATTTTCGGAAAGTGCCGCGTATATTATCCGGATTATTGTACTCTGCTCTTTTTCCACCTAATGGATAGAGCACATATTTGCCGGCATAATAATCGAGCGCTACGGGGTCTGTTGATGCTAAGACTGTCTTTGTATGAATCGGCGTTTTCCGTCTGCCTTCATGTCCCGTATATTCAGCAGTGATAATATTTAGATCAGCCTTCCTTATTGTTTTTATGAAATGTCCCACAGCACCACCAATCGCTCCGTTTTGAGGACCGACAAATCCTGCTACTTTCCTGATTGTCTTCTGTTTCTTTGCAAATTTGCTTGTTATGAAAGACTTCATAGCCTTTCTTAATACGTTGATTGAAGGCCAATCTACCGCTATATAATGGAAGTTATAATATCCAGCCGGTTCCTGCCCGTGGTATCCACAGGTTAAGTCAACAACGCCTAAATAATTCTTTACGGTGGCTGTCACACCGGCATTACTATGGTTTCGAAGTGCCGACATGTTGATGAATTTCACTGGCTGCTGCGTATATTCTCCGTTCTTCCAGGCGCCGTTTTTGAAATCTATCATTGTGCCGCTGTAGGATGATGTAAAAATTGGATAGGTCATTTTTGTTTTTCTGCCTCGATAGGAACACTCCTCGTCCGACCATACATAACCGTCACCTTCGTCTGGACCGGAAACGATTTTTCCACGCTCACTATTTTTTATGACTGAATTTAGAACTGTCCCTGCATCCTGCCAATGATACTTAGTGACATTTTTAATGCCTCTATCCTTGTAATATGCAACCAGCTCGTTCAGGTTATAATCACCATTTTTATGCTCTGTAGTCCATCCAGCCGAGTTGTCAGGATGACAGTGGTTGTTTTCTGCAATAATTACTTCGCCGGCAAAGCCGGGGATATTTAACACCTGGTCGATAAATTCTCGTATGGTATTGGTGTTTGTCATATTATGCCTTATTTTTTGGGCGTTTGGCTTGACAATAACTATATCATCTTTGCCGATGAGTGTTTCAATACCGCCGAGCATTTCTAAAACCTTAGCCATATTTTGTTCAGGCGTTCCATTTTTTGATTCATAGATATGGGAGCCTTTTTTCAAATCGGTCTTGTCCCTACCAGAGAGAACGTATTGAGCCTTATGGCTCTTTCGATTTCTGCTTAAGCGGTCAAGCTTGAAAAGCATCAGAAAATCAAAGTTGAAAATTTTTTTCAATAAATAAAATCCTATTGCTATGATTACTGCTAATAGTCCCGCAAAAATTACGAATACAAGTTTCACGTTTATAACCCCGAGTAACATTGCTAACTCCTCTGAGCTCATTAAGTATAAGATACCCTGCAATTGTAGCTATGCAGAATCTTTTTGGTTTGAGTTTACTATACCATCCGGTAACTTTACGAATTTATGCCTGTGCCGGCGAGCTTATCTGGTGTTAAATGGCAATTCTGATGCTGGTTTATGGGTGGATCGTTTAGCGATATTTAGCAGCACGCCAACCGCAGCGGATGATAATAGCATACTCGTTCCGCCGGCACTTACAAACGGCAGAGGCATTCCTTTTGTCGGCAGTACAACAGTCACTACACCGATATTAAGCGCTGCTTGAAGAGCTATTGTCAAAATTATACCGCCGGCTAAAAGCTGGCCGAAACGGTCGCTGCACCGGATAACCACTACAATGCCCAGCAAAACAAATGTGATAAACAATCCAATTATGACCGTGGTCCCGAAAAAGCCGAGTTCTTCGCCGATAATAGCGAAAATGAAGTCTGTTGTATCTTCCGGCAGATGCCCATATTTACATATTCCCATACCCAGTCCTTTGCCCCACAAACCACCTGAACCCAGCGCGTTAAGCGACTGGTTCGCTTGGTAAGCAACCGAATCGGCCAACTTCTCAGGATAAAGATAGGCAATAATTCGCTGCAACCGATTAGGGGAATGGATAAGTACGGCAAAAAAGCCGGCAATACCGAAAGGCAACGGTGTTAAAATATGCCACCATTTTACGCTGGCGATTATTAACATCAAAAAGCCCAAAAATGCTATAAGTGCCGCTGTACCAAAATCTTCGACGACTATCAATCCAACCACTATGCCGATTGTACAGCAGATCGGGAAAAACCGTTTCCAATATAACTTGATTCCATCACCGAACTTATCGCTAACAGCAGCTAAGAAGAACACAGTCGCCCATTTTGCCAGCTCAGAGGGCTGGAAACTTATCAAAATGGGTCCTACGGGTATCCTGAGCCACCGGCGGGCACGGTTAATCTCTGTACCAAACTGCGGGATCAAAACTATTATAAGTAACGCTATACTAAGGACTAACAAATAGCTTGTCAATGATTTTAGCCAGCCGTTAGCCAGACTAAACCTGCGATAATCGAGACACGAAAAAGCGTATATAATTAAACAAGCTATAGGAAAAAACAAAATCTGTCGTAGGCTGGGTAAGTCATAAAATCTATGTAAGTCGAGCTCCTGACCAACGTTAGCGCTTGCTGAAAACACAAAGACCGTACCGAAAGCCATCAGAAGCACAACTATCATCGCTATATAATCAGCCGGAGACTTGTTCTTTAGTATTGTAACCATCGTCTTATGCAATACTTAGAAAAGCTGATGCTTTTTTATTGGGCCTAAATCAGCCTACCCAAATATATTTTTCGGCTGATATGAACTAATTGCAGCAGAAATTTTTTTCAATAAAAAGGGCAAATTCTAACGCAGAATACATCTTATCTATCTTTACACTGATACTTTTTTGAGCATGCAAAATAAGCTCTGTCGAAGGCGGCATTGGACATTTAGTTTGTGAGACAAAAACAGAAAAAAGTTATAAGTGCATAAGACACAAGAGCTTAAGCGTAAAAGCTAAAAGCACCCAAAATGAGCAAAAATGAGCAAAAAATGACAGAAATGCGCCACTTTTTAGCAAAAGTTGACAAGTTTTGAGCACTTTTTAGCGCGTCTACAAAATTGTATTTGACTTGTCTAAAAATATTTTATCTCTGGCACATAAATTGCTAAGCGTCGATGTTTGATTCTTGATTCTTGATGTCGAAGCGCAGCGGAGATTCGCCTGACTTCGGCAAGCTCAGTCGAGCCGTGGCGGACTCGATATTCGATACTAAATGCATGAGTTCAATACCTAAGATACTTAGGTATTGTGATTACATAAATACTCATATCGGTCTAAGAGCCCGAGGGGCTTTGATGCTCGATGGATTAGAAAAGAAGGACGGAGGACAGAGGACAGAGGGCAGTCCGCAGGATGCCTTACGGCAAAGACAGAAGTCAGAAGTCAGAAGTCAGAAAACAGGAGACAGGAGACAGAAGATGTTCAATGTTTAGCCGGTACATCCTTCGACCTCCCGTAAGGGATGGCTTAGTCCACGGCTCAGGACGGGCCTGTGGTGCCGGTAGACGAAAGATTATAATTTTATCATGCGGAAAAATACCATTCCCGCTACGGCAAGCTTCGCCGGGACGAGTTATCAGGTATAAAAAGCTGGTAATTATCTCCGTGTAATCTGTGTAATCTGTGGTTAAGAGTTGAAGGATTTATTATAATATTCTGAATTTCAGCCGATAATATATTGTGGATGGGAAAATCCCTTCAAAGAATTTGCATTGTTTGTCGGATTTTGGGGATAAAATGTTTGCTGGATACTATATGGTGTATGCTCCATACTCGCGGGCAGAAGGTAAACAGAAGTATAAAACCATAAAAAAGAGGAATTTCCATTCTTCGTATCGCTAAGAAGAATGAAATAGCAAAATGAAAAATAATATATACATAGTTTTGTCAGATTAATTTTAAGCTAATCTGAAAGAAGAAATTGTCTTCCTAATGTCACTTTCCAGTTTTTGGAAAGCAGTTAGATCACGCAACCGCCCAAAATCTTCGATGAAACCTGGTATCAGATGAAACGCAGAACGAGGATTGAAAGAATTTAATCGTCGACCATGAAAACCACTCGCATCACGTAGTAGTTTGTGAAGAATCTCTTTTGGATTAGGGAGATTTTCAAGAGTATCAAAAGACGGCAAAGTAAGTGATTGTGTACCGGAGGGATTGCCAGCAGCCCTTCTAATAGCATTAAGATCGAATAAGAACCATGCCTCCAACATTCGCACTGGTACAATACAGACTGTCGGGGGAACTTGGACGTGAGCAGTTTTTATTGTTTTAATTGCTTCGTTAACCTCACAAATTCTTTGATCTGGGATATCCCCTTCTGCATCGCGGTGAATAAAAAGAAGATCACAAGGATGTAATTCAATGCTCAACTTAATTCTTTCGGGGATGTTGCTTCTTGGAGGTGGATTGGGAAGGCGTCTCAGATCAGCCCACTCCCCATCTATTGCTGTTTGTGGTAGATATTGTTGTAATAACCAATCAATTATGGATAAGAGTACTTTATTGGAAGAGCCATCAGAAAGTAAGGTATATTTTAATTGATTCATGTTATCTATGCCGTTGGGGGATACGGCAAAAGGGGAGTAACATCCGGACGATCAACCACTCGACGAGTTTTTTTCCCCCGAATAACAGTAGATACATCCGAAATTTCTTCGTAGGAGTCTCTAGAACGAACCGGATTTAGGTAATCAAGAAGAGTACCCATTGAGCAAATATGCTCTTTTTTTGGATTAGGGGACTTTTTGATTCGCCAAGTATCGGGCAAATAGCTAAAACAAGCACCTTTCATTCGGCTGTTTTTATGAATAAATTCTTTTATTTCGGCGATAAGTAACGTATCTTCAGGAACCTGCTGGACAACAGATGGAGAATGGGTATTAACAATAACTTGTCGAAGTGGATTATCAGTGCCTACAGGTTCGTTAGGATCCGTTGCAAAATCTTGAAGAAGTTTGATAATGGCAGGGATGCGTGCCGGATGAATACCATTTTCAGGTTCTTCTAAGCATAAGACGCCCTTTGCCTGTGAATCCTGCGCTAGAACTGCTAGCGCTAGAAAACGTAGAGTTCCATCGGAGAGAGCACGAGCCGCATGAGGGGTTTTATCTTTTCCGGCGACATATAATGTAAACAACTGTCTTTTCTCATCTGGATCTATATAAAGACTCGACACATCATCAACTAATTCAGAGAGACGGTTGGCGATCTGAGCATAAACCGTCGACTCTTGATTTTCCTTTTGGGTTGCTAATCGATAGATTGTTGCGGCTAGATAAGAGCCATTAGAACCAAGTTTCGTAGGTGCTCGGAACTCATCAGGTTTTCGGAGAGCTGATGGTTCAAGTTGTAGAAGCTGCCAAGATTGCATCTCCCGTCGAGCAAGTAGAGCAGTTGGACTTTCAGCCGCATTCGTGGCAGAAAGTATTGTTCTTGGAAGGTCAGTTGCTTTCCGACGAGACTTTTTCCCTCCTTTACCATCCTGGTGAAGTTCTATGTCCCCTGATTTATCATTAGTAGATATAAAAGGAATCCCAAAACGGCGGCTTATAACTGTGTGTTTACGCCACTTTGAATATGAGTGGGGAAAGAGAAGTTTTTTCGGTGCATCTTCTAATGTTATAGGTAATAGTTCTTCCTTTAAAAGCTGAAGAACCCCAACAGACCCAAAAGTTTTATCTTCTTGTTCTTTATAAGATAAAACAACGGAATACTGTAAAAAAGTACTACGCGCCTTTGCAGGTTGCCCAAGGTCATCTATTCCTTTGGTTGGAATTATCATCTCTGCGTGAAAGGACATCTGAGGTTCAGTTTGGTCGCCGTGCCGATAAAAAAGACTTTTTATATCTGCAGTTTTTCCGGTTTCGTCTCGGACGGACATGGCGGCTTCCATCAGTGGATGGTCTGCCAGTGCGCTAAGTAATCTTATAGCATCGAAGAGATTTGATTTTCCGACACCATTGGGGCCTGCGATACATGTAAAAGGACCAAATCTTACATCGACATCAACAAGATTTTTGAAACCGGAAATCTTTAATCGCGTTAACATAATTTTGTGCTATAATATCACAATTAAGTTTTGAAGTAAAATAGTTTATAAACATTTAATTGTCAATCCCCTGAGTCTGAGAATGTTTATATATGCCAGATAGAGACGTAGATAGAATTCAGGATTTGATTTATTATCAGTATTCTAAGATTATAGCTCGCAGAGCGTTTGGGGCAACAGATGGCAAAGAAGCGAAACCCTGCCATTAAAATGGCAGGGCTAAACATTTTACGAATTCGGCTTGCCCCTGCATCTCCCGACGCAAGACGGGGCAGCGGGCCGGGGTGTGTGACCTGCATTATGAAAGTTCGTAGTTCATTGTTCGTTGTTCATCGATGAACTATGAACTGATAACCACGAACAAAAAGGGCATGTAATAGATGCAATTATTTAAAATGGACGAAGGGGTTTTATGAGGGCGAAACTCCGTCCGAGGCCAGATTCCTCGACGGAGTCTATCCTGAGCGGAGCCGAACGGGCTCGGAATGACAAGCGTGAGAGGAAGTTCTACGACTTTATCCCGCCTTTATTGGAAAAGAAATATCTAAAGACAATTATTAAATGCCATGAGTGCGCCAATACGTTAAGCAGCAGTGACTTAGACCATTGGATTCGGCAAGCTCACCACAAGGATGGTGAAATCACAGTTCTTGATATTGATTTTATTCTTCACTAAATCTGAAATGGAGATTGCCACCCATTCGACTACGCTCAGGGTAAACTATCGGGCCTCGCAATGACAGAGGGTGCAGAGGACAGAAGACAGAGGACAGTCCCGTTAGGGATGGCTTACGCCAAAGACGGAAGACAGAGGACAGAAGACAGAGGACAGAGGACAGAGGACAGTCCCGTTAGGGATGGCTTACGCCAAAGACAGAGGACGGAAGACGGTTATCTTACTCTTTTTTCCTTCCCTGTTTATTGGCGCCGTGGCCATATCAGGATATAATCACAAGCTCGTCCGTCTAACAATAAGGCAAAGTTAAATAACAGCAGCAGCCGAAATCATGTGGCGCAAGCCATACTGCGTATATAACTTATTTTTGACATTTGGCGCAAGCCATACTGCGTAAATCTTGAAAGGAGCACATAATGATTAGGAATGTGGCAGTTTTTTGTCTTGCTATGCCGTTCGCGCTTTTTGTAAGTTATGCCGCCGAGCAAACAGTTAAGACAGATAACAAAATCCAGTATGTCGAAACGGACACCGGCCGATGGCTTGTACACGATATGAATCGGCCTGCGCCGCCGGTGATTACGCCCGGCAAAGTCCCTTCCGACGCTGTCATTCTGTTCGATGGGACAGACCTGTCAGGATGGACCTCCATTAAAGGCGGACCTGCAAAGTGGATTGTGCGGGACGGCTACATGGAAGCGGTTAAAGACTCAGGTGACATCAAGACAAAGCAGGCGTTCGGCTCGTGTCAGTTACACATCGAGTTTGCCACTCCCGAAGAAGTTCGGGGACGCAGCCAGGGACGGGGCAACAGCGGCGTGTTTTTGATGTCAACCTACGAAGTCCAGATTCTTGATTCCTATGAGAATACGACATATCCTGACGGCCAGTGCGCCGCGCTATATGGCAGGGTGGTACCTTTGGTCAATGCCTGCCGAAAACCAGGCGAGTGGCAGTCGTACGACATCATTTTCCATCGTCCCATTTTCAAAGGCAAAAAAGTCGTAAAAAAAGCAACGTTTACAGTTTTTCATAATGGCGTGCTCGTCCACGACCACGTCGAGCTGCAAGGCGGTACCGGCTGGCTGGGCCCACATGCGGTAACTAACTATAAGCCGCACGAAGACAAATTGCCCATTATGCTGCAGGACCACGACAATCCGATTCGGTTCCGAAACATCTGGATTCGTGAGCTTGCAGACTAAAGTATAACCGGCCACAGCATATAATAATAAATGGGGACAGAGGTACTGCCTAAATATCCCGGCGATTGAGCCAAATAGATATGGTCAGCGGCTTTCTTCACTCGCCGCGCTGCGCTCGTCGCAGCGGGAAGACGGGTAAATTACTTGCCCAAATTGTGCCGATGAATTAAAATATAATAAAAATTGAAAAGCCAGATGTAATTTTAGAACGGGAAGATAAAAATGGCTAAGCAAACAAATAACAAAAAACGTAAGGCAATTTGTAGTTTTTGCGGCCGATCAGGAAGTCAGACTGATACACTCATAGAAGGGCCAAACAGCGTTTTTATTTGTCCGGAATGTGTTGAGCTTTGCCATAATATTATCCGGCAAAACCGCAGGCAGACCGGCGGCACCAGTATCAGTCTCAAAGAAATGCCCAAGCCTAAGCAAATAAGGGAGTATCTGGACCAATACGTAATCGGGCAGGGACATGCCAAAAAATATCTCTCCGTCGCGGTGCACAACCATTATAAAAGGCTTTTGCACAGTGACACCGCCGACAGCGATGTGGAGATTGACAAATCCAACGTCCTGCTACTCGGGCCGACCGGCTGCGGCAAAACGCTACTTGCCCGCACACTTGCTCGCAAACTCGATGTGCCGTTTGCAATATGCGATGCCACCACCGTTACAGAGGCTGGATACGTCGGCGAGGACGTTGAAAATTTTCTGCTTCGGCTGCTGCAATCGGCAGACTTCGATATAGAAGCCGCCCAGCGGGGTATCGTTTACATAGATGAAATCGACAAGGTCGGCAAAACATATCAAAATGTTTCGATTACTCGTGACGTCTCCGGCGAAGGTGTCCAGCAGGCACTCTTAAAAATGCTGGAAGGAACGACGGCTAATATCCCGCCGCAAGGCGGAAGAAAGCATCCGGAACAATCCTATATACAGATTGACACCACGCAAATTCTTTTTATATGCGGCGGAACCTTCATAGGGCTCGAAAATATAATCAAGAAACGACTCGGCAGAAAAATGATCGGCTTCGATTCTGAGCTATCTGGTCTAACGAATGAAAAAAGCGAATACAGTGAAATAATCAAGCAGGTTATACCGGAAGACCTCATTGAGTATGGAATGATCCCTGAAATGGTGGGCAGACTCCCCGTGATTACTACCCTATCGGCTCTCGATGAAGGTGCACTTATGGATATATTGACCAAGCCGAAAAATGCGCTGACCAAGCAGTATCAGAGATTTTTCGAGATGGAAGATTCCGAGCTTGAATTTACGAATGGCGCATTACATGCGCTGGCACAAAGAGCACTGAAGCGTGATACCGGCGCCAGGGCGCTACGTTCGATTACTGAGGAGCTGATGGTCGATTTGATGTATCAACTGCCGGAAGAGCAAAAGGGAGCTAAATATGTGATCAGCCGTGACATCGTCGAAGGAAAAGCGGAGCTATTCACAGCAAAACAGAGAGCAAAAAAAGAATCAGCATAACAAATGTCTTTTTGACCAATCCCCTTAATTCGTCAATATAATCAGTATATTATTGCACTATTTTATTCTTCAACTCTAACCTGGGAATGAATCGGAACTAATAAGTTATAGACCAGTTTTGCATGACCATTGTGCAGGCGAATACAACCTCTGGAGTTAGCGGTGCTGATTGTCTCTGGGTCCTTTGTGCCGTGGATACCAAAGCCGGTCCGGTCTTTGGCCTGTCCCTCTATACCTTGCAGCTCAATCCACCTCGAGCCTAAGGGATAATCTGCATCTCCTGAGTAATATACTTTCTGTGTATCCGGATCGGTCCATGGAGGTGAAATTAGTTTGCCTTTTGGTTTGACCCGCCAGAGTCCCGTTGGTGTCTCATTGCCGAGCTTTCCCAAACCCACGGGGAAGCTGCGTATGAAGGTATTCTGAAGATATATGTCCATTGTGAAAGCTGAACGGGATACCTTTGCATGGAATGGTCCGTTGACAACCTTTATAGTTTGTCCTGCCCGCAGCGTTTGCGGATTATGGATATTGTTAATTTGCATCAGAACCTCATACGGCACTTTATGCTTGATGCCGATTATTCTTAGCTGGTCGCCCCGCTTAACTTTATAACTGCCGCAAAGCCTGTCATTTGGGAAAAGGCTTTTACTAAACAGCCAACGCTCGGCAAGCTTGGAAAGCTGGTCTTTGACAAATCCGCCTTGGGCGGACTGCTGGGCGTTCTGGCACATTAATAATGCCTCATTAAGCCTGTCACGTGCCTCTATAACCGCGTCAGGTTGGCTGCTGACCAGCTCCATGGCTTCGGAGATGAGCTCAGTTACCTTGGGATCGGTTGGAAGCGTGGTCTTCGATGCGAGACTTATCAAATTAGGCTCGGGTGGTGACTCCGCTGCCAAGGTCGCAATCCGCCGAGGCGGAGGTATTTCAGCCACCAACTCTAAGTTGGGCTCGGGCAAAATCTCAGCCGTTTCATCTTCATTTCCGCCGAAAGGATTACGACCAAAAAGCAAGGCAACTATCGCAGCAACAATAAGTAAAGCTGAGATGATGTATATTCCGTTTATGCTCAGACTCATTCGTCTGCCTGGCCAGGGGAAAGTGAAACGAGCCATCTTAATCTCCTTTTCTATCCGCCTAAGGCGGATTAAAATATAGTATTTCTTCGTCAGTCACTAAAAAATCTACCGGTTCGTCACACTCCGTCACCGGAATTGAGTCAACTACCTGCTGTTGGAAGGCAAAGCCGCATCTGCAAGCTTTAAGCCGCTCATGAGTGAAGAATCTATCGTAATAGGAGCCGCCTCTGCCGAGACGATTACCCTTGCGATCAAAGCCCAGCGCCGGTGCAACTACCAGGTCAATCTCCTCGAACGGTATCGGCACACCCATTACCGGATTCCGCAAACCTGAAACCTCTGTGGAAAAGCCTGTCTCCAGAGAATTTATCTGCACCGGTATCATGTGCCTTTGCTGCCATGATATTTTGGGCACTGCCACAATCTTGTCGAACTGCCAGGCGGTAAGCACGGCCTCGGAAGTATCTACCTCATGAGGAAGTGATAAATATATCATAATCGCTGACGCATCCTGAAACTCATTTGTTGATACCAGATTCCGGCAAGCCTTGTGACTTTTATCAGCTCGCTGCTTTTCGCTCATCTCAAACAGGCAGTTCTGTAACTCATGGCGTAACCGACTCTTGTTCATTAGCTATCCTTCTATTGGTAACTGGTAACGGGTAATTGGTAATTATTAACTATTTAACCAGCTACCATTTAACCAGTCCCTTGGGGACCAGTTACTATTTTTGTATCAACGTTTGCAGCTTTTGTAAATAATGCTTGATATTTTTTTCGTGGCCGATTTCTTTAGGTACATAATATTTTTGCTTCATTCCGCCTTGGCGGACCGGAAAATATTCCTGCGGCACAAAACCATCCTTAAAATTGTGCGGATACTTGTAATCGACTCCGTAGCCTAACTTTCTCGCAGCCGGGTAGTGGCTGTCCTTCAGATGCTTGGGCACGGGTTTAATCGGCTGCTGTTTAACATCAGACATTGCGTTCCAAATCGCAGAAGCCGTGGCGTTTGATTTTGGCGCACAGGCTACATATATCGCTGCTTGTGCCAGAGCCAATTGAGCTTCCGGCAGACCCACAAACTCTGATATTTGAACAGCAGCAGCAGCCAGAACTGTTGCCATAGGATCGGCATTTCCGACATCTTCGGCTGCACAAATCGCAATCCGTCGAGCTATGAAACGTGTATCCTCGCCGCCGGCTATCAGCCTTGCAAGCCAATAAACAGTAGCATCAGGGTCACTACCCCTCATGCTCTTCTGTAATGCACTTGCCAAATCATAGTGCGTATCACCCGTACGGTCGTAAACAATTGCCTTTTGTTGTATCGACTCCTTGGCAACTTCCAGATTAAATTTTATTTCCCCTTTTTGCCCCTGTCCTGAGCCGGGTCGAAGGATTCGAGTAGCCTGCGACAATACACCCACCTCCAGAGCTGTCAAAGCCCTTCGGGCATCGCCATCGCACATTACTGCTAAATACTCCAGCGCCTTTTTGTCCGCCTGGATGTCAAATCTGCCGAGTCCTCGCTCTGCATCGTCAATCGCTCTTTGCAGCAACAGCAAAATATCTCCCCGGCTGAGCGGCTCAAAATGGAATACAGTGCTGCGGGAAATCAACGGCGAATTGACTGCAAAGTACGGATTTTCCGTAGTTGCGCCTATGAGTATCAAAATCCCGGCTTCGACATCATCCAATAAGACATCCTGCTGAGCACGATTGAAGCGGTGGATTTCATCAATAAAAAGAACCGTTCTCTGTAAGGAGTCCATAGGACTACCGCCACTGATCGTGAGCCTGTCTTTAGCAGCAGCAATTATCCCGCGAATATCCTTTACGCTGGCTGCCGGCGCACTTAGATAGTGAAATTTTGCTTTAGTGTAATTGGTAATCACCATCGCCAGCGTGGTCTTACCTACTCCAGGCGGGCCGTAAAATATCAAGCTGGTGAGCCTATCGGCTGCGAGCATTCTGGTCAGCAGTTTATCAGGTCCGAGGAAGTGATTTTGGCCGAGAAATTCATCGAGTTTCTTCGGCCTCATCCGAACGGCTAACGGTTCGGCTGAGGCTATATTGGCCTTTTCGAACGAATCAAACAACCTTGGCGTAAGCCATCTTGACGATTTATCAGTCCCGTTTTCACACATCAAAGATATTATATACAAGTTACTTAAAGGTGTCGAAAATTTATTTTTCGTAGCCTCTGTAGCATAGGTCAGTTATGTTGTTTTTCTTTGCCGTGGTCGCTGCAAAAAATCCAAAAAAAGAGTTTTTTGTTTGGCTTGCAGCTATTCGTAGATAAATTTTAGAAATAGATAGGACAGGTTCATTCTTACGGGTGACAGCGATTTTTGCATAGCATAGTAAGTTTGAATGAGTTTTTGTAAGGAGACAATTACGAAGGTTAGAGCTGTTTTACTAACTGCAATAATAGTGTTATGTGCATCGAGTTTTGTCCGGGCTCAGGACAATGGGCTCAGCGGCACGGTGAGTTTTAGCTACCTCAATAAATATATTTGGCGCGGCTTTGATTACTTCGGAGATGACCATAGCGCATATAGAACCGATCTGGACTTAGACCTTTACGGCACGGGCTTTGGCATCAATGTCTTCTGGGCAAGGCCCTTTTCAGCCCCATTAGAAAATTCGTAACCGTTCACACAGAAAATAAGGCGTTTTTGTGTCATTGCGAGGCCTTTAGGCCGAAGCAATCTCAAAAACGTACGATTTTAGATTGCTTCGCTTCGCTCGCAATGACAAAAATGCGGTTTTCCCGTGAACGCTTACGAAAATTCCGAGACCTTGAGCGCGGCTTATATTACGGCAATAGTTATGCCGAAAATGAAACTTACGCCATGGATTATAAGATCGGCTGGGCCTATTATGGCTACCCTGATGAGCCCAGAGGTGGAACCGCAAGGGGGCAGGCCGCTGATATGCAGGAGATTTATGCCACTCTTTCCTGGCCAAAGATTTGTCCAATGGGCATCGTTCCCAGCTATACCATTGTTAGTATGTGGCCGTCTGAAAGCAATTCTACCGTTCGAAACAATGGCGGTTGGTTACTTAATTACTTCAATCGGCAAGCGATTCTTTGAATGTGAAGAAGACGGTTTTACCGCTCCCTTATGGTCGCGGCTCTGTTTAAGCGGCTCTGTTTAAGCGGCTCTGTTTAAGCGGCTCTGTTTAAGCTGGCATATTTATCTTTCACAATAGTATAAATCATTCTAAGTTGCTCTGTTGGCCATAAATTTTGCCGTTTCAATCAAGGCTTCTTTAGCCCAATTTTTCTTCACGCCGGTCAAGGCAAGCAGCGCTTTATCAACAAAATCTTTCGCCCGGCTGCGCGCGTATTCCAGACTCCCATGGGAACTTAACATTTTCAGAAGTTCTTCTTTTCCTGTTCCCGCCGCACCGTTTAGCTCGTTGCTGATTCTTTCTTTCTCTTTATCGTCAATGGCTTTAAGCAAGTGTATTACCGCCAATGTCAGCTTATTTTTATCGACGTCACTACCTGCCGTTTTGCCGGTTTGGTTTTCATTACCAATCAGGTCGAGCAAATCATCGGTAATTTGAAATGCGATGCCGGCATTTAAGCCAAAGCGCTCGAGCGACTGGACCTGAGCTTCATTGGCGTTTGCCAGAAGTGCTCCAAGGCCACAACAGTTACTAAATAAAGCAGCACTTTTCTCAGTGATGATATCGATATATTCCGACTCACTCAACTGCCAATTGCGCCTTTGAATCACCTGCTTCAATTCACCTTCACAGGTTCGGGCAGCGGCAGCAGCAATTATAGTAGTAACTTTAGGTTGCAAATCGGAGCACATCCTAAATACCCGGCTTAATAAAAAATCACCCATTAGCACTGCCGATTCGTTGCCCCAGAGGTTATTGATGGTAGGCAGACCGCGTCGTTTTTGCCCTTCATCTATAACATCATCGTGCAATAGCGTGGCATTATGAATCATCTCAACAATTGCTGCGACCTGTATGTGCTTATCGGTAATTTCAGCTACAGCGTCACCTGCCAGTAAGACCAAGCCTGGCCGAAGCATTTTGCCGCTATGAGCTTTCATATATTCGAACAATTGATTTATCTCATCCGTTGTTGCAGGGATGGTCAGTTGCTTCTTAATCAGCCTTTGTACCTGGTCCAGCTTGTCTTCGATATGCTTAAAAGCAGGGATCACTCTCCTTGAAGTGCTATTGTTTGTGCCCTTATGTGTTGACAGCTCCATCATTGGTTATTGGTTAAATGGTAATTGGTTAAATGGTTAATTAACCACTCACCAGTTACCATGCTCTGTTGAAAAGCCTCACCGTCGTTTCGACCGAAGCGACGCGGAGCGTCGCGAAGTGGAGAAATCTGCTCAACAATAGATTTCTCGACTCGCCTGCAGCTTGCTCGAAATGACATCCTGAACTCTTTTCAACAAAGCACAGTTACCAATAACCAGTTAACCAGCCGTTAAATACTATTTCTCCTTTCCGTGTGCGTATTTGAAGAAGTTCTTTCGTAGCAGCTTTGTGATAGGGCCTGGCTTTCCGTCACCGATAATTCTGCCATCGATTTCGATTATGCCAATGACCTCGGCGGCCGTGCCGGTCAGGAAAAATTCGTCACAAATATATAGATCGACCTTCGTGAGATTTCTTCCAACCACTTCCAGTTTTTCTTTCTTAGCCAGCTTGGTAACAACAGCTCGCGTTATCCCTTCCAGCGAACCAGCTTCAATCGGCGGTGTATAAATCACGCCATTTTTCACAATGAAAACATTATCGCCGGTTGCCTCGGCAACGTAGCCTTCGTGGTTATACATAATTGCTTCCGGCACATCATTGTCGAGCGCTTCAATCTTGGCCAGGATGTTATTGAGATAGTTCAAGCTCTTGACCTGTGGCGAAAGTGCCAGTGGATGATTGCGAATGGTGGTTGCACTTACTACCTTCATTCCTTTTTCATAAAGCTCCTCTGGATAAAGCTGAATGTTGTCGGCTATGATAAATAGCTTGCCGTCCTCACAGACGAAGGGATTTAGCCCCAAAGTTCCTATTCCTCGAGTAACCACCAGGCGGATATAGCCGTCAATAACGCCGTTGGCTTCGGCGGTCTTTTCAACGGCACTGGCAAGACTGCTTTGGCTTATAGGTATCTCAAGACGAATCGTCTTGGCTGATTCATAAAGCCTTTTTATATGGGCGTCAAGCTCAAAAATCCTTCGCTTGTAAACGCGAATTCCTTCAAAAACTCCATCGCCGTAAAGCAGACCGTGATCAAAAACAGAAATTTTAGCATCCGCTTCGTCAACGAGTTTACCATCAAGCCAAACCTGCAATCCCATACGGAATCCTCATATATTACATAAATCCGAAGCACGAAAAATGTGAAGTGCCTAAAATGAGCTAAAGTGCCTAAAGTGAACTGAAGAGCGTAATTCGGTTATCGTTTGCGCAACTCATTTAGTCTATCGTCATACGTTAAACGCAACCGTAACCGTTACACGAACCTTATGCACTTTCCGTCAATGCTCGGCTCGTTCGTTTCCATTGTCGGGTACGATACGTGCCTTGCCGAGATTGATAGGTATTCCAAATTCGCAGAATGGCCAGGTCCACTTTACCTCACTTATTTTGTTTCGAATTTCGGATTTTTCTTTTAGGTATTTGCTAACAACCAGCAGTAATCTTGCCATCTACCAGTGTTATTATTCGTCCGGCTCTTTGTGCTATGCTTTCATCGTGTGTTACCATCACGATGGTCTGGCCGGCTTTATTTAGTTTTTCAAGGGCATCCAAAATATCATTTCCTGTCGCGGAGTCAAGATTTCCTGTCGGCTCATCAGCCAGCAGCAGTTTCGGCTCATTCATCAGGGCCCTTCCGATAGCGACCCTTTGCCTTTCGCCGCCGGAGAGCTGATACGGCTTATGATTGGCTCTTTCGCTCAAACCAAGCTGATTCAGTAACTCACCGGCTCGGTTTCTCGCCCATCTGCGACACGCAAGCCAGCCGACCACACTTTTAGAGGTCATTGCCGGCAGATAAACATTCTCCAGTACATTTAATTCGTCCAATAAATGATAGAACTGAAAAACAAATCCTATCATTTTGTTGCGAAATTTATTTAATTCGCCGGCACTAAACCGGCTTAAATCTCTGCCTTTAAACCTCACGACACCTTTATTGGGCCTGTCCAGGGCGCCTAATATATGCAATAATGTGCTTTTTCCACTGCCTGAAGCCCCGACTACCGCGACGAATTCACCTTTTTCCACTGCCAAATTTACACCTTTGAGCACTTTAACTTCCGTGGCTCCCATCCGATAAGATTTATAAATTTGTTCTGTTGTTAGCATTAAACGTCCTCTGGTAACTGGTTATTGTGCTCTGTTGAAAAGAGTTCAGAATGTCATTTCGAGCGAGCCGAAGGCGAGTCGAGAAATCTACTTTTGAGCAGATTTCTCCACTTCGCGACGCTCCGCGTCACTTCGGTCGAAACGACAGTGAGGCTTTTCAATAGAGCATGGTTATTGGTAACTGGTGAGTGGTTAATTAACCATTTAACCAATTACCATTTAACCAATTCATTTCTATAACTGGCTTACCCGCAAAGTCTCTACCGGATTCAGCTTTGCAGCCTGTCGGCTGGGTATAAATGCACCGGCTAAACAGGCACCAATCGCTGAGAGGATGATTACCGTTAAAACACCAAATTCTACATGATTCGGAATCTCACCGATAGCGTAAATTGTCCTATCCCAGAGCTGAAATCCAAAATGCTCAAAAAGCCATTGTTCTGTCTGATTTATTCTGCGTAAAAACAGCCATCCACCGAACGTACCTATCGCCGAGCCTACAAGGCCGACCAAAAAAGCAAATCCTAAAAACAGCATAATAATATTAGCGTTCGAGACGCCGATGCTTTTCAATATCCCTATATCTTTACTTTTGTGGCTGATAATCATATAAAAGACGACCAAGACGATAAAAACCGTCGTAATTCCCACGAGCGCAAACAACACAATCATCATCGTCTGTTCTTTCTCCATTGCCGCGATTTGTGCTCGTCTGTATTCTTTCCAGCTTAGTGTATTTACTGTTTCTAACAGGTACGCCTGTTCCCCCGATTTCTCGGGGACGAGCTTGCCCCCACGTAGGCGGAGGCCGGCTTTTTCCTGCTTAAAGCTGTTCCAGAGCGAGGCAACCTTTTTACATCCGTTCTGCAATTTAACATTTGGTTTAAACTTTATATGAATAGCGTTGGCCCGTTTCACAGGGCCGTCCATACCGCAAAGCCATTGGGCCTCGTTAAAAGGCAGGTAAACCAACGAACCATCTATGCGAGCCAGCCCGCTGTGAGAATAGTCACTATAGTAGAAGTTCCGTGTGTGAATCAGTCCAAGACCGGCTTTAGCCGGGGCACCCTTTGCAGTCAGAGGAATACAGCTTACAGAGAGAGTAGTTTCATCAAGACGGTCACTGTAGAAATACTGTCCCCTCGAACCACGCTGCGGTGCCAGAGCGTTTCCTAATCTGCTGCCAACTTCGATACCTAACACACATCCTGTGAAGTTCGGGTCAAAGACCGGCTCAAATGCTTTCGAGACATCACCTTTGTGGTAATACAGCGTCCTGCCAAAGTTCGTGGTCCTGCTATGCCTGAGAGGATCAATCCCCATAATTTCCAGGGCGAGACCCTGCTCCGTCCAGCTTGGACTGACCAGTGCGTAGCTTTTTACCACGGCAGAGACGACCTCGATAAAATCGGCTTGCTCTAGCACCTTCATAAAATCTTCATAGTAAGCAAAACCAACTAACGACTCGGTGCCGACCACGCAGTCTCCCGTAAAGAGATAATTTTTCTGCTTAAAGTCACGCACCAGGCCGGTCAGCACGGTCATCACCACAACAACAATAAAAACACAAAGCGCAACAGCCAGCACCGCAAAATACGTTATGTGGCGTTTTACTAAAAACCTGGTTGCAAGAATAATCTTATACATAGCTCAATCAAAAATCCTAAATCCTAAATTCGAAATCCTAAACAAATCTGTCCTGAGCGATGCCGAAGGACTCAAATGGCCAAAATTCAAATAATCAAAAAAACATGTTTTGAAGATTTAGATTTTGAATTTGTTTAGTATTTAGGATTTAGATATTAGAAATTATCCCCTGCAAAATTATTATTCATATCTGAGGATTTCCACTGGTCTTGTTCCGGCCACGACAATCGCAGGGATTAACGCCCCGATAGTCGCCGCTATGATTGCGAATGACACGATAGGCAAAACAGACAGCCAATTAATCTCATTGGGAATCTTACTAAACATATACACACTGCTCTTCCACAGTTTTAGTCCGAAGATTATTCTTATGTAGTCTTCGATGATATTTATATTTGTTGTAATAATATATCCTACAGCCGTTCCGAGAGCCGAACCGATTATGCCGACACAACTACCAAAGCCGAGAAAAATAAATGCAACTGAAGAGCTCGTTGCCCCACAGCTTTTTATTATGGCGATGTCCCGCTGTTTAAGTCTGGCGATCATATAGAATATACAGAATATCAGCACTATCACGCTGAAGCTGACGACGCCAAAAATCAGTAATAACACTCCCATCTGTTTTCGCAGCTCACCTGCATATCGGCTTTGCATCTGTTGTGCTGTTTCGATGATAGTATAACGTATAAGATATGGATTTGCTTTCAGATGCTGCTGGACAAAATTCTGCCATACGCCACGGATCTGGGCCAATGCAACATCTGTTTGGACATCTTTGCTTAGTTTAATTTGAATCTGGTTGGCAAGCTGGCCTTTTTGATCCGGGTATAAAGCATCCTGTAATTTTTCTATAGGAAGGTACACAAATCCTTTATCAAGGTCGTAAACCCCGGTATGGACAATATCTACAATGGTCACTTTTAATGTTTTTCTCTTGAACCTGCTGCTTGCCTCAATATGGGCCTGGCCATTTCCCTGGGAATCTGGCCCCTCGGGCTCTTGACCGACGTTCTGCGAATTTGACGACGGATCTTCGGATTCTATTTTTGCGCCTGTAGTAAGAATAACCTGCTGGCCGAGCATACGGTCGATTGCATCGTAGTCATATTCATCAGTCTCTTCATTAGGCTCTGCTATCACAGCGATTCCCACAAACCCACCAACGGTCTGTGACCCATTCGCCACTTTAAAAGAAGGTTCCTTACTTGATTGTCCTTGTTTGCGCAAAAAGTGCTTAAAGCCGGTTACCTTTGCTCGTCTGACAGGCTCAATCCCCCAGATGTGCACTGCACGTACATTGCCTTTACCCAGATGCAGAAGTCCCTGAGATGATAGTGTTGCCGTGGCCGCATCAACAGCAAAAGAGCTCTCCATCTGCTCAATAAACAAAGGGTATTCGGCAAATGCAATTGGTGCTGAGAGAACGACGTCACCTATTGTCTGAATCGCCGTCCGCTCAAGCGTATTGATAAAACTGGTAAATAGGCTGGCGACTATTATCAGTAGTGATGTAGATAAAGCAACCGCAGCAACGCTTAAAAAAACGATTTTTTTCTTACGCAAATAGCGCAGCCAAAAAAATAATTTTAACATTAGCTGGTAGTTAATATTTAGTGGTTAATATTTGGCCCCCAAATCCTTCGACCTCCCGTAAGGGATGGCTTAGTCCACGGCTCAAGACGGGTTTATTTGGGAGTTTTCTACGTTTTATATGATTTCTCTTATAGGTTTTAGAAGAGGAAATAATATAACGTCACGAATATTTAAGGTGCCGGTCAAAAGCATCACCAACCGGTCAATTCCGATGCCCAATCCTCCTGCCGGCGGCATACCATACTTCAACGCCGTTATATAATCACTATCCATCTTGGTTAACGACTCTTCCTGGCCACGGAGCTGTTTAAGAAAGTTCTCGTATTGCTGGGCAGGATCGTTCAGCTCGGTATATGCATTAGCCAATTCCATCCGTGCGATAAACAACTCAAATCGCTCTGCAAATTTGCTGTCGTCCTTTTTCCGTTTGGCTAAAGGACACAGCGCCGCCGGATAATCAACAACAAAAGTCGGATCAATGAGATTCTCTTCAACAGTAGCTTCAAACACCTCATTGATAACTATCACATCGTCCATCTCCGACTCGTCTATGTCAAGCTCCCTTGCCCTCGCCCTGATGGCCTTTATATCATCAAAATAGCAGCCACTGTACTCTTTAAGCAGTTCTGCGTATCGGCTGCGCCGCCAAGGTCGTTTAAAATTCACTGTCAAATCGCCAAATTGTACTTCTCTGCCGCCGCAGTGTTGTTCCACGCAAAAATCAATTAGCTCCTCCGTTAAATCCATCATCACATTGTAATCGGCGTATGCCTGGTACACTTCGAGCATAGTAAATTCGGGGTTGTGCTGTCTGCTTAGTCCCTCATTGCGGAAGTTTCGATTTATCTCGAAGACCTTTTCCATTCCACCGACCAAGAGTCTTTTTAGAAAAAGCTCCGGCGAAATCCGCAGGAATAAATCCAAGTCCAGGCTGTTATGGTGGGTTATAAAAGGCTTTGCTGCGGCTCCGCCGGCTATGGTCTGCATCATGGGCGTCTCAACTTCTAAAAAGCCTCTCGATGCGAGGTATTGGCGAATCGTAGCAATAAGATAGCTGCGTTTCTTAAACCGCTCCATAACTTCCGGATTGGCCCACAAGTCCACATACCTCTGCCGTAAGCGTTGGTCGATGTCAGCCAGGCCGTGAAATTTCTCCGGCGGGGGACACAAACATTTGCTCAGGAGCGAAAGACTATCGGCCCATATAGTAATCTCGCCGGTTTTAGTTCTGCCTAATTGCCCATCGGTACCGATTATATCACCAAGGTCGAGCAGCTTAGCAAGCTGCCATTCATTCTCGTTTGTTTCAAGCAGACCTTTGCTCAGGCCGACCTGGATGGTACCGCTGCAGTCCCGCAGAGTAATAAAAATCAGCTTGCCAATGTCTCTAAGCAGCACGATTCTGCCTGCGCATTTGGCCCGCTGAATAGCATCGACATCTTTCGCAGTTATCCCTCGCTCACGCTCGGGCCTCTGTTTTCTGTCCTCTGTCCTCTGTCCCCTGTCCTCTGTTGTAAATCTGCGCTTAACATCCTCAGCCGGCTCAATGCCCTCGAATCTGCCGCCGTACGGTTCAATACCCAACTGCTTAATCTGGTTGAGCTTTTCCTGCCTTTGCAGTTCAAGTTTATTGCTTTTCGTATCTTGCATTTCGTAATACATTTGTCACTGCCGCGCAAGGGCAGGAATGACAGATTAATTTCGCGAACAAAGAAAGGCCAGTTTTTCTTCAATCTTGGCGCTTGTAGATTGAATTAGTTTAGCTCTGATAATCATGTAACCAACTGACAACTGTGGGTCGGCTTCAAGCAGTTCTTCAATGGTATGTTTTTCCGGCGTTTCCCGGTTCTGACTGCGGTCAGCCTGCACAAGCACGTCATTATCTCTCTGAACACCGATCAATTTTCTAAGCTCATCGTTTGTTAATTTAATCACGATATCCGGTTCAATACCCCAATCGTTTGTGCCTGTCTTTTCCGCCTCATCCCGGCTTTTAACTCTTTGGCCGGAAGGTAGATGGTAATATGCCATCGTATATTTAAGCTGTGCTCCGGTTCTGCGAAAGTGCATTATTCCCTGTACCAGTCCTTTACCATGAGTTCTCTGACCTACCAAGATAGCCCGATTATGTTTTTCATCTGCTAATGCCCCAGCCACTATCTCCGCGCCGCTGGCCGTGCCGTAGTTTATCAATACGACCAGCGGATAGTTCGGATGCGTTCGGCTTTTATGTGCTGCTTTATATGTTGGTGTCCTGCCGAACCCCGGTTGCGTTCTGACTATCAGACCCTGCTCGATAAATTTATCAGTTACCTCCACAGCAGTTTCTAAAAAGCCGCCGGCGTTGAATCGCAAATCTAAAATCAGTCCCTTCAACCCGTTTTCCTCAAGCTCGTTTAGCACTTGCTCAAGCTCAGAAGAAGTGGAAGCGATACATTCTGTAATGCGTACGTAGCCGATTTTATTTTGCTGGTCAATCATGTATAACCATTTACCGGTTTTGGTCCTTTTCCAGCCCCGAACTGACTCAACGTTTATTTTAGCTCTGGTTATGTTAATATCCTTGGTGTTTTGCTGCCCTTCGCGTTTAATGGTCAGCGTCACCTTTGTCCCTTTAGGACCGGTGATCTTATGAACAGCGCACATAAGACTCATATTCTTAGTTTCAAGGCCGTCCACCGCTACTATAACGTCCCCCGCGTCGAGTCCGGACCTGTATGCCGGTGTACCCAGTAACAAGCTGGATACCGTTAAAAGCCCTTTTTGTTTCGTGATTTCAATCCCAATGCCTGTAAATTCTTTAGTCATCATCTTCTCGAAATCCCGTACCTGACTGGGCCAAACCATGACCGTGTAAGGATCAAGTGCAGCCAATGCCGCTTCTGCAAACTGTGAAATCAGTGCGGGGCGTGAAAATTGAATCGTTGCTTCGTTCACTGCCAGAATTCTCTCAAAAACGTCTATAAAATCACCTTTTTTAAATCCGCTGGGCAGAGCAAAGCCCTGCACCAGATCAAGCCCGTCTTTGGCTGGGTCTGAGGCAGATTCGATTTCGTTTGACTCCATAGATAGTGCCGCCGAGAAGATGGCAAGCTCGTTGGGATCTGGCCGAGAAAATCCGGCAGAATTGCCAGACGATGCCTGCCTGATCATAAATTCGGAGTCTTCGTCCGTTAGATTCCGTGAAAATGGTGTGGTTTCATCTATATTAGGATCCCACGTCGCCATCACCTCCCCCAACAATTGGCAACGTTTGATAGCCTCGACGGCCATTTGGCTGTAATCAATAGTGCTAACGTAATGCCGATCCAGCGCATCGACCGCCTGAATAAACATCTTTTTTTTGACCCCTTGAAAACGTTCCTGGCGGCTCTCACAGGGACTGTCCTGAAAAGAAACTACAATGCCGGCTTTATCCAGAAGCTGATCGGCGTAATCCGAATACGCCTTATTGTTTGGATCGATGGCCTGCAACCAAGCATAGCAAACTGTATATGCATCAAGCCACTTGCCTTGCACCTCGAACTCTGCCGCCTTATCTATCGCTTTTTGAAAAACCTGTTTTACGAACGGCTTGGCCAGAAGCTCTGTTCTTTGTGCATCATCTGCAAGCTCACTCGCCTTGACAATGACGGAAAGCCCTCCGGTTATATCATTTACATCGTTTACATCGGCTACATCGGCTACATCGTTTACATCGGCTATATCGTTTACATCGGCTATATCGTTTACATCGGCTATAGAGGTCAAATCATTTACGTCACTTGCACACATAGCAGCCCGCAATTTCGCCAGCTCATCCAACTGTTGCTTGTACGCCTGCTGTCGAGTTGACTGACGCTGTTTACTTAAAGCTTGATATTCATTTACAACCTCGGCTAATTGAACCGTCACAGGCGGAATTAGCTCGGCTGGATTATTTTCATTAACTTGTTTTGTCAGCTCGCCGGCAGCTTCGAATTTGCCCTGGTAAATCAGCTCAAAGGCTGCTTCAATCTGCCGCTGTGGATCGGCTGACCCGCCTTTGGCGGGTGAAACTTCAGCCGGTTGAGGTATATTTGGTTCCGCGGATTCGGACCCGTCAATCCCGGTTTCTGTTTGCAGTGAACCTTCCGAGCTGGCTGGCTTTTCAGCAGCCCCGCCTTTGGCGGGTTCTGACGAAGCGGGCCCGGCTGAGCAGCTATGACCGGCAGACAAACACAAAGACGTAAGCACACATGCGCATAAAAGCAACAGAAGCAAAGTGACACGTGCACTTGCGCTTGTCTGACGATCCGCCGCGGCGGACCGAAACGAATCTTTGGATTTCTGTAATATCAACGAACTGCTCCTTATCAAGGTAACTGGTAACTGGTAACTGGTAATTGGTGATTTGTGATTTATAGTTGAATTTATTATTTAACCAATAACCATTTAACCAATAACCATTTAACTGGTTTACATACACTCTTCTGCTTTACCGGCACAACCAAGAATATGCAGCTTATGCCTGACCATCTCTTTAATCGCTTCTCGGCCGGGACCGAGGTATTTACGCGGGTCAAACTCAGCTGGCTTTTCTGCGAAAACCTGCCTGATTTTAGCCGTCAATGCCAGTCTTAAGTCCGTATCAATATTAACCTTGCAGATGGCCATTTTTGCAGCTTTACTGATAGATTTTTCCGGCACGCCCATCGCGTTGGGCATATTGCCGCCGTATTTGTTGATAAGATCAACGAACTCCCTCAGCACACTGCTTGAGCCGTGCATTACCAGAGGAAATCCGGGCAGCTTCTCTGCTATCTGCTGTATTACATCAAAAGCAAGCTTTGGTTCGCTTTTGAACTTGTAAGCTCCATGACTCGTTCCACAAGCTACCGCTAACGAATCACAGCCGCTCTTTTCAACAAACTCCACCGCCTTGTTTGGGTCGGCAATATGTTTACTGACGTCATCTACTCCGACCACATCCTCTTCAATCCCGCCCAATTGGCCAAGCTCAGCTTCAACGCTAACACCTTTTTCGTGCGCATATTCCACTACCTTCTTAGTGATCTCAATGTTCTCTTCAAACGGTCGGCTTGAGGCATCTATCATTACCGATGTAAAGCCGTCATCAACAAATTGCTTGCAGGTCTCAAAGGTATCGCCGTGGTCCAGATTTGTAGCTATTGGAATGTCGGGATTTTCCTCGACAACCACGTTAATAATCGCATTTAGGTAGCTTATACTCGCATAAGAACGAGCGCCTCTGGATACCTGCAGGATAAGCGGGGCCTTCTCTTCGGCTACGGCATTGATGATACCCTGCGTGATTTCCATATTGTTCACATTGAACGCACCAATTGCATAGCCATTTTTGTAGGCCGCCTCAAACATTTTTTTAGTATTAACCAATGGCATAATTTTCTCCTTAAATTCTTCAACCTTTTCTTAGACCCATCATTATAAACAATTAACAACAAATTGTTAATAGCCTGCCGAATCACCAAGTCTGGTATTCCGTCCCGGCCCAAAAGCCAGCTCCGGCACACCTTCGGGCCATATACTAAATATTACTGAATGTTCGTCCATCGATTCATCCACACTATACGTCAGAGCGAAATTCACCCTGTGATACCGCCTAATGAGCGTTAACTCGCTGCGTACATTTACGCCGTAATCGAAATCATACTGTTGTGAAAAAACAGCCGAATATCGCGGATCGAGCACATACGTAGCTGCGAAGGTGAACGCATTCGAGCCTTTCTCGCCGAGTCCGTTTTCAACGCGCCTTAAATATCTGCTTCCAATATAATAGCTTAAATTAGGCCGACGTATGGCTGACATGCCGACATTAAATTGCTGTACTACGCCGCTTTGCATGTCAAAATTCATATCACTTAAAAGTGCCGTGGTATCGCTCAGATTCCACATATAGTCTGCTGAGAAGTAATTTCGTCTGGGGCCGAATTCCACGCTGCTGCGTCTATCCAGCGGCGGTATTACAGCCTGGTTGAATCTTCTGCTGTATCTATTGGCAAGCGGGATAAACGGCTTATTCCAGATGAATCGGTCCGGCCCCGCCGTTGTATCGCCTGAGTCATTTACCCATGTGACATCCGTATCCAGGCGCATCCAGTCAATGGTTCTTTCCTTATCGCCGGAGCCGCGCTTTGTTTGCAGCCGCTGAGAAAGGCCTATGTTCAGCGTGTCACGTTGCTCAATAACCGAATCATCCTGTGTGAAAGCTACGGCGGTTAATTGCGGCGTGATTGTGTGCCGCAATCCTTTCAGGTCCCAGAGACGCGATTTGAAGGCAGGATAAATCTTCCAATATGGTTGCGTTGACGCCCGCACACCTGCTTCGCCGAACCAAACGCTGTCCTCTCTGTTTGCTGCTGTGCCGTTTATATTCGTTCGGAAACCGCTGCCATCGTCATACCCGAAAGTCCCTGCCATAAAGGGCACAACTTTAGATTTGCCAAAAACCATCGGCAGGTCCAGCTCATTTCTTGTTGACATAAAGGCGAAATTGTTCGTCAAGGCAGTTGTTGAATCGCTGGAACCCAAGCGCTGACGAAATTGGCTAAACTGTGTATCACTATAGAACGTCAGCTTATCGTCAAGAAATGATTGGCCGGTCCAGTGGAACTCGGCACTGGGTAACTCTTCTACTACGTTTTGATAATCGTTAAGCCGGGCCTTGCCCAAAAAGGCAAGACCCCAGTTATTTTCGATACGCTTCAACTGAAGGAGCGTCTCTTGTTCTTTATCGGTATAGAACTCATTGCGATAAAACTGCTCTATGAAATTCTCATCGGAGATATAGCTTGCCTCGGCGGTTAGCTGCCAGTTGTACGGTAGAAATTGCCTGTGCTGCCAGCGGAATCGGCCGCGGAGGTTACGGGGCGGCTCAAGGTCTCTTCGGCTCCTGGCTCTTCCAAGTCTATCTTTGCCGGAGTCGTCGATTATATAGCCTAACATCCTGCCGAAGTAATTTTCTCTTTCGTAGTTAATCTCTGCACCGCTACCCACGCCGCGTTTGCTGTAATAATCCAGGGAAAAAGTGCTGTCGGTTCCCTCGGACTCATGCAGTCCCAACATACGGGCCAGATACCATTGCGTCTCGACCGATGCACCCCAGGTTCTGTTATGACCGCTGCTCACGCTCTTGAGCGGAACATCGGGCCTTTGCAGATTACTACGCATATGCGGCCAATAAAAAATCGTTTTATCGTACATCTTGAATCGCACATCGCGCATCTCAGCGTCGAAACTGCTGTCGGTGAGCTTGTCTTCTTGCTCATCAATCGGCGTTGTATCAGTGATGCTGACCTGTGAAGCGTTAAGCGAAAGCTGAGGCAGATGAAATTCGCTGGTTGTCAGGGTAATATCTTCAGCCGTAAATTTATTCTCAGCCAACTGCTTTAGCTTTGCTGCTCTGACATAAATCGGAATTCCCCTGGATGTATCAAAAGTTCTGGCTACGGCATTTATTGCCAGTGCCTGTTTCCGTCTTAAATCGTAGTAAATCTCGTCTGCTCGAATTGAACGCTGTCCTTCTGTCATCACCACATCGCCGGCCAGATAAATCGCTTGTACGGTACCAGAGGCTAAAATATCCTCGAGACTTTCTGTCCCTGTGGACTTTTCATAAGGCTGCTCGGCCCGTGAGATATCCGACTGTGATTTTGCACGGATTCCTGAGTTATTTATCTCATGGGTCGATGCTAAAAATATTACGGCGTTGTCAGCCTGCAATTCCAGCAAACGGCCTTTTTCGTCCTGTTTTTGCCACAGATAAAACCTGCCGATGACCGTTGCCATCTTTGCCTTGAGGTCCCATGTCATCTGTGGTGTAACTTCACCTGCAGGCGACAGATTAATCGGATATATAAAGTGAGGTTGCTTGCCCTGGGGTATGACAGCAGCCGATTCTTCAACCTCCAAGCTTTCCGGCCACACCTGCAGGTGCGTCGGCTCCGGTTTTGGCTTGAGTTGCGGAAAAGCAGACCCAACTGCGGCGAAGGCCTTTGCGTAAAGCTCTGATCCACGGGGGTCGGCAGCTTCTCTTTTTTCTGCTGTTACAAACACTTCGCCACTGAAGCCGAAGCGGACTACCATTGCCCGGCCTTCTTGCTTTCGCAAGAAAGCAGGGGGGGCGCCTTTTGCACCTTCAGGCAGTCCTTCGACCTCGCTGCCTTCGGTTGTACTCAGAGCGGGCAGGACAGGTATATTGCCGTGCAGATACATCCTCACCTCGTACACAGCTAAAGCACCGTCGTCAAGCTTTGTCGCTATGCTTGTCAGCCAGACCACAGCGTTGTCGCTGTAATATTCGTTATCTGCGAAAACAAACGAGAATCCCTTTGGAAAAACAAAAATGTGCTCAAGCCGGCCTTCAGCACTGAGCTGCCTGTCTTGAGCGATGTCGAAAGAATAGCTTATAACCTCCCGCCCCGCTAAGCGTAAATCCTGACCGGCGAGGAACAATTCTGCTTCACTATTACCAGCGGACAAGAACTCCACTGGAAACAATATAATGATCGCATAAATAATAAACGGGCTTTTTCGTCCCATACCAACTTCAACATCCCATTGAGACACACTTCATGGCTATCACCCGACGAATTATAGCCGTATATCCGACCAAAGCCAGCAAAAACCAATAGTAAAAGGCAGCAAAATTGAAATGAGATAAAGGCCATAAAAGGTAAGACAAAGTGCCCCGCAACAATTGAACCATAATCCGTTCACTCAACTTTGCCCAAGACTTTCTCTCTCCGCCGGACAATTGATGCGGGATGAAATGACTAAAGTTACGGATTATTTTTTAACTTTAGCCCCCCAAGACCGTACATCTTCGGTCAGTTAGCTGTGGAAGACAAACTTGCTTCTGTCGTTCCGCCATAAGCTCCCATATTGATTCGCTGGCCGTTCGGCTGTGGTTCCTCAGACAAGGCTGAACTTGGATCGCCAGCATCGATACAGGGACTTGTAACATCACCCTGAACCCAGGTTAGACTGATTGGATCCCATCTGCCGGCCTGCGACTTCAAATGATAATCACCATTATCCAGGTCTGCAAATAATGGATCGACATCAATATTTCTTTCCCCTGGCAAGCCTCCTTGGATATCGCTGTATGAGACAATAGCTGAGCCATAAATCTGGTCTGGTGTATTGCCCCATACAATGCAATTGGTCAATGTAATATCACTACCGCTTAGACGATTATAAATTCCACCGCCTTCACGTCCTGTCGAGTTTCCACTTAGAGTGCAGTTATATAGTGTGACATTGCTGCTATTGTAAGTATATATCCCACCACCCATATTATCCGCCGAATTATTGTTGATTATGCAGTTGTGAAGCATTAACAGGCCTTCTCTATAGCTATATATCGCTCCGCCAATATCACCGGTCGAGTTGCCACTAAACGCGCAGTTATATAGCCTAAGGTTTCCGGCTACATTATATATTCCCCCGCCTTTAGCAGTTGCCACGTTTCCGATAAATTTACAGTTATATAATACCAAATCGCTGTGAACGCTATATATACCAGCACCGCTAGATCTTGAATTGCCACTAAACAAGCAATTGCTCAGCGTAAGATTGCATCTCATGCCAATATGTATCCCCCCATGCCCGTTATTTTCAAATGTACAGTTGGTAATTATCAAATTGTTATTGCTCTCATTAAATAATCCATAGTGTTCGTTATTTTTGAATTGGCAATCAATCATAACTACATTGTTGTCAGAGAAGTTCCCCATCCCACTTGAGCAATGCTCGAATGTACAATTAGTCAGTACAGTTTTGCTGCTGGTATAATTCTCCATGCCACGACTATTTTCTCGGAAAACACAGTTAGTCAATACGGGACTGCTGCCATCATGGTTCTCCATCCCTATATAGCCTAGTTCAAATGTGCAGTTGGTAACTACGGGGCTGCTTGCTCTGTTTTCCATAGTGCCGTGTATTCCATAATTATTGCTAAATACACAGCCCACAAAGATTGAATTACTGTCGTTATTAAGGACTATACCGCTTCCATTGGCATTGTTGCCGGTGATTAGGCAATTGAGTATCTTGGGGCTACCGGATTCAATTCTGATAGCTGTTCCGCCTCTCGGATTGTCATTGCAGTCATTGGGTATGTAATGTCCCCCAGTGATAGTAAAACCATTGAGTATAGCAGTTTCATCCACGTTGCTGCCGGTAACTATATGACAATTATTGAAACCTCTCAGGATGCTTTTGTACAGATTTACATCCACTATATTAGGGTCGGTTTCACCCAAGCCGGCATAGCCACCTTTAATAATCACGCCGCCGATAAGCTGAAACGTTGCTCTTTGATCACCGACAGTATTCCCGCCTCCCAAGTCAGGGTTGTAAATTCCCTGAGCGACTCTAATTTCATCACCTTCTAAGGCAGCAGCCAAAGCATCCTGAAGGTAGTTATAGGCATCGGCCCATGATGAGCCATCGTTTACACCGGCGGCAGCATCGTCAACATAAATAATTTTAGCCTCGGAAGATGTGCAGATTAGCACAACTATAAGAAAAACTTGGATTATCAGCATAATATTAAGATTTTTGCGCCGTTCCATTTTTGCTCTCCTTAAAAAGTTTTTGCTGATACTATGTGTTACATTTGATGAAATAAATCGCGCTTTCCTATTTTCATCATACTACCGGAGCAAGTTAAAATTAAAGGAAAATCTTAATTTGATGGAAATATTAGCCAAAAACCTCAAGGATTGGCTTGCTGCTGCAAATAAGAAAAAATAAAAAAACCACCCATCGCCGTGCCGGCGACGGCTAAACTTAACCTTTGCTTTGGAAAAGTTGCGCTGATATACTGATTACCGGCATAAAAACAGGTTGTACATTCACAGTATTTGCGGTGGAGTCAAATATGGCCGAAGGATATTCTGAAACAGCGAAGGTTTATCCAACCGAAAAGATGGGCCAGTTCAGCATCCTTGATATGCTGACCTACTTTGAAAAGCACGGTGCGCTACGTGTCTCGGACCTGCATATCAAGGTCGATGCACCACCTACTTATCGCATCGACGGCAACCTGATAAGGCTCAAAGGCCCGACCGTAACGCCGGACATGGCAAAACAGCTTATCTATCCGCTGCTAAGTGACGAAAATCTCAGCAAGCTAAAGAGCCGGTATAGCGTCGATTGCTCTTATCGGCTGCGCTCGCTGCAGTTCAGAATGAATATCTTCAAGGAAAACGACGGGATAGCCGCCGCCATCCGGGCATTATCGCTGGACGTTCCGAAAATAGAAGACATCGGCTTTGCAAATAATATCTGGGAGGATATTATCAATCGCAAGCACGGCCTGGTCCTTCTGACCGGCATCACAGGTGCCGGCAAATCCACTACCATTGCCTCACTGATAGGCAGAATCAGCGAAAAACAGGCCTGCCGAATCATAACAGTCGAAGACCCCATAGAATATATCTACAAGCAGAAATACTCGATTATCTCGCAACGCGAGGTCGGAAGGGACGTCAAATCCTTCATTCAGGGACTAAAGGAAATGATGCGGGAAGACCCCGATATAATATTTGTCGGTGAAATGCGCGACCCTGAGACCATAGCCATGACGCTTATGGCTGCCGAGACCGGCCATTTGGTCTTTTCCACGCTGCACACAAGGGACGCTACCGGCACAGTGACACGAATCCTGGACTATTTTCCAGCCGGCAGGCAGGCTGAAGTGCGAAACCAGCTCTCGCTCGGTCTGGCCTACATCATCTGTCAAAAGCTCGTGCCCAAAAAAGACGGCACAGGCAGAATTGTAGCTATGGAAATCCTTAACAATAACTATGCCTGTGCAAATCTGATTCGCACCGGAAAGGTAGAGCAATTATATTCGCAATTGCAAACAAGGATTAAAAACAAGCCTGATGAAAAAATGATAACCATGGAAAAGCATCTGGCAATGCTGGTAAAACAGGATAAAGTCGATCTGCTGGAAGCTAAAAAGTGGGCCAACGACCTTATAGTCTTCACCGACTGCATGCAGCGGGAATAATGTCGTCGTGCGTTGTGCGTGATGCGTAGTGCGTCAATAAAAATCCAAGACACTACACGCAGAACGCAATACGCAATACGCAGTACGAATATGACAATTCAGTTTAACTGTCCCCATTGTGGCGCGCTGATTGGCTTTGATGAAAAGCACTGCGGCAAACGTGCCAGATGCCAAACCTGCGGACAAGCCTTTATAATTCCTTCCAAGGACGATAAAAAGCCGAAGAAAATCAAGCCTGAAAAGGAAAAACCAGCAGAACCTCTGCCCGGCTTTTACCGGGCTGCATTTGTTGACAACTGGAAGCTCTTCACAAAATCTGAAAATGTCACCGGCTTAGTATTTATAGCGACAGTGGTTTTATTAAAATTCTTCGCAGTTCGCTTAAATTTTACAGTGACTTTGTCTGCACGACGTACTATCGATATCTATGTACCCTTGGGATTTATTCTGCACATAACGGCCTGGGGATTTCTGTTTTGGTATTACATGGAGATAATCTACTCAACTGCTTTTGAAATGGAAAAGCTGCCGGACGTAGTTATGGGAGGATTCTATGGATTCATCTGGCACATTATTAAATCCGTATATACATTTTTCATTGCGCTATTTGCGGTTGAGCTGCCGTTCCTTATTACTGCCGCGATATCAAAGATAACTGATAGCGAATGGCCTGTGCTTCTCCATGTGCTTATGTTTGGCGGATTGTTTATGTTTCCAATAGCGATACTAACAGTTGCGATAGGTAGAGACCTTACGATGTTAAGACCTGATTATCTTCTAATCCCCATCTTTAGAGCATTTAAGCCTTACCTTGTGGTGTCGATGCTGCTTGGCGCCGCCGGTTTTCTTCAATTGCAGGCGAGCCAATACACAGGCCAGGAGCCTGTGGCTGCTGCGGGTCATCTGCTATTAAACCTTATTGCGCAGATTTTGATCTTGATGTCCATGCGTGCAATAGCCTTTTTCTATCGGCATTATATCTGCTGTCTGCCCTGGTGACACATGACCGTACAGTTTTATTGCCCTAACTGCGATGCGATTATTGCCTTTGACAGAAAGCACTGCGGCAAACGCGCCCGATGTATAAACTGCGGACAGCTTTTCATAATACCATCTAAAGACTATGAAACACCGCAAAAAATTGAGACCAAAGTTAAAAGAGCTGATCCCCTGCCCGGCTTTTACCGAGCAGTATTCATCGACAACTGGAAGATATTTACCGACCTGGATAACACCACTACCCTGGTATTTGTTATTGCAGCGGTGTTATTTAAATTTCTTCTCGGCAGAGGCATCTGCTGTATGAATTTCATCTCGTTTGTAGTCGTCTGGGGCTGGCTGCTGGGATTTTATATGAACATCATTTACGAGACAGCCTACGAGATAGATAAACTGCCGCAGATATACTTAGGAACGAGCCTTACATTTCTGTGGTACATTGTTAAGCCGCTTTTTATTTTCGTCTGGACTTTGATGGTTGTGGAGCTTCCGTTCGTTATCGCACTCGGCCTGCTGCAAGGTAGAGGCCTAACCACCGACAATATGTGGCAAATAGGGCACGGGCCGTCCGCCGCAGGTGGACTGCTGCTAGCTCTGTTCGTACTTGGTCTATTTCTTTTTCCGATGGCCATATTGACCGTAGCGGTCGGTAAAGACATCACGCGGTTAAGGCCTGATTATCTTTTCAGGCCGATCTTTAAGGCGCCCGGACCGTATTTAGCAGTGGTGTTATTACTTGTCGCCGCCGGCATTCTTGAGATGCAAACCAGGCCGTTTACCGGCGTAAATCTTGCAGTTGATGCAGCTACTTTGGTGTTGGACATGGCAACTCAGGTTATTGCCATCCTTGCGATGCGTGCGATAGGCCTGTTCTACCGCCACTATAGTTGCTACTTTGCCTGGTAGAATCTATTTACAAACAACCGGTAAAACTGGAACCCCCAGTGAAACTGGGGGCTAAATAAAATGTAAAAATATTGTAAGCGTTCACGGGAAAACCGCATTTTTGTCATTGCGAGCGAAGCGAAGCAATCTAAAATCGTACGTTTTTGAGATTGCTTCGGCCTAAAGGCCTCGCAATGACACAAAAACGCCTTATTTTCTGCGTGAACGGTTACAAAATATTTAGCCCCACGTTTTACGTGGAGTTAAATCAATAATCTTTTCAACAACTGCTGCAATAGTTCCATAGGCAGGCCCATTACGTTTGTTAAGCTGCCTTCAATTTTTTTGATAAACTCGTCGCCATTTTCTTGAATGGCATAAGCACCGGCTTTATCCCGCCAGGTGCCGCTTTTTATGTGCTCAGCGATTTGCTCAGCAGTCATCTGCCTCGGATAAACGGTCGTGGTGTCACTTTCTACTACCTCGATACCGTCACTTAACCTGACAATGGCAAGGCCGGTTATGACCTTATGGGGCGCGCTAAAGAGTTTCCTGGTGATTTGCTCGGCTTCTTTTGCATTGGCGGGCTTGCCGATGATCTCGCCGTTAAAATCAACAACTGTATCTGCGCCGATGACTAAACAATCCCGGTGCCTTTCAGCAACACTCTTTGCCTTTGCCAAAGCTAACTGTTTGGCATACTCACAAGCTGTGTGCTGCTCAGCCGGGTAGGCCGACTCTTCTATTTCTGGTGTAATAGAAGCGAACTTATAGCCTGCTTCAGCCAACAGTTGTTTTCGTCGGGACGAGGCCGAAGCCAAAATTATAGCTGCGGAACGCTGTTTAATATGACTATCCATATTACATGATGTTATTAACAATAAAACAATTCAAGCAGCACTGTAGAAATGCCAAAGCGCTGCTTTACTGCTGTGACTCGAAAGCTCCCATATCAATCGCCGGGCCCACTAAGCGGGCATTTCCATCAAGGTCTGTTTCATTTGCCCCCGTGAGCAGTTACATTGCTCTGTTGAAAAGCCTCACCGTCGTTTCGACCGAAGCCCCCATTTCTGCTT
>CAZVWH010000003.1:62255-68575 GCA_964631175.1 uncultured Pirellulales bacterium | reverse complement strand
TTCCTGCGCTTTTTTCCCTATTCTTCGGAGCGATATATTCAACCGGCAGCAAAGGGCCTTCCGGAATGAAAATCGCTGTGGTTAACGAAGACCAATCTGAGTTTTCAAAACTTTACATTTCTCGTTTGGAATCTTATGAGGCCCTTGATTTAACCAGCTTCAGCCGCAATGAAGCGATGGATCAGGTACGAACCGGAAAGCAGGTTGCAGCAGTCTGCATCAAGAAAGGATTTGGAGATGGTTTCGAGGCCATCTTCGACAGCAATAATCCAAGGCTTGAGGTAGCTGTTGACCCGGCGCGACGTATGGAAAGCGGCTATTTGCAGGGCCTGCTCGCCAAAGCGCAGTTTGAAGCGTTAGGGAAAAAATTTCAAGACCGTGATTGGATGCACGGTCAGGTTGACACTTGGCGTAGTGAGCTGGGCAAGGCAGATGATTTAACTGCGAAACAAATTGAGACATTCCTTAGTTTCTTTGATTCATACGACCAGCTCTTGCAGGATGTCGAAGACTCCGATTATATGGCTGGCTTGGAAGGAGGAATGCTCAATGTGGCTACGCTGGATGTCAGAAGAGAAAGCAAGTGGCCTACATCTTCATTTCAGATTACATTTCCACAGGCAATAATATGGGGTCTGTTGGGATGTGCGGCGACGTTTGCCATTTCCATAGTGAGCGAACGCAAAGTAGGTACATTCCAGCGTCTGCTCATCGCGCCGGTATCACGTGCCCATATTCTCAGTGGCAAGGCACTGGCTTGTTTCCTTGCGTGTATAGTTGTGATTTGTATTCAAACGGTGGGGGCAAAGTTCATTTTTGGAATGTCTATTAACAAACCGATGTTTTTTGTGCCGGCAGCAGCCTGTGCCATATTCTGCTTTGTAGGACTTATGATGATTGTAAGCACTCTCGGACGGACAGAACAGGCCGCAGCCGGCTTAGCGTGGGCTATGTTTATGATTATGGCAATGCTGGGCGGAGCTATGGTGCCATTGATAGCAATGCCTCAGTGGCTGCGCAGTATAAGTCATGTAAGTCCCATCAAGTGGAGCATACTCGCTATGGAGGGCGCTATTTGGCGTAATTTCACGCTTTCGGAAATGCTCACCCCATGCGGCGTGCTCTTGGCCATTGGAGTTGTTTCCTTTCTGCTCGGTATAATAATACTGCGAAGAGCAGAACTGTGACAGGCCCAAAAGAAAATCACGTAATCAGGATGCACAGTACCAGAAGATCAGAAAACAGGAAAAGGTAAATCTGATTTACTGGTCCGCCGAGGCGGATCCAGATACTCTGATAACCTAACAAATTGATACCTACCTCGCGGCGGTTGGATTAAAAGAGCCTGGGTTTGTAGCGGACCTTGTTTACTCTACTACGATAGCCTCGACAGGGCACTCGTCGGCGGCCTGCTGAACCGCATCCTCGAACTCCGAAGGAACTTCATTTACCTTCACCTGGGCCATATCATCACCCATTTCAAAAACTTCCGGGCAGGTATCGCAACAAAGCCCACAAGCTGTGCAGGTATCCTCGATTCTGACTATCATAATAAATCCCCTTTACTTGACCATCATTTATTAAAGTTCGGCAATTATGCAATCGGTGCGTTCGATAGTCAATAGAAAATTGTACATATTTGAAGTGCCTAAAGTGCTGCCGTAAGGTCGCTGGGATGGCTGGCGCCACATCCTGTGGACTAAAATTGAAAATTTTAACTTAAGCTCACTTTAGGCATTTTAGTTGCTTTGCCGTCAGGGAAGGCTTACGCCATAATCAGCCGGAAATACTTTCCTCAAGCTGGGCAATTACAGTCTTGGTCTTGATGACTTTATTGCCGACAGAGCTCAGCCAATGAACATCTGAATTTTTCTTAATCATCTCTTCGATCTTCTTGCAGGCCAAAAGCACGGTGGCATGATTTTTATTGCCCATAAATCTGCCAATCTCCGAGGACGACATCTTGGTGTGCTTTCGAGTAAGATACATACTAAAATGTCGGGCCTGTGCCACTATTCTATCCTTCTTGGCCGAGTGAATGCCGGCGGGCGTTATGCCAAAATAAGCAGCTACGGCTGACTCAATGTCTGATATGTGCACAATAGGGTCACAGCGTTCCAGATGGTCAGCCAAAACCGCCTGGGCCATAGAAAGTGTAATTTTTTTGTTTTGTAGTGCCGAATATGCAATTAGCTTCAGTAGAGCCCCTTCCAGCTCCCGTACATTGCTCCGCAGGTTTTCGGCAATATATCTTATTATACCTTCATTGAGCTGCCTTGCCTTCGATATGCTCATCTTGGTAGATTGGTCATCATGAAGGGTCGAATATTTTAGCCTTATCGCCAAAAACTGTCTGCAGATTTCATAGCGAGTCTTGAAATCAGGCGGCTCAATCTTGACGACCATTCCCGAAACGAACCGGCTGATCAACTTTTCAGATAGCTGGCCTATCATCTTCGGATGCGCATCGGAAACCAGAACAACCTGCTTACCAGCCAGATTGATGGTGTTGAAAGTGTGCAGAAATTCCTCCTGGGTTGAAGGCTTATTAGCCAAAAAGTGAATATCGTCGATGGCTAATAAATCTGTTTGCCGCATTCGGCGGCGAAAAATCTCAAGCTTTTTCAACTTCAATGCCAGCACGAATTGATTTGTAAAATCCTCTGCTGACATATACTCCCACTTAGATTTAGGTCTTCTTTCTGCCAGCGCGTTGCAGATTCCTTGCAGCAGATGTGTTTTACCAAGCCCGTATCCTCCATGAATAAACAGCGGATTAAAAGGGCAGTACTTTTCTCTAACGACAGCTCTGGCGGCGTTATAGGCCAGCTCATTTGAAGGTCCGACAACGAAGTTATCCATGGTAAGTTTTCCCGCACCAATTGAGGCTGATTCACGTGCTGGACGGCGGGTGCTTAGAGGGGTCTTTCTATCTGACCAATTGGTGCTGGGCGAGTCCAGCGGTGCTCGCCGGTAGTTTCCGGAGAGCTCCGGGTCAATAGTGAATGTAACTGTTAGCTTGGTACCGGTGGCTGCCTGAACCGCCTCGTTAATTTCGTTTAAGAAATGATTTTCGATCCAATTTGCTATGAAAAGGTTTGGCACTGCAATTCTCAGGTAGCCATCCGCAAGGGAAAATTTGGTTGAATTCTTAAACCATATTCGAAATTTCTGTGAACCTATCCTCTCAGCAAGAGCTTCGCTTATAGCAACAATCTCATTAGAGACCTGAGATGCTTTAGAATTAGACTCCTGCTTCAGGCTGGAAGCAGCCGCTTTGGGGTTTTCAATGGACCTGATATGGGACTGGGCCCCCGCTAAAGGAGAACCCGACCCGGCGGTGCGGGAAAACTCATCCGTGATTATACCCTGCATTTTTACGCTTCCTTGCTAACTAAACCACCTATGGCGGTCAGGGACCTCACATTGCGAGGGCCCATCTGCTACTCATTTACTTTAACGCCGTAGTTTCCTCCTGAGCAATTGTGCTCCGCAGTATAGCAGTACTGCGGAGAAAAAGCAAAACTACTAAGGACGAATCTATTTTCCTTCCTGTACTCGCTCGCAGTAAAAACTACAAGAGATAAAAAATCCAAAAACCACAAATTTTGATAAACCCAGCTCGATAGCAGAAACATAACTATTTATTAGTATTATTAACAGGACAAAAAGCAAATCAACACTAATTTTGTGAATTTCTTTTCCACTTTGTTGAGATAGTTGTTGGTATTGACTTTGCGCACAAAAAAATTTATTTTTTAACAAGTTTTACACGTCACAAGTTCTTGTTGTGGAAAAGCGGTGGATTGAACTTCCATTGCTCTTCCAGAGAACAAACAACAGAGAATAGAATTAAAGCTTCCGTCTCAAGAATTCTGTCTTCTGATTTCTGACCTCAGTCTTCCAACTTTACAATGATTGCCACGTAACCGCCGTCATGGTCGAAGCCCTGCACCGCCGGTAAAACAAGCCGCTCAAACTCAAGTGCGAGATCGTGGTGTTTTTGCAAAAACTCTTTTACTAACATGGTATTCTCGGCCTTGTGGACACTGCAGGTGCTGTAACAAATTTTCCCGCCAGGTTTTATCATTACAACAGCCTTTCGCAGCAGGTCCATTTGCGTTTTGGCCAGTTGCTCTATTGCTTTGGGATTTAATCTATATCGTGCCTCGACGCGCTTAGCTAAAACACCGGTGTTTGAACACGGCACATCCAGTAAGATAGCATCAAAAGGACCAAGTTCAGCAGCTTTTTGCTCAAGTTGTTCATACGCGACTAAACTAACGCCACTGATGCCGAGGCGAATAGTATTTTCTTCGACCATTTTCAGACGTCGCCCGTCGATATCGGTTGCGATGATTCTTGCTGAATCATTGGTAACTTCAGCTAATTGTGTTGTTTTCACGCCCGGTGCGGCGCAAAGGTCGAGTATCGTCCAATCCGGTTGCGGTTTCAGGAGCCGTACTGCCTGCGAAGCGGTAATATCCTGAACAGTGAACAGACCTTCCGCGAAGCCTAAAAGCCCCGCTACGGCCTGCGGACCTTTCAACCTTATCATTTCCTTTTTAGGGACTATCTCTGCATCGGTGTCTGCATGGCGGAGCTTCTCAGCTAATTTTTGTGTTGTTGTTCTTAGCTTGTTCGGCCTGATATAAATACTTGGCCTGCGATTGCTTGCAAAACAAATTTGCCGGCTTTGTTCTCCGCCGAATTCGTCGAGCCAATCGGTTATCAGCCATTTAGGCAGCGAAAAGACGATGCTGAGATAATCTGCTGTCGAGGATTTTGGGTCCGGCAGAAAACATCTATCAAATTCACAGCCGGTTACAGGGCTTTGACAAATCGTGCTCTTGGCATCAGCTTCTAATAACCGGCTTTTGCGGTTCTTTATATGCCTGGTGATTTCTCGCAGGACTGCGTTTACAAAACCGGTTTGTCTTTTGCCTCCAATGGCCTTTGTACTTTCTACCGCCTCGTTGACGATTGAGTATTCAGGTGTATCCGGCGAATAAACAAGCTCAAAGACAGCTACCCGGATAATATTAAGCAGATTGTTTGGTATCCGCTCCACCGGACGGTTGGAAAATACTGTTATCACGGTATCGATGTCGTTACGGTTCCTTATCGTTCCGAAAACAAGGTCAGTGGCTCGTTGTTTTTCACCAGTTTCATGCAGTCCGCTCAGGAGCGGATCAAGAATTGGGCCGGCGTAATTGCGCTTTGGATCAAACCGGTTCAGTACCATCGCTGCGATAGCGCGTGCAGTTTTAGATTGTTGATTCGCCATAAAAAAACGTAACCCCACGTAAAACGTGGGGCTAAATAATATGGAATATTTAGCCCGTGCTTTTGCCACGGGTTTTATATTTTGGTGGTTTTATCGTTGATTTCACCACCCATATTTTTAATAAATACGTCGCCTGGACGGGTGTGCTTGCCATTAACAAAATCCGTAAAATCCATAAGCCGTGAGCCGTCCGGCTTAATTTTCGCAATCTTTAGGCTGTCCCGGCCGCAAATGATGTGCAGATTTTCATCAAGCGTCCCCGCTGGCAGATCGGGTGGATTTGATGTTTTGACTACTTCAGCCGTTGCTATCGTTACTCTCAGAGACTTCTGTGTCTCTTTTGAAGTGTACACTGCTGAGGCTCCGGGCCAGGGCCAAAAGCCGCGAATCTTTCTTTCTAAAACCTCAGCCGACTCCTTGAAATCCAGTAAGCCGTCGGATTTCTTCAGCTTCGGTGCAAGGGTAGCTTTTGAGTGGTCCTGCTCAGTGTAAGTTATAGTGCCGTCGGCAATACGATCTACGATTTTTATCAAAAGAGGCGCTGCTATCTGGGCTAATCTGTCATGCAATTGGCCGGCTGTTTCATTAGCAAGTATTTCAGCTCTTTCCATCGAGAGGATTTGGCCGGCGTCCATCTTTTCAGCTATGGTTATAATCGTGATGCCGGTCACACTTTCGCTGTTGATTATAGCCCAGTTTATCGGCGCCGCTCCGCGGTACTTGGGAAGCAAAGAGGCATGGACGTTTATAGCTCCCTTTGGCGGAAGGTTTGTCACCTCCTTGCCGATCTTCTGGCCGAACGCAACAACCACAATTAAATCCGGTTCATAACCATCTATTTTTTTGACGATTTCCGGTGCGTTTACATCCCCAGTTTCAATAAATGGCATCGAATGAATGGCTGCCCATCGGGCTACCGGTGTCGGCCTCAGCTTTCTGCCTCTGCCGGCCGGATGTGGAGGCTGCGTGACAATGAATTTTAGCTCGTGCTTCGATTCAGCCAGCGCATTTAGGCAAGAGATCCCAAATTCGC
>CAZVWH010000003.1:47282-62155 GCA_964631175.1 uncultured Pirellulales bacterium | reverse complement strand
TGGCTGTTGGTGTCATACGGTCAGCGATAGTCATTCCCTCGATATGGTCATATTCGTGCTGCAGGCATCTGGCATAAAGACCTTCGGCTTCTTCGGCAAATTCACTACCGTTAAGGTCGGTAGCGGTGACTCTGCATTTTTTGTATCGCCGGATTTTTGTATAAACACCCGGCACCGATAGACAACCTTCTTCATTTTCCTGAAACGAGGTACTACCTGTCGCAGCAATTGGCGTAACAGTAGGATTAATATAGACCCTGATGTTTTCTTTTCTGCCCTCCAGCGATACGATAAACAGGCGCAAAGACACGCCGACCTGCGGTGCTGCTAAGCCGATGCCTTTGTTCTTCAGCATAATATCCGTCATCTTTTCGACAAATTGACGAATATTATCATCGATTTTTTCGATCGGCTTGGCAGCTTTTGTTAAAACCTCAGTCGGGTAATGCGTGATTCGACATTTTTCAAAATCTATCATTTATCTATACTCCAAGAGTGGTTGTCCGTACCGGTTTGCACATACGCGCCTGATATTTACCTGCTGTCAAATTCGTTTCCGGCGAAGGTGCTGCCGAGGTAGAGCTGTCTAACGGTCTCGTTACGGACGATTTCTGCTGGTGAGCCGGCACCAATTACCTTTCCGTGGTCGATGATGTACGCTTTATCAACTACTTCGAGCGTCCTCTCGACATTGTGGTCGGTAATAAGAACGCTGACACCGGTGGCGATAAGTCGGCGTATCTCCTGCTGCAAATCCTGAACCGTAATAGGGTCAACTCCGCTAAAAGGCTCGTCCAGAAGAATTAATGAAGGATCAGTTACCATGGCTCGGGCGATTTCAAGTTTTCTTCGCTCACCGCCGGATAAAAATCTGCCCTGGCTGTCAGCCACCTCAATTAGCCCAAAACGCTTAATAAGCATACTGGCCTTATTGTACCGCTCAGCACTCGTAATAGACATCGTCTCCAGGATAGCATATAGATTGTCCAGAACGCTGAGACGCTGAAAAATGCTCGGCTCCTGTGAGAGATAGCCGATACCCAGCTGGGCCCGTTTATACATAGGTAACTTAGTAACATCTCTGCCTTCAAAGATGACCTGTCCACTATTGGGCGTTATCATACCCACAATCATCCGGAAAGTAGTGGTTTTGCCGGCTCCATTTCGACCGAGAAGGCCGACTATACTGCGCCGGCCAATCGTGATGGATACTTCGTTAACTACAGCCCGGCCGGAATATCTCTTGACCAGCCCGCGCGTTTCAAGTAAAGTCATATCCGTCATTTTCGTATCTCGCCACGTTAGAAAATTTTCTCTTTTTCCATCATCTCCATTAAGTGACTGAATATCTTATGACGTCATCTTTGCCCCTTCTGTGATTTCTAACGGGTCTCATTATATCGCATCTCGACATTATAACAGCACCAACCAACAAAGCAACCAAAACCGGCGGTGAAACCGCCGGTAAAATATTTAGCCCCGCAATTCATTGCGGGGTTATATTTCGTGTCTCACACGGATTCATTATGGGAAAAGCCAATAAATATTCTGGCATTTCTTCAGTATTTTTGGTATTAGGTATAAACTTGTTGTTAATAGTGTGCTTTGTCCATTTAGGTTAGTTTATGTTTGCAGTTTTAAGCGATATACATTCTAACATCGAGGCTTTATCGGTAGTCCTGGCAGATATAGAAAAACGCGGCATTAAAACAATTTACTGCTTGGGCGATGTAGTTGGCTATGGGCCAAACCCGAAAGAATGCCTGGATTTGATTATAGAAAAGGCAGACTGGTGCGTCCTGGGCAATCACGACTACGCGGTCTTTTATGAGCCGACAAACTTCAACTACGGAGCCGAGCAGGCAAGTTTCTGGACCCGTGATGTGCTCGAAGCGGAACAACAAGGAAATCACAGCGACCGACGCTGGAGCTTTTTAGGCAATCTGCCAATGCGCCGGTCGTTGGCGATAGAAATCGGAGCTAACACATCAAACACAGATTTTGTCCATGCTTCACCGAGAAGGCCAGTCAATGAATACATATTTCCTGATGATGTTTATACCAATCCGGCAAAGGTTCGTTTGTTGTTTGAGCGAGTTGAGCATATCTGCTTTGTGGGCCATACACACATGCCCGGCGTATTCCTTGATGAGCCGGATTTTTATCTGCCCGACGAGCTGGGCGGTGTCTATCCGATTATCGATGACGAAAAAGCAATTATCAATATCGGTTCAGTTGGGCAGCCGAGAGACAGGGATAACCGGGCAAGCTATGTGTATGTTGACGAAAATAAAGTCCACTTTGTACGGCTGGAATACGATTTCGAGACTACCGCAAAAAAGATTCTGGCAATCGAGCAATTAGATAACTTCCACGCCGAGCGGCTGCGCGACGGAAGATAAATCGCGTAAAGCGCATCTCGTGAAGCGTGAAGCGAAATACGAGATAGAAAATTATGAGAATTCTTTTAACATCAATTGTAATTTGTTTTGTGGCTTTTTGCGGCGGGCTTGTTATCGAATCCGGACTTTTTCAGAGCTACTCAAAGACAGGACAACACTGCATTGTTCTAAAGTCCGCCGCGGCTGACCTTCGAGCGTCCAGGGAATTGCAGGATACTGTCAATGTACTTACATCGCAAGACGAGCCTAACGAACCTGATAAATATTTAGCCCCCAGCTCCACTGGGGGTCCTGCTTCGCGTTTAACGCAGAGACCGGCTGAATTGAGCGCCGTTGGCGGTCCTATCAAGACTATTATTCTCGGAGCAAAGGTCCCTAAAACCGAAGACCACGAGACCGGATACAAGCTCCAGTTGGAGTTGAGCTCTGTAGGTGCGGCTATAAGAAAAGCAACCTTTAGTAGCGGCCTTCATAATGGACGACCAAGTGGATTTAATGACCGCAACCATAAAGACCCTCAACCTCTGGCACTTCTTTCACCCATAAAATACCACGACGGCCGTGAGCTGCTATCGATGGCAAATATGGAATTAGTGCTTGTTAAACAGAACCGGCAATTTGCTCTGGATAGGTTAAGCTGGCAGTGCTTGGGTATTGAAACCGCTCCGGATGGTTCTGAAACTGCCGCCTTCGAGGTAGTTATCAAGGATGACGACGATGGGCCGGTTCTAAAGCTGACAAAAACCTACAAAGTTTCTATCGGCAGCTATCTGGCTGAATGCAAACTGACCGTCGAAAATCTCTCCGACACCGAGCAAGAAGTAAGATTCGGTTTAGCTGGGCCGGTTGGTATGGGCAGAGAAGCCTTTAGAAGCGATTTGAGAAATGTCATCGGAGGATTTCTAACCGACGACGGACAGATTGTCTCATCCCGAAAAGATATGTTAGTTGGATTTCCCATGAATCTTTTTTCAGGCGGGGCGGGTTTGAAGGATAGCACACGCCAATACCAAACAGCACTTCAGCTACGGGACCAGGCCAAAATTAGAGAGGCAAAACAGAATTTACAAATAGGACGTAATCTTTCCAGCGCTCAAAGACAAGCTCGTTTTTTGTGGGCGGCAACAGCAAATAAATATTTCGCCGCGATAATCAGGCCTGTGCCGGATGTCGAAGATTCGCTGGGGCAGAAGGGCAAAGACTACTGCGAATGGGTGGCAGAGAAAAGTGCCTGGTTTTACAATCCCGATCGGGACGAGCGCGGCAATAGCGGTGATGAAACGATAGGACTGGATTTGAAAGTCGCGTCCACAACTTTTGCAGCGGCAGGCCAGCTAAGCGCATCAAAGACTTACGGCTTCCAACTTTATATTGGGCCTAAAGATAGAGACCTCTTCTATAGGGACGAACTGTATAAACAACTCGGCTTCGGTCAAACGATAACCTTTATGCCATGCTGCTGTTGTCCGGCGAGCATTATACGCCCCCTGGCTTTTGGGATACTGGTATTGATGAAATGGATGTATGGGTTCATCTACAACTATGGGATAGTCATAATTATATTGGTGTTCCTAATGCGCCTTGCTTTGCATCCGATTACTAAAAAAAGCCAGGTTTCCATGAGCAAAATGAGCAAATTAGCTCCGAGGACCGAGGAGATAAAGAAAAAATACGCCAACAACAAGACTGAGATGAACAAGCAGTTGATGCAGCTCTACAAGAAACAGGGCGCCTCGCCGATTATGGGGATGCTGCCGATGATGGTGCAGATGCCGATCTGGATCGCTTTGTGGAGCGCGGTAAATGCCAGTATTGACCTGCGCGGAGCGGCTTTTTTGCCGTTTTGGATTACCGACCTTTCACTTCCGGATGCCCTGATTAGATTTTCAACGGTAACCATACCCTTATTAGGCTGGAAAATAGAGTCGCTGAACTTGCTGCCTATCTTGATGGGCGTTGCATTTTATCTACAGCAAAAGCTAACGCCTTCGCAGGCGGCTGCATCTGCCAGTCCACAAATGGCTCAGCAACAAAAAATGATGATGATTATGTTCCCGATCCTGTTCCCACTAATGCTGTATAAGCTGCCCTCAGGAGTGAATCTATATATTATGACCAGCACCTTCGCTGGTGTTATTGAACAGCACATCATCAGAAAACACATCCGTAAAAAGGAGCAGGACGAATCAAAAGGATTAGTCGCTGCAACAAGCAAGACCGGCGGAAAAATCAAAAAGAAAAAACCGAAACCTTTCTTTAAAATTTAGGCGTTTGGTAAATGGTAATTGGTGATTGGTGATTGGTAATCGATTTTACAATTTAACCAGTCACCAATTACCAGTTATCAATTACCAACAATGTACAACCTTAATGATACTATCGTAGCTGTTAGTTCGCCGAGCTCTGGAGCAAGGTCGATTGTTCGCATAACCGGCCCTGCTACGATTAAAATCTGCCGGCGGATTTTCAGGCCGGCCATTTCGTCCTTCATCAATCATCCCTCGTCCCTCGTCCCCCAGTTAATAGCCGGATGCGTAATTATTGATGACGAGCTTGAAATTGATGCGCATTTATATCTTTTTTTTGCACCACATTCCTATACTGGTGATGACGTGGCCGAGATTCACATCTATGCAAATGATTCTGTCACCGAGGCCCTGGTAGATAACTTATTAAGACTCAAGTTACCTATAAACAATAACCAATTACCGATTACCACTCAACAAAGCCGCATGGCTGGGCCCGGCGAGTTTACCGCACGAGCATATCTGAACGGCAAACTTGATTTGGCTCAAGCTGAGGCGGTAAACGAAATTGTTGTAAGCTCAAACACGTTTCAATTGGCCGCCGCGGAGAAGCTTCTCAGCGGAAGCTTAGGCCAAACCACAGAAAAGGTGCGCTCGGCTATGATGGATTGCCTGAGCTTGATTGAAGCAGGACTGGATTTCAGTGGCGAGACAATCGAATTTATAAACCGACAAGAGGCGGCCGAGAGACTTACCCAGATAAAAGAACAGCTTGAGCAATTGTTGTCAGCCGGCTTGAGCTACGAATCTGTAATTGACTTGCCGGCGGTTGGCATCGCCGGCGTTACTAACGCTGGAAAGAGCAGCCTGCTCAACAAACTGCTCGGCACAGAAAGAAGTATCGTCTCGGAACAGAGCAAAACCACCAGGGATGTTTTAAGCGGCCTTTTGACGTTGACTCATTGCAAATGTGTGCTGTTCGACTGTGCAGGACTCACTCTGAAAACAGAAGACAGAAGACAGAAGCCTGACCTGAGCGAAGCCGAAGGGACAAAAGTTCCCTCCTCTGACCTCCGTCATCTGTCCTCTGTTCTGGATGAATTAGCACAGCAGGCGGCTATTGAAGCGCTAGCAAATAGTGACGTGGTCATCTTCTGTGTCGATATATCAAAAGAGGATTGGACCGAGGATACCTCGGCGAAGCGATTAGTGGAGCCGAAAGTTATCGTGCCGATTGCGACGAAATGCGATTTGGTCTCTGAAAAAGAATTGACCGGTTGCCTTCGTAAGCTGCATGAGCTTTTTGATGTGGAGTTTTTGCCGATTTCGGTCAAAACGGGTGCCGGCTTGAAGAGTCTGCTCGATACTATCGATAGAAAAATAGTTGAAAAATTCGAAATTCCACGTGTCGTCGGAGTCACACTCACCGCCCGGCACAGACAGGCTGTCACCGAGTCTAAGACGCATATAAGTGAGGCCGTCAACGAATGCAAGGCTGGAAATGACGAGGTTGCAGCAATGATGCTGCGAACTGCTTATCAGGCCATTTCCGGCATCGAGCAATCCGCCACCGGTGGAGTCGATGAGCAAATATTGGACCAAATATTCTCGCGTTTTTGCATCGGCAAGTAGTTTAGCCGGCACCCCCGCGGTGCCGGTTATTCACCCCTTTTGCTGCAGAGGATGGTTGGTTTTACAAAAGTTGACGTTTCAGCATTTGACATAAGGAAAAGTTTTAATATAATCTTTGGCTATTGGTAATTGGTAATTACCAGTAACCAGTAACCAATTGGTGTAGCAGATATGTTGACAAATGTGACCTATGCAGGTTTGTTTCGGCCGTCTATGAAGATATACGCCGGCCTTTATGATGTCGCTTTGATTATCGGCGGCTCTTTATTCATTGCCGTTAGTGCCCAACTGAGGATTTTCCTGCCTTTTAGCCCCGTTCCCATTACCGGCCAAACCTTTGCAGTGCTTATGGTGGGAGTGCTATTTGGAGCTTGGCGCGGCGGCTTATCTGTGCTTCTGTACATAATGATGGGAATAACAGGACTCGGTATATTTGCCTTAGGAGGTGGTTTTTCGATACTCTTAGGACCGACCGGCGGCTATCTGGTCGGTTTCGTTGTCGCAGCCTATATCACGGGACTATTGGCTGAGAGAGAATGGGACCGGCGAATTGAGACTACCATCCTGGCGATGGCTCTCGGAAACATAACACTATACATTTTCGGCCTGCTCTGGCTGAGCTGCCTAATGGGCTTCAGCAAGAACGTATTAATTGTGGGATTGTATCCTTTTATTATTGGTGACCTATTGAAGATAGCGCTGGCTGCATTCCTTTTGCCGTCGGGCTGGAAATTGCTGAACCGACGAAGTCGGTTTTGTTAGTGTACTCTGACCTAAATATATAGTGTATAACACACAGCAGGAGAAGATCAAATGCTCCAAGCTATGTTATAGTGGAACATATTGAATGAAGAGTTTCAAACGCATATTCAAGTATGTCTGGCCGCAGTGGCCACGGATTATTGTTGTCCTCGTCAGCGCAATGGTAGTCTCTTTACTGTTGTCGATTAGTTTTGTGACGGTAATACCGCTTTTGAAAGTGATGATGGGCGATGAAGGCTTGCACGGCTGGGTGGAAAGAAAACTCTGCTCGTACCGATATGGCATAACCTTCTCTGTGCCGGAAATAACGGATTTTGCTGTATCCGATGTCTCTTACAGCCTGCTCGTAACGAATATCGACGAAGATAGTTCCGCGCTAAACACAGGGCTGCAAGAGACCGACATTATTATTGGAGCCGGCGGGTTTTTGGTTGAAGGGGGACAACAAATTCCTCGTGCTAAGCTGCTCGAAGTACTTGCCAACGCACCTGCAAACACGGACTTTACAGTTCAGCTACGGCGGGTCAATAGTGAAAACGCAATTGACACGAAAATGCTGATATTCAATACAGGCCCAAAACCCTTTTATGTGGACCATTTGGAAAAAGCCTTGGACTTGTTACCAAGAGAGCAGACCAAGGAAAACAAAACAAAAACGGTAATCTTTATCGTATTGTTGATGGGTGCCTTTACAATAATTAGATGTCTGGCAAAATTCTATCAGGAATACACGGCTCAAAAAGTGGTACAGATAGGAATAAACCATTTGCGGGAGGAGACCTTCGGACACGCCCTGGATATGCCAGTCGGATTTTTCGCAAGTGAGCGCCCGAGTGACACGGTTAGTAGAATCATCAACGATACAAGTGTCATGGGAAAGGCAGTTAAAATAATGCTTGGCAAGGCACTTCGAGAGCCGCTGAATGCCTTTTTTATGGTGGCAGCAGCGATGTGGCTGAACTGGCAGTTGACGGTGATTTTCTTATGCGGTGCACCGTTCGTGCTGGGATTAGTGTTTGTTTTCGGCGGAAAAATGAAACGTGCCACAAGGAAATCGCTGATGGCCAGCTCGCTAATGCTGGCAAAGCTTCAGCAAGCAATGGCTGGGCTCAAAGTTGTCAAGGTCTATAACCGCCACGAGTATGAGCGAGAGTCTTTCAAGGCGATAAACAACAGATTGTTAAAACAATTGCTAAAGATTTCAAAAGTTGATGCTGCAACTACACCGGTGCTGGAAGTGCTCGGAATGGCAGCAGGTTCAGCAGCATTAATAATCGGAGCACAGTGGGTTGCTGCCGGCGATATAGACGGTCCTGAATTCTTCGGCTTGTTGATTTTATTGGGAGTCGCTGCCGAGTCGGCGAGAAAGACTTCTGATATCTGGAACAAGATACAGGAGGCAAATGCCGCTTCTGAAAGGGTTTTTGCGGTCATAGATGCGCCGGTTGAGTCTGAAGAACCCACAGCGATGGAACTGCCACCTTTGAAAAAGCAAATAGAATTCAAAGATGTCGTATTTACATATCCCGGAGCAGACCAGCCGGTATTAAAGGGAGTCAATCTTGTCGTGCCCGCCGGATATAATATCGCTATAGTGGGACCTAACGGCTCAGGTAAAACAACGCTGGCAAATCTAATACCGAGATTTTACGACCCTGATTTCGGCCAGGTACTAATAGACGGAAATGATATTCGTAATGCAACTCTATCCAGTTTGCGAGACCAGATAGGAATGGTTACACAAAATGTAGTAACATTCAATGCTACTATCGCTGAAAATATCGCGTATGGCAAACCGGATACCACCAGAAAGGAAATAGTTAATGCATCCAAACATGCGTTTGCTCACGAATTTATTGTGCCTCTGCCCAAAGGCTATGAAACAATTATCGGTGAGCAAGGCGTCGGCCTTAGCGGCGGCCAGTTGCAAAGAATCATTATCGCCAGAGCGATTCTGAAGAATCCCTCTATTTTAATTTTTGATGAAGCGACCAGCCAGGTTGACGCCGACAGCGAGGCCAAAATTCATAAAGCCATAGAAAAAATTATGCAAGACAGAACCACTTTTTTAATCGCTCATAGATTCAGCACCGTTATTACCGCAGACGTGATAGTAGTAATGGATGGTGGGCAAATTATTGATCAAGGCCAGCACGAGGAGCTGATTCAGACGTGTACTTTGTATCAAAGCTTGTGTGAAACACAACTGGTAAAGGCATAACCAATATACGAGTGTAAGCAGCATAGAGGACCATAAATTGCAATATCCTTCGCTATTTGTTAAATAACCTGCCCGAGGTGGTTTTTTTTTATAAGGCCGTGTCTAATTATCACTTTCACCTACAGGAAATTGTCTATCTTGCCGATTTATGTTAGGTAATAATGTAAGATGGAACAATACTAAAAAAACCTTTTTATCCAAGGCGTTATTGTATGTTTGTCTTAGCTTTTGGTCTGGAATTTGGACGATGTTTTAGGAACTAAGCTATGGCCGAGCTTTCACAGGCACAAAAAGCACACGACCTCTTTAAGAAATTTGACAATAATCCGGTCCTATCGCCGGAAGATTGGCCTTACCCGGCGAATGCGGTCTTTAATCCGGCGTCGGCGAAGTTTAATTCCGAGACGCTGCTGCTGGTTCGCGTGGAGGACATGCGTGGCTTTTCGCATTTAACAGTAGCCCGCAGTACCAACGGCTTTACAAACTGGCAAATCGACCCTGAGCCAACGCTGGAGGCTGACCAAAGCTCTCGTGAGGAAAAGTGGGGTCTGGAAGACCCACGCATTGTCTGGCTCGAAGAGCAAAAGCAATTCGCCGTGACTTATGTTTCTTTCAGCGAGGGTGGTCCGGTAATTTCGCTGGCGATTACTAAAAATTTCAGGACTTTTGCCCGGCTGGGTGCTCTTTTGCCGCCCGAGGATAAAGATGCATGCCTCTTTCCTCGCAGATTTAATGGGCGATTTGCACTCATCCACCGCCCCATTGTCCGAGGCGAGGCGCACATTTGGCTGAGTTTCTCACCGGATCTGAAGCATTGGGGCGACCATCAATTACTGATTAGAACAAGAGCAGCCTACTGGGACTGCCACAGAGTGGGGCTGGCTTGCCAGCCTATAGAAACACCACACGGCTGGTTGATATTCTATCACGGCGTCCGCAGCACTACTGCGGGGCAAATATACCGTGTTGGACTGGCACTTTTGGAACTGAACGCACCCTGGAAAGTTCTACGCCGAAGCGATGAATGGGTCTTAGGACCTGAGGCATATTACGAACGAGTCGGTGATGTTGGGGGTGTAGTGTTCCCTACCGGCGCTGTCGTTCACAAAGAAACTAATCAGCTCATCCTCTATTACGGTGCAGCTGACTGTACTATTGCTGCTGCAACAGCTAATTTAGGCGATTGTCTGGACTATATTATGTCTTGTCCGAAAACAAATGAATAAATTATTTTCAAATTTACTACCACCAAACTTTTGCCTACTTGCTCAGTAACGGACCCCCTGATGGTTATCCCAGCTTTATTATTTCCCAGTTTAACGTTGGGAATTTTTGTGGCTTGCCTGTTCTAACGTGCGTCTGTATAAAAAAGCCAGATTCTCGAAAAAACGGAATCTGGCTTCGGAGGAGGGTGATGAAAAGCTATTTGTGCGCTTATAAACTATAATCGAACAAATTACAAATATTTCTTTAGTGAAACTTTGTTGAAAAAAAACAGATTTAGAACAATTACATTTTTTTCGTTTAAAATCAAGTCATTAATTCTGAAAAACCTATTTTTTTCTATAGCTTTTTCTAAAAGCCTTAAAAAATACAATCTTTTATTACGTTTATTTTACGCTTGATAAAAGTATATTGTTCTCATATTTTAACTGAAACCCTGTTATATCTTCAATACATTTTTTCGGGCAGACTGATATGGGTACTAAAATTACAATTGCTGATTTACTGACAGCCAAACGTCAAAATCACAGGATTGTTGCAGTTAGTTGTTATGATTACACTACAGCCAAGCTTCTCTCTCAAAGCGATATACAGATGATATTGGTGGGCGATTCCGCAGCTCAGGTGGTACTCGGCTTTGATTCAACGCTACCTGCTACAATGGACTTTATGGTAGCAATAACTGCCGCAGTTCGCCGAGGCGCACCAGATTTATATCTTGTCGCCGATTTACCCTTCCTATCTTATCAAGTTAGCCGAGCCGAGGCTGTGAAAAACGCAGGTCGATTCGTTGTCGAAGCCGGAGCACAAATGGTTAAGCTCGAAGTTACCAATGCACATATCGACATTATTAAAGCAGTGAGCGATGCCGGTATAGCTGTGATGGCACATATTGGAATAAGGCCGCAGAGTATCGGCAAGATTGGTCGGTTCAAGGCTGAGGCTACAACGGCAGATATGGCAATGGAGCTAATAAGCCTTGCTGAGCAAATGGTCGCTGCCGGGGCCGACTCACTACTGATTGAAGGAACCGCTGCCGAGGTAGCAGAAATAATCACAAAACGCTGCGAAGTACCTGTCATTGGCTGTGGCTCCGGACCTGGCTGTGACGGACAAATCCTGATTGCACATGATATTTTAGGTTTGACACAAGGGCCAGGCCCAAAATTCGCAAAGAGCTACGGCAATTTAGCTAAGAATACAATTGATGCGTTTAGCACTTATAGCAAAGAGGTAAAGAGAGGCCAATTTCCCGACGTCGAGCACAGCTACCATATAAAATCTGGTGAGCTTGAAAAGCTCGAGCAATTACTGAAAGACACATCCTAAGAAAAATTTAGCCGTCGCCGGCATTTATCTGCCCACCGTAAGGTGTCCCTAATGGGAGTAAGGCATCCCCTATCGGACTTCGTAGTATAACTTCTACGGAGAAGGACGGCGATGAGGGACTTCTTCGTAATACTACAGACGCAAATCCCCTAGAAATTTGCTTTGTATGAACCGTAGAATTCTCCTATACGATTGCTACCTATATGTCTTTGAATTCCGCACTGAAAACTTCAGCGGTAAATAAATAGACCTCCGTATCCGGGTCACGCCAGGCGTCAGCGGCAAGGCCCGCTTTGTGTGCGCAGCAGTACGAGAGAAATTCCTCTTTGCTCCAGCCGGTCTCGGTGGCGACCTGCGGCAAAAAGCAGCCGGAGGCACGTCCCTTCTTTATATAGATGCCGTCAATTCCAAGGCGCAGACTCAACGGCTCATTCGTCCGCTGCAGTGGCGACAGAACCGATATTTCGACATCTAACTCTTTTATTTCGCCGGGCATTATAGGATTAGTAAAAAAGCGAGGGTCACCGGTTGCCGAGGCCTTTGCCATCTGGCCGACTAATTCAATCAATGGGCCTTCAGAAGTGAATTGGCCGATACAGCCTCGCAATCTTCCTTTGTTCTTCAATGTCACAAAGCTGCCGCAATGGGCGTTCAGTTCAGGATTGTCCGATTTAGGCTGAGGAATCGAGCCGCCTGTAATAACCGCCTCGACAGTGTCACGCGCAACCGCTAATAATGTTTGTTTTTGTTTGGCATTCATAATGTGACCCAATATTTAACCCCCAGAGTAAATCTGGGGGCTAATCTCTCAATGCAGCCATTTTATCACAAGGAATCCGCCAATCAATAGAGCAACAAACGCAAGTGAGAACCAGTTGAAATATTTTTCAATGACAGGCCGTATTTTTTCACCTTTCCAGCCGAACAACCCCGCCACAAGAAAGAATCTCGCCGACCGGCTTACCGCCGAGGCGATAAGAAATCCTAAGAAGTTAATTCTCGCGACGCCCGCGGATATTGTGCAAACTTTATACGGCAAAGGCGTAAAACCGCAGGTAAAGACAATCCAGAAATCGTATTTATCGTACCAGCCTGCAAATTTTGTAAAATTTGCTTCTGTCAGGCCAATCGCTCCCAGGTGAGCATAAGCCCACGGACTAATCAAAGACCATAAAAAGGTCCCGATCAAGTAGCCCAGAATACCACCAAACACCGAGGCTATTGAGCAGGCAAGGGCAAAGCGAAACCATTTTTTTGGCGCGCCCAACGCAAGCGGCGCAAGCAGAACGTCCGGCGGAACAGGAAAAAAACTCGACTCAGCAAAACTCAGACAAAATAAAGCCGTCGAGCCATGCCTGGTGTCAGCAAAATGAATTACCCAGTCATATAACCGCCTGTGCCAATGCCACCAGGCCACTGACTGGTGATTAGTGACTGGTGAGTGGTGACTTGTTTCAGGATTTATTGTTTCATTGTTCGACATTCAATATTCCTATATGCCGCAGAGAACACAGAGATTTTTCTTTTGTTATATTATAGCTCAATTAATGTCATTGCGAGCAAAGCGAAGCAATCTCTATAATTGGAAGGCTAGAGATTGCCACGGCCTGTAAGACAGGCCTCGCAATGACAATTCATCAAATCATATATAAATTGCTACATCTAAACTTCATTTATTTTCTCTGTGCTCCTCTGTGTCCTCTGTGGCAATTTTTACTTCTATTTAATCTGTGTCAATCTGTGGTTTATTTTTCTTCTCATCTGCGAATTTTCCTGCCGGCCCACCGGCCGTAAATAAAACCGCAAACCGCGTCACCAATGCACCCAAAAGAACATATCCCAAAATCACCTGCAAGCTCAGCAATATATGTCCCCAAATACTTTGCGCATTAGCATACATATCACCAAAGCCCAATGTCGTCATTGTCACAATAGAAAAATATAGTGTCCGCAAGGGCACCAGCCACGATGGTATCACAATTCCATTTCGATCTATAAATAAATTCTCCACAATCCCCGGCGGAGCTATCCTGCCCCAATGATAATAAATATTCGCAAAGATAAGTGCCAGACCAAAGAAAGTAACTATTATCCGACCAGTTGACCGACCATAATCGCTTATCGACCAAAAAGGCTTAACTACCCATTTGAGCTTAGGATGCTGCTTATACCACTCCTCCCAATTCTTCCTCCGGATATTGTATTCCAAAAGCTGCTTTGTTGCTGTATCTATTCTAACATTATCCAAGCCAACACAATAAAACCAAGTATGGCGGTTTATTTTACACTCCAAAAATATTGTTTCGCCATCAACTGTAGAGAAGTGGAAATTTGAACCTTGCATCTTCACATGATCGAACTCAGCACCTTCGAGGTGGGCGAAAACAAGCTGTGCATCTCTCAGGTCCGCATGATAGAAGACTGCCTTTTTTAAATACGAATACCATAGTTCTACACCGTTGAGATGTGTGTAACTAAATTTAGCACCTTCAAGGTAAATATCTTCTTCCCTATTAGTTTTTCGCCGTTCGTTCCACTCATTTATGCCTTCATCTCCTTTCTCCGAGCATTGTTTGAGAAACTCGTACTGATCCAGGTCACAACGCAATCCTTTCTTTAGAAGCTCAGGATCAAACCTGCGTTTTTGGCCGTTGTGGTTTTCCTTTTTGGATTCCGATTCGTCCATAAATCTTGCCAATTTAATTCATTTCCTCAGGTAGGGTGGGCTTCAGCCCACCGTTCCGCCTCAATGGATTTGCAATAATGTAATGGTGGGGCAAGCCCCACCCTACCCTACGTATTTTCAGTCCTACCCGCTTCGACATCGTCATTCCGAGCCCGTCGTAGGCGGGTCGAGGAATCTGATAAAATCTTTTAAAAGACCCCTCGACTGCGCTCGGGGTGACGATAATGACACTTCGATTCGTCCATAAATTTATCCTATCGGATTCATTTCTCAGGTAGGGTGGGCTTCAGCCCACCGTTCCGCCTCAATGGATTACCAATAATGTAATGGTGGGGCAAGCCCCACCCTACCCTACGTATTTTCAGTCCTAC
>CAZVWH010000003.1:0-47182 GCA_964631175.1 uncultured Pirellulales bacterium | reverse complement strand
CAATAATGTAATGGTGGGGCAAGCCCCACCCTACCCTACGTATTTTCAGTCCTACCCGCTTCGACATCGTCATTCCGAGCCCGTCGTAGGCGGGTCGAGGAATCTGATAAAATCTTTTAAAAGACCCCTCGACTGCGCTCGGGGTGACGATAATGACACTTCGAGGTGACGATAATGACACTTCGATTCGTCCATAAATCTGATCCATCATTACGAGGGTAAAAACCCCCCGAATAAATCGGGGGGCTAAACATTATTTCTCAACTACGCAAAATGCACCCCTCATTCGAGTATCAAGCATCCAGTATCGAGTATCTTTATATACTTTTCTCTGTGAACTCTGTGCCCTCTGTGGCCAATTTTCGTGTTCAGGATAAGAAGGGCCTGCTATAATGTCAATGAGCAAAATTGTTACTTTACGAGATACGCATCACGCTTAACGAGATACGAGTATATGGTTGATAAAAAGCAGTTTGAAACACGTGGAAATGGATTATTCGTCCGTGCACCTGCCAAGATAAATCTATCTCTGCTTATAGCCGGCAAACGGCCCGACGGCTTTCACGAAATAGAAACCGTAATGACCAAAATCAACTGGTACGGTGAGATTCTCATCGAGCCAAACCCAGAAGCAGGCATCGAGCTTATCTGTCACGGGCCGTGCTGGGCACCCGAGGGAAAAGACAATCTCGTTTACCAGGCTGCTGAGCTACTTTTCGAGACCTGCAAGACACAAGCCGACATCAAACTCACTTTGACTAAAAATATCCCTGCCGGCTCTGGGCTTGGCTCAGCCAGCAGCGATGCCGCAGCGACCCTTATGGGACTAAACAAATACTTAGATTTAAAACTTACAAATCGCCAGCTCGCCAAATTAGCATCAAGATTAGGCAGCGATGTGGCTTTCTTTTTGAATGGGCCGTTGGCACTATGCAAAGGAAAAGGAGAAAAAATTAAAAAATTAGAAAAAATTTTTGACTTTTTGGCTCTTTTAATACTACCAGACGTAAGTGTCTCTACAAAAAAGGTTTATGACAACTACAGGCATAATCCGGCCCTCTACGATAAGCTCAGTAATCAGATAAACAGCTATATCTGCAAAAACAGGATTGATTTAGTAGTAAACATGTGCGCAAATATGTTGCAAAAAAGTTGTTTTAGCCTGGCAAAAGAGCTGGCTGAACTTAAAGATACAATTGAATCCTTTGGTATCGGACCTTTGTGTCTTAGTGGTAGTGGTTCAGCAATGTTTTGTCTCGTCTGCAACAAAGATGAGGAAAAAGTAGTAGCGTACAAACGTAAGCTTCAAGAAAAGATTGGCTGCAAAAGCATTATCGTGCATAACAATAGATGGTAAAGGGTCCTCGTTTTGCGGGGTCCCGACTTTTGAGTGAGGCAAAAAATGGAAATCAGCGAGGTCAGAGTCAAATTAGTGGACAACAAAGATGACAGGCTAAAGGCTTTTTGCTCCGTAACGATGGATAATGAGTTTGTGGTTCGCGACATTAAGGTTATTGAAGGCGCTACCGGTCTTTTCGTTGCTATGCCTTCGAGAAAAATGAGCGACCATTGCGAAAAATGCGGAGGCAAAAATCACCTCAGAGCCAAATTCTGTAACAACTGCGGCAAACCACTGCAGGAAAATCGAGCAAGGAAAGATTTTAAAGGTAGAATGAAGCTGCACGCCGACATCGCCCATCCGATTAACGCAGAATGCCGTAAGAAAATTCAGGAAAATGTCATAAAAGCCTTCAAGGAAGAATTTGAAAAATCAAAGCAGCCGGGCTATAAACCCGTAGAAATGGATGAGCCCGACGATGACATTCCGGAAGTAGTCTAAAATTATTCCGATTTTCTGCGGCCTTACCTGGCAAGGTTGCAAAGGCAATAAAAATAGTAGGTAGTTTCAGCAGTAATTTGAGGGATAAAACCGCTTTTAAGCGGTGAGGTCCTCAAGGACCTTATCGAGAGCGACATCCAATCGCGTACTCAAGTCGTACTTTCCTTCGGTAAGCTGCCTGCGAACACGAAGGACCTTTTCTTTGCGAATTTCCGGCAGCATCGCAATTTTTTTCAATACCTGCCCAAGGGGCGTATTGTTGATATTGTCAAGGATTTGCTCCATGGTGAAATCCTCATCTGGAGCCATAACATCATTGACAGGTTCGATCTGCCGATCATAGTCTTCTAAACGGCCATTATTATTGGAATCTGGCATCTCAATGACCTTACGGAATAAGCTACAAACGAAATCATCCATATTTTCGTCTGAGCCCTTATAACCACTATATGTTGTATGCCTCGCAAATCCCTTCGGAGGCCCAAAACAAATTCGCAGTATTGATATCGACAGAAGCGCTTACAAAACTTTAGAAAACTTAACTTTTTGCTTGGCTGTTCACAATGGCTTAGAATACAGCCACTTGCGATAAAATACTGCCGATTAGTATTGAAAAATCTGCTTTTGGAGCACTACAATCTTATATCAGGAAAAAAAACGAACAACCCTCAAAGCCTATTTGGGCAAGTTAGGCAATATACTATATATAGTAGTTGCCAAACAAAATATCACTTGATTTTAGCAGCTTAGCGTCCGAGAATGTGGGGGCATGCCTTCGGTACGTTTACCATATTTTGAGCCAGTTGCTCTATCTGTTTCGACTGGCACGCTCACGCCAATTCCAATATTCCTCAATATTTCGATAAGGTATGTATGAGTCGATTGCTCGTGCCATATCTTTCGTTAGGTAGTTCATCCAATAATCGTCAAATACTTTTTCACCGTATGGAGCAAATTGTCCGCTGCCCTCAATCAATGCTTGAATTTTTGTGACTGAACCAATATTTTTGGTGTTTCCACTACCCGTACGTTCGCTAGCAATCCTCCACTTCTCTTGAAGCAAGAAAGCAAAATTTTTTACCACCGAAACGATGTCTTGGAGATCGTCAAGGGTATAAATTCGGCGCTCATCGATAACCTGCTCCCGTCTGCTGTAAATAATCCCCAGAACAAAATGACCAGCATATTGCGCATAAGGAAAAGTGATATTTTTTGTGGATTTGCGCTGCCTGAAATAACCTGTAAAGGCCCCCAATGTAAAACCGTTTACGGTCTCAGGATTAACCCGATATGTGCTTTTCAGATCAAGCGCAATTTTCGCTCCATCAGTTGATATGAAACTGATATCTGGATAATGGTTCTGGTACTCAGCTAAAACCATTGTGTAATTGTTCTTAGTTGCAAATTCTGAGATAACTGGAAAGAGCATCAACTCAATGATCTTGGAAACAACTTTAGTATCTACTGAGATTGTATAAATGTTTCGGTAAACATCAATGAATCCTTTTATCAGCCAATCACCGGAGTCCGTAGCAAGAATAAGCTTGAAATTCTCGAAGTGTGCCAATAGTCTTTTTTGGAAATCGCTTACACTGTCTATGGTCATCGTTTCTCCACTTATTAGACCCTACGTACCAATCAGAAGAAGCTCCTTGGATTCAGAATTGGTTGATAAAACGTATTTGTACTGGCCAAAATGCTCAATGCGAACATCACGCTTGTATTTCTCAAGCAAAGACAATAGTTGTTGCTCGGAAGGGATGCCATCACTTCGATAGGACACAACAATAATGCTATTCTGAAATCTTTCAAAAAGGTGATTAAAGGCACTGTGAATTCTTTTCTTGTCATTCCAATCACTTAGCCGTGGTTTCAAACGATGGTGCTTCGATCTACGGTCTATTTGATTGCCCCAATCATCGTACATAGTTAATCCTTCTAAGAAGTGGTAAAAGGAAAGATAATCAACTGCTACACCTTGCTCAGAAATGTAAGGAGTATCTATATATACGAGATCATATTCACCGGGTACATCAACAGCATCACAGTTTAGGGCACGATTCGGTTGGCTGTTGTCGAACAATGCACTGTTTGCTTCTCTGGCGAAGATCCGAAACCAATCATCAAAAGGTCTGTCCCAAGTGACCTTGTTTCCAAATGAGCGGTTGACCTCTGCGAGTCGCATATAGAGATTCTTTCTGTGGAACAGGTTATAGGGTCGCTTAACGATACAAGCCTGGCACAGAGCGAAGAATGCAAGCGCAAACTTATAAGGATCGCGAAGTTGACGGATGTTGGTAATCGTTTGGTCTATCCAGGTATTCTCCTCATCAGTGAAGTAAATCTCAGAAAAAGTGTTTTGTACAAAAGAAGGATATACAATATGTGCGTGCTTCTGGAGAAGCCAGTCCACTTCTTCGCGGCTAAGATGAGTACGTTTGTTCTCGATAAGTGCTTTACCAATGTAATAATTGAAAAGAAGCAAGTCATTATATGTAACCTGCTTACCCATTTGCTTCATCCGATAAGCTACTGCACCAGTGCCGCCGAAAGCGTCTAAAGAGGTTGTGAAGTTCAAAGTTGAGATTTGCTCCCAAATCCAGTCAACCAGCTTTGATTTACTACCCTGATAGCGAGTCGAAGGAAATTTGTGAGCAATCTCTGGCCAGAACGTTTGTTGATTTACTTTTGTTTCTTGCATATACCCTCATTATAAAAACGATTTGAAGCAACCAAAAAACTCTGAACAGTCTTATCCTATGTTAAGGAAATTTCCAGTTTTCGCAAGAGTTTAATTTCTGAAGGATATGTCTACAGCGTAAATTATATGAGATGCGATTTTACCAAGTATTCACTATGTACCGCCGTTTAGCCTCGATCGAAATGAAAGAACAGTTGCTTAAAAAGTCGGTCGGTAGCAGGATTAGCTTTTTTTAGTAGTAATATTTGAAGTCCAAATCTACATCCCAGCTATCGGGTAGGCTTTTATTTCTGCTCAGTCTTATCCTCGTACACTGCAGATTTGCCCAGCGAAGCTGGATAGCAGAAAGAAATTTGGCGAATTTTTCTATATCCACGTCGTCGAAGCTTACCTTGGCACTTTGGCTTTTCTGCTCACCAGGTATAATAATTCCCGAACTGAGCTTGCACTTGGCCTGCGGTATTCCAGACTGAGATGCAATCCTATAAATTTCATTGAAATAATCAAACTCAGCGGCACCTGTCTTGGCATCAGCCAACTGAAGTCGGTCAGCGTCAAGGCTTAAGATGCCTTCTATACTCTTTTGGGACCTTTTATATTGGTCTATATCGCTATTTAAGTTGCGTTCCGTTTCAGGTAAATATACCGCCCAGACCAATAAAGGCCATAGTGCTATTATGACGGGTACGAGTATGTAGTATAAAATAGGATTTTTTAACAAGGCTTTCATTAGCCGGTCCCTTAACTATTTCTCCGGTGTAATCGTTATGCTGAAATTATTACGCCCACTTTTCGCCGGTGAAATACGCTCCTGTAAGTTGCCCAGCTTTTTCCCCATGAGCGCTGCGCGCAACTTCTGCGTACTGATTGCACTGGAGGTGTCGCCGGCTATGCTGATAGAAGAGGAAGTAATAGAGATCGAATCCACATTCAAGTCCGTCTGTGCCGCACATTTATTAAGCGCCTCAAGCACCAAAGTTAGCTTTGAGGATATGGACTTCTCTCCTCTAATGCTAATCAGGCCGCTTTTAACGTCACTGATACGCCTCAATTCACTGCCAAGTTTTCTCACAGCTTCCGAAAATCTGTCGGGTAACTGTTTGCTTCCCGGCATAACCGCTAAATACTGCGGCGCAAGCTTGTCTCTTAGCGAGGTTCGATTACCGTTCACCTTCAATAACTGAGCCTGAAAGTACAAACCGAGTGCAAACAGCAGAACGGCAACAGAAACACTTAGAAACTTAAGTGCTTTTTGCTTTCGCACCTTTTTGCCCTGATAGGGCATAAAATCATTGCGGAAATTTGTGCTTTGTGCCTTTTCCAGATGAGCTAAAGCCGCCCCGTATGCAATTGCAAAATCGACAGGGTCATCACAATCGGCCAGAACCTGTGGTTCGATGCCGGCAGACTCAGTCAAACTAATACTTTCGGCTTCTATGCCCAGCTTCTCGCCAATAGCGTCTATGGCGGAATGGCTAACTGAGCTTATTGAGTCGAAAACTTTTAGATGATTTGTTCGCTCGCTGAGTTCAGGCAAATTAGCCGTTATAAGTGTTTCTCTTGCAAGCAGCTCGTTTCTATTTTGTGCCGAGCCGATTAAGAATGTCCTCATTGCGGATGTCTTTTGCGATTTACAGTAGTTTACAAAATATCCGCGACGGCTGGAAAGCAATCCGAATAAAGTCGTGCCATCCTGAGATTCGGGCAGCTTTATATTCTGACAAATAAATCTTGATAAGGAATTAACATCAGGCTCTATAGTTATAGGATCAATATTATTACTTTGCACAGCAGAAAGAATATCCGATAGTATTTTCCGGTTAGCGGTAAAGACGGTTAGCCCCGAGCCGGCTTCTTCGCTTGAGTTTATCTGAAAAGCCATTGCGACATTGCTTATGTCTGTGGCCAGAGCCTCTTCTGTATCAAATCTAATTGTTGCAGCGATCTGTTTTGGACTGCTAAATTCGCTGTGCATATTGTGCTGCATAAACATCGCACAATCCAGAGCCACAGCAACTTCGGAGAATTTTATCTTCCTCTCAGCACAACCGTGGGCTATAAGAGCCGCCAATGTTTGCTGCTGATTTTGCTCCTCTTGTTCAGCAGAAACGCTAAAACAGCCTAAGATATTTCTCTTGCCGGCACCGGAGCCGATGCAGACTATGGTCGCCTTGTCCTTGCTTATGTAAATTCCCAAATAGTTCCGAGCTTCCACTTCGAAAAAACTCCTAAAGGCTCATCTGTTAACCGGAAATCACGGCAGCTTGCTTTACCTTATCTCCGTCTTTTGTTATCGCAATAGTCGCTGTCGCCTTTGCCACACCGCTTATTGCAGTTATTTTTATCGTGAAAAAACTGCTGGTAGTTGTTATATAGTTTTCACACTTACTAATCGCATTAGAATACTTGGCCAGCTCTGCCTTCAAATCTTCTATATCGGTAAACGGACCTATGCGTCTTAGCTGTATTATTCTTTCAGCGATTTCAGAGGCCTCTGAGAGGCCGCCAAAAGCAAAAGCTGCTTCTAAAACGTGTCGCGGAGCGGTATTGATATTGACCTTACTCGAAGCCCATAGTCCCATATACTTTAGAGCCGATTCTTTTCGGCCTTCTATGTACGGTTTGGAAAAGGCTTCCACATCAAGCAGCGAGCTGTGAAAGAGCTTTGCAAAATCCTTGTTCTGTATGTCTATCTGGTCGGAGACAGATATAGTTTTTTTAATCACCCTGGGTCGGTAAGTTCTCTGGACGGTTCTTTTGCCTGTTTTTGTCTTGCTGGTTGGCGTTCTTCTTGTTGCCGGCCTTGTTATAGTCTGCTTTATCGGTTTAAATTCAATTTGAAAGGGTTTAATATCGCTTATTTGCCGTACCTGGCTTTTTATTGAATCAACCAGCTCATTTTCCAATCCCATCCATTCGCAGAATGTTTGAAATCCCGCTGTCACTTCACGCCGGTTTTCATCGTCATCTAAAAACAACCAGCCGACAGGATATTTTGCATTTTCGTCCTCAATTTCAATCTTGACCGTGGCAGAGGCGATCTCAAATTCCACCGGCTCGGTCACAAACGGCCAGGGCGGGCCGTACGGTCCTCTTATAGTCATCAAACCGGTTTCATTGAACTCGGCAGTTTCAATGCCATCAATATTAGGATCATTGCCGTCACTGAACTTGTCGATGTCATTGATGTTACTAATGTCTTTTATGCCTTTAATTTTATTCTTCGTTTCGGCGGTATCCCAACCTAAAATCTGCTTGTACTCAACCTCGCTTAGGACAAACAAATCGGAAAAATCCGGCTCGTTCGGTCGGCTAATCAGTTGGGGGGCGAGGTCTTGCACCGTGTCAAGCGCATATTTTACAGCCGAGTCGCAGGCATAGCGGGCCTGGCTGTAATCTATGATGTACTGCTGACGGTGACGTTGAGCGGCAACGCGATTGCTCAAAGTATAACCAAGCGTAGCCAGCACCACCAGCAGCACCAATGTTATCAGCAGCACCACGCCGGGCCGACTTCGAGAGCCACCTCTCAATTCAGCCGGTTTTAGATTTTCCTTGCTCACTACTTTTTTGTCCCTCTTGCTCTGTTTGCTCCTGCTGTTCCGGAACGACCGGTATTTCAAATTTAATCTTTCTGGTTCTGTCGATAGCTATAGTTTGTGATATCTTTTCCGTCTCCGGCACATCCAGAGTACCCCTTACTGTTTTATAAGGCTCGGCAAAAGAAATAGTTACCTTAATCCCGGACGGCAAAGTAGTGTTCGTCCACCCATCGCGAAGATTCTCACCGAGAGGAACCTGGATTTTGAAAAAAGTAACGCCAGTGCAGATTGGCACAAAAGAGTACGTCTTCTCCCAATCCTTTCTTTTCTCATCGAGCAATTTATCTTCCAATGTCATACCGGTGTGACTGCGGTATATAGTCAGGCCCTCGGAGCCGGTGTCATAGTCATAATTTGCCTGCCAAATTATTTCCTCAAATACCTGTTCTCGATTCTTGCTGTCGGCGATGGTTTTTCGAATCGTCAGCCGAGCGGTTGGCAGATTCTTGTCGTATCTATTCAAAATAGTAATTCTGGTATCTGAGTCAGCCGCAGTTATTCTGTCAAGGTCCTCGGCTATGCGCTGCAGAATCTCGGATGGCAGCCGTGGTTCGTGGAGCCTGCGTGTCACCGCAGCGGCAGTATGCTCGGCTCGGCTGTAAATACTAAGCACCACAGCCAAAATCATCGCCGATATTATCAGGGCCGCCAGCATCTCAACTAACGAAAAACCTCTCCGACCGCTGATTGTCCCGAGACTATCCTTCATATCATTTACGCTCAATTACAAAATCAAATGTAAAATCCTCAACGTTTGCTTTCTTTCAATAAGTCGAAAATCTTACCTACATCCATCTCTTCAAGGTCCTCGTAAGGTAAACCCGTTACCGGGTCGATATTACCTTGCTGCTGCTGGTCATATTCAGGCTGCTCTTGCGATAATTCCAAAAGCTGTTCAACAGAGCTAATCTGCATATTTTTTTTCTCGGCAGTCGGTTTGCCGTCAGCCTCTCCGTAAATATCAAGATTATGCTTGAAAAAAGAGCCGTCTTCCGCAGTGAGCATGCCATTGTCAATCCACTGCTGGACCGTCTGTACATCAGCATCGGCGTACCAGGCAGCTTCCTCTATCGTTTTGAGAATATGCTCAGCCAGCCATTGTTGTTCTTGCTCCTGCTGCCCCATAAGCTCGAGCATCTGCTCATCTTGCACTTTAGTAAGCCAGTGAGCTAATTCGACGGTTTGCGTCTGGCCTTTCGTGTCACTATACTCGGCTGAGCACACCGCTCTGACCCACATTTGTGCCGTTATCGGCTCATAAAACGTCTCCACAGCCGTCTGCCATTTAATCTGTGGATACTTGTCACTGTCGCCAAACTCGGTGCCTTCCTGTACGGAACTCGATGTGAGCAGATTTTCCATATTTTCATGTGCCACCTCAAAAGCCTGCATCCGCATAGTGACATCCGCCGCCGAGGCTGCACAGCGGTTGATAACAACTAGTACAGTCGAGCTGACAAGAGCCAATATGACCAAAGCGGTCATAACCTCTGCCAGGGTAAAGCCCGTTAGAAATCCCCAGTTTCTATGTGGCATTTCGCCTGTAGAGCCTATTTCTAACGGGGTAAAGCCTCTGTTCGTATTGCGTAGTGCGTATTGCATAGTACGTAACACACAATCTCTGCTTTCGCAGGTGCAAGCACGCCCCCGCGCAGGCGGGGGCGTTACATGCACCATTTCCGAGTTCGGTCGAGCAGATAAATAACTTGTTTTAAAAAGGTACTTCATCTTCAGCTTTTGGCACTAAAAGTTCAACATCTCCTTGTTTTAATTCAATCATTCTATTCAGCCGGTTGACCACAATCGAATATGGTTCTTCGTCTTCATCCAGCAGGACGATTTTACCGCCGTAGCTCCAGCCGGAATGGCCCACGCGAAACTTTGCCCTGCCCTCGTTGGTATAATCTCCATCGTCGAACTGGACATAGACAACCCGGCAAGCACTGCCGAAGTTATTGCGGACTATAATTTCTTCATCCAGCACCTCCGACAAGTCAGACGAAGTAATCTGTCGAAGCAGATAGCTTTGCTCAGTCAGGTCAATAATAACTTCGTATCTTCTATCGCTCTCGGCGGCGGCACCGGCAGCCATCTGCATAGTCGAGATAAAATCCTGTACCTGGCCCTTAAATGTGCTCCTTCGCAGCACCGCAAAAAAATTCACCTGCGCCAAAAACACAATCAGTGACATTACAAACACTACTACTATCAGCTCAGTCAGCGTAAAACCGGCTGAAGCGCGAAGCGTATCTCGTGAAGCGTGTCTCATTCGAGATACAATATACAATACACGATATACACGATTAGTACGCATCGGTGCTGAGCAGGTCGGCATCATAGCCTTCACCGCCTTCTTCACCATCGGCGCCGTAACTTTTGATTACGAATGACTTACCACTTTCCGGATACATTATATATTCAAAGTCTCTTGACCAGCCGTCCTTCGGCAATTCGGTGGTGTCCAGATATCCATCCGGCGGATAATTCATAACATCATCCGGTGGTTCAATAAGAACCCTGAGCCCTTCATCCTCGTAGGGGTATCGTCCGGTATCCATTTTGAATTGATTAACAGCCAAATGAAGAATCTTCAGGTTGGCTTTTGTGGTTGTAACACGCGCTTTATCGGTTGAACCCACAAAATTACGGACTACTACAGCCATGAGCAAGCCGAGGATGATAAGCACAGCCATCAGCTCAACCATTGTGAAGCCACTTTTCATTTTCGTTGTTCTTCTTTTGCCCATTGTATTGCGCACTCCTGAGCTATTGATTTCTATTTTTCAAAAGCATATACCGTCGCCGTGCCGGCGACGGCTAAATATCATTCAAAATTGGACTGCTGTAATTTTCAAAATCGGCAGTATCGTAGCATAAGCGATTAAGCCGATTATTGCAGCCATAAAGATTATAATAATCGGCTCAATTGCCGCACTTAGCCTTTCAACAACCACATCTGTCGAGGTCTCAAGGTTGTCACTTATACTTTTAAGCATCGTCTCAAGCTCACCGCTTTTTTCTCCAACGGCGACCATGTGAGCGATAGCAGGGTCGATAACGCCGCTGTCCCTCAACGGCGTTGCGATATCGGCCCCGGAAAGAATTCTTTCGCGGGCCTGATGGATGGCCCTTTTCATTAGACTATTGCCGGTGACTTCAGCGACAACTCGAAGAGATTCAGCCATAGAAAGCCCCGAACCCATAAGCGTCGAAAGCGTAGAGGCAAAACGTGAAACCACGCGCTGTTTTACGAGAGGGCCGAGTATCGGAAGAGACAACAAAAATTTGTCACGTAAATATGCTCCGCGATCGGTCTTGAAAAACCTTTTAAAACTCCAGACAGTTGCAAATACTGCCGCGATAACCACCAACACCCACCAGCTCGTCAGCACAAAGCCCACATCCATTAATCGTCTGGTAATCCATGGCAGTTCTTGGCCCGCCCTTTTGATTTGTTCGCCTATGGTGGGAATAACTTTGGTAGTCAGTATAAGAATCGCCGCGATACAAAATAATATTAGAACGATCGGATATATCATCGCCGTTATTACCTTCGATTCCACTCGCCGGCGTTTTTCCATAAAGTTAGCAATGGTTGCGAAACTCTTTGCCAAAGTGCCGGTGACCTCACCTACGCGAACCATGCTTACATATATGACATCGAAGTAATCGCTATAATCTTTCAATGCATCTGCAAGTGACTCACCGGTTACAACGCGGTCGCGAATGTCGGTAAGAGCGTTTTTGAAGCGGGCATCCGACGTCTGCAAAGTAAGCACGGTGAGCGATTCGGTCAATTTAATACCCGAATCGAGCAATGTGGTCATCTGCTTTGTAAAATCAATTATCTGGCTCTTGTTAGCTCTGCTGATAAACGAAAGCAGAGCGGCTTTGCGCTGCTCTGAGGAGCCGACCTCCGTCACCGAGGTAGGGTGGATGCTGCGGGCCCTAAGCTGCTTTCGCGCAGAATAGGAACTTTCGGCAGCAATGGCGCCTTTAACTTTTTTACCACCCGCTGCTATCGCTATATAATGATAACGTGGCATTTTTTTCGTATCTCGTATTGCATGATGCGTATTGGGTTGATTTTTTTACGCAATACTCAATACGCATTACGCGTGACGAATTACATTACGTCTGATTGTGTCACTCTCAATACTTCAGCAATTGTTGTTATTCCTGCAAGCACTTTTCTGGCTCCATCCATGCGTAGTGTCTGCATCCCCGATTCAAGGACGTTCCTTTTTATTGTACCAGCAGTTTCCCTCTTGTATATCTGTTCCTGGATTTCATTGTTGATGAGCATCATTTCATAGATGCCGGTTCTGCCGCGATAACCCGTCTGAAAGCATTTATCACATCCGGTTCCCACAAAAAACTCAACACTGTCTTTACCTAAACCGAGAGCTTTCACATTTCCCAGTCCAAGCTCTCTTAATTCATGGGGCGTGGGCTGATACTTGGTCCTACAATTCGGGCATACCTTTCGCACCAATCTTTGTGCGATCACGGCAATCAGTGATGAGCTTACCAAATACGGCTCAAGTCCCAAATCCAAAAGCCGGGTCACCGCCCCCGCCGAGTCGTTCGTATGCAGTGTGCTGAAAACCAAATGTCCCGTTAGTGAAGACTGTATCGCCATACGAGCCGTTTCGATGTCTCGAACCTCGCCGACCATTATAATATCCGGGTCCTGTCGCAGCACATGCCGAAGTGACGTGGCGAAATTCATACCTTTCTTAGAGGCGACCTGAATCTGGCTGATCCCCTCGAGCTGATATTCGATGGGGTCTTCTATGGTTATAACATTTTTCTCAGATGAGTTAATTCTGTTAAGGCAGGCATAAAGAGTGGTACTTTTTCCGCTACCTGTTGGGCCTGTTACGAAAATAACTCCGTGAGAGCGATGGAGCAAGGTATCAAGTTTTTTCAAATCTTCTTGCCAAAGGCCCAGCTCGTCCAACCCGAAAAGACCGGTGCTTTTATCAAGCAGTCGCAGGACGCTGCGTTCACCATAGCTGGTCGGCACAGTGCTGATACGCAAATCCACCTCGCGTTGGCCCAGCCGAACACTGCAGCGGCCATCCTGTGGAAGCCGACGCTCAGCAATATCCATACCTGCCATAACCTTGATACGAGAGATAATCAAAGGCAATACATTTTTATTCAGACTCAAAGTGTCATATAAAATGCCGTCAATACGATAGCGAATCTGAATCTTCGACTCGTATGGATGAACATGAATGTCACTGGCTCTTAATTGCAGAGCACGAAAAAGAATGTCATTGACCAGCCTGATAACCGGCGGCCGATTGACCACATCAAGCAGGTCATCCGAAGCGGATACCTCATCAACGAGCTGGTCAAGATTTTGCGAATCAAGCTCCTCTGCCACCTCTTCAATGACCGTTGTCTTCTGCTCGTAGGCCACATCTATCACAGAGGTAATAGCAGCACGGGTGGATATGGCGGGCCTAACCGACATACCGGTCATCTTCGAGACATTATCCAGGGCGTTAGCATCCAACGGCTTAGACAAAACTACCGTAAGCTCGCTATCGCCGTCTTTGTGTTTTATTCCGATAAGATAATAGTGCTGAGCGAAGTTGGCAGGAACTGCTTCTACGAATTCGATAGGCACCGCTTTTTGAGGAATCTCCGGCAGAAATTCCCAGCCCAGAGCCTCAGCAAACAGCTTTAAAACCACGTCCTCGGTAAAATATGGGCAGCTAAGCAATCGCTCATCGAGACGTCCGGGGCTGCTGTTTTCCTCAAGGAACCTGGCCAATTGCTCAGCGTCAACCAGGCCGGTCCGCTTTGCAGTTTTTATCAATAAGTCTTTCATAAATCCATTGTAGTTGTCATTGCGAGGCCTGCGAAGCAGGCCGTGGCAATCTCGTCTCTTATGATTGAGATTGCTTCGCTTCGCTCGCAATGACACCCATCATCTATTGTTTTACTCGACCTCCAGCACTTTCAACGGGTCCATCGGTTTGGGCTTTATACCCGGCCAGTCCTCATATTTCTGGAATTCGTCCTCAAACTTCTCAAATGCTACTCTATTCCTTTGTGATATGTTCTCCAGCTCCGGCAGTCCAGCCGCAGTTTCTTCGGGCCTCAGAATGTTCGCTTTGACAAAGATATAAAGTCGAGACTCATTATCTGTGTTAGAAGTACTTCTGAATAACCCGCCTACCAAAGGAATATCACCAATTATAGGTACCTTCTTACCTCCTTTTGTTTGGTTCAATTTCAGCAAGCCTCCGAGAATTATCGTGCGGCCGTCAGGGACAGTTACTATCGTATTGATGTTGCTTGAAGTTGTGTCCGGCGGAAGCTCAGCATCGGGTCGTGGGAGAAAATCGGTTCTGTCCAGCTCAACTTTCAACCTAAGTAAATCGCCTTCGCTGATATTCGGTGTGATGGTAAGCCTTATGCCGGCTTCGATCTCTCTGAAATCGGTAGCTGTTCTTTGAATACCTTGTTCAGGAATAATGATGCTTTCTATCCTAACGTTGGTTGTATCGGTAGTGCGAATTTCGCCGGGTTGTCCATCGTTGACTAAAATCTTAGGCTTTGCCAAGATTCGGCCATAGCTTTTACTTTCGATAGCGGTTAAAAGTGCCTGGATGTGAGCATCACTATAGAAGCCCCTGGCCGTGCCTGCTCTTGGATGAGAAAGCGTCTCGGCAGTGCGTCCTTCGAGGAATGGGCTGACGATGGAGTCGAGCGCTTCCATCTGTCCACCGGCTGCAAGTTTGGGGAATTTGCTTGCAAGCTGTAAATCCAGGTCAAACTCATCGGTCCTGCTGACCTCAACAAGTGTCACGTCAATTAGCACCTGTGGTCTCCTTTTGTCCAGCTTCTCTATCAGATTCGCTATCCATTCCTGGTTCTTTTTGCTGGCATAAACAATCAATGAAAAGGTGTTAGGGTCAGGAACTATAACGATCTCCTCTTGCTTCTTAACCTGTTCTATCTTTTCCTCTCCATTTTGAGTTTGAACAGTTTCTTGAATAAGACTTTGGAGAACCTCCGCTAAATGATCCGGCGACTGATTTTCGAGCGGATAGAGCTGATACGGCATTTCCTCTAATTCCGTTTGGCTGTCCACATAGTTGATAATCGTTGCTATCCGGACGTGCTGCTCTGCTGTTGCGTTGACCAATAGCGAGTTGGTCGGTTCAACGACCACCACCTGCGGCTCTTCCAACAGAGGTTCTGAGCCATTGCCGATCTCTGTAGTTATGGGCCTCGGCTGTTTAACGGGAGGCTTTGCCGCTGTTGTCGGAGAAGTAAGTCTCAAAGTAGCAGTCTCAGGTTTAGCGCCGACTATACCAAGCTCTTGGAGCTTGGTCCTGACTTCCTCGGCCCCGACGTGCTTGATTTTATATATTCCAAGAGTCCTCAGGTCCTGCTGCTCCACGTCAAGGGCATCTATCAATTCCTGCACAGTGTCTAATTGCTCCTGGACTCCTATCATCAGGATACGATTTGTTCTCTCGTCGGCATCAAGATATACGGTAGGCTCAGCCGTGGCCGCCGGCTGGGTTCGTTTTTGCGTAGCAGCCCGTTGAGCTCTGATTTGCGCAGCTCTTTGAGCCGCACTCACTCGACGTTGGTAGGAAGCTTCCGACTCGCCCGGTCGGCGAGTGACTTGGGGCGCTTGTGCCGTCGGCCCCTCGGCAATAGTAATTGATACCGTCCCAAGCTGCCCAGCCAGCGTCTGCAGCTTCGGAGCAAGGGACGCGGCCATAGTATATTGTAACTGTCCGAACCTGAATTTCCTCGGCTCACCAGGCTTATCGACCAACGCTAAAAGGGCTTCTACGCGCGGCATTCGATAGGTAAACTCGGTAACAATCAGTGTCTTTGTCTCTGGGATTTCCGAGACATCTATACCGAGCTTCATATTATTAAGAAGATTTCCTGCACTGGCTGTGTCAATATGCTCTAACTTAAATGAACGAGTTACAACGAGGTCACCATGCTCTATTTTACCATCTTCCACACCCAACAACGCAGGGTCAATATCCAATGCCTCTTCTTTGGGAACCACGGTGACAAGATTACCCTTGTGACGAGTCATCACAAAGCCTTTGAACTTCAACACCGTTTCCAGCAAAGGATACAAATCCTTCACCTTGATAGGACCTCGAAGCTTGCCCTGAAGCATAAGTGTTACGTCACCTCTAACCTTTGCCGGGTCATAAACAAAATCCAGATTAAGATATGCACCTGCCAGGCCCAGCAGATAAACAATATCAAGCTTTTCCGGTAGGGTTTCACTGAGAACTTCCTCCCCATTGGGGATGGGCGGCAGCTCATAAGACGAGGCACGAGCGTTATCTGCCGCTGTAGAGGCGGGCTCTTGATTTGTTTGGCCATCCAGCTTTTCGTATAGTCGGCCTTCTGTGGCTTGTCCATCCCCGATCAAATCGGAAACCGCCGAGATACTTAATGAATCGTCTTCAACACTGGCTAAACGGGAATTAGCCTGCTTCGTTAAAGACCGAACGTCGGAGTACTCGTCGTTCGTCACTGGTGTATCGAGCGATGGGTCACTATACTCACGAGATGAATAGGAACCAGCAACGGATTTTATGGCAGAAACAAGTGCATTGGCCTGGCTCACCGGCGCTATAAGCACCACCATACTGTCGTGTATATCTATAATTGCCCTAGCAGACTTCGGCGTGACCTCAGCAAACTCGGTCGAGCCGCTCGGTCGAGCCGTGGTAACATCTGTCGGCGGATTGGAAAAGCTCCCTATCGATATGCCGCCGGGCAAAGCAAGTCCTTCAATACTGCGTTGGCAGTACTGCCGAATCGCTTCAAGCCGCTCATTAGTAGGTAGATTCTGAGCCTTCGAGGCAGAAAAAACCGCTTTTATAACAAATTGTTCATCGGCATCAACAAGCTTTAATATCGCTATGGCTTTGTTTAGCTCATCCGGTGTAGCTGTCACTAAAAGCACATTGGTGCCGCGAATTTGCGAAACTGTGCCGATTTTGAGGTCCGCCAGATATTTTCTGCCCTGCCTGGCAGGTATGTGCGACAAGGAAATAAATTTGTAATGCGTCGTACTATAGTGACTACTTTGCTTGGCCGAAGTCAAGCTACAGAAGACAAATACCAGAAGAAAAACGATAGCGATTAACATTCCTGTCTTGCCAAGGTGAATTCCATTATAGCGGTTTTTCAACTTTGACATCTGTGTTCTGTCCCGCCACAGCGAATTTTCAACTTCAACTGCTGTCTTCTTTGTTGCCATAAATTACTCCTATTCCTATCCTTCTTAGCGGTAGCTACTACGAAGAGCAAATTCCCCCTTCATTCGGCGGTTTGCAACCCCCCTTCTTTTCTCCGTCGCATCTACTACTAAAGACAAATTACGATGAGCAAGCACCTCCACCTAAGAAATCCTTGAAAGATGAAAATCCAACCAAACAGCTATTATGTCAATTCAATCAATCTGCTGACCGACACTCTATGCTTAAAACCGCTTTTTTTCACAAATATCAAGTGTCCGGCGTCGAGTATCGAGAATAACTATCTAATCAGACATAGAAAACGCTTAAAAGTTCCCACTTTCAGACAAAAAACACCATTATTAGTACTGAAAAGTAGGTAATTTTTAGCACGTTGAATGGCCCAATATTTATAGGTCCGAGCTTATTGGTTCATACAAAATAAATTGCACTTTGTCCGTATATTGGGTTTTATTATAAGACAAGATATAGATTATATTTAACGCACCAATTTACTCGCCTTTGCGTAGCCGCCTGCCTGCGCGTAGCCGTCTATTCTCCGTAGCAGTGCTGTTTTCTCCGCCGTAGCGGCTGTGAAGGCTGGAACTGCGAAGGATGAACTTCGGCGAAGGCAGGCTTCGGCGGAGCAAGGTCGGCGGTTTATCCTGCAGCAGGGCACAAATTTGTAATGTTGGTACCAGGCGTGAGCTTATAAATATTGGAAGTGAAAGTTAAAATACGCTTTGGCGGAGTAGAAGTAGTTAATACTTTTATTTTTCCTTATTCTCCAGCTTTACCTATTCTTCTTCGCCTTCATTTAATTCTTCGCCCAAATCCCCTAAACTCTCTGCTTCTTCCTCACTTACCTGCTCTGTTTGAAAATCGGAAATGATTTCTTTGTATTGCTCGTCCTGTTTTTCTAATTCGTCTGGTGAGTCGGAAAGGCTTAGCTCGTCCTCATCTTCAAGGTTAGGCTCGTTTAAGTCGATTTTATCGGATGTATAATCTTTTTGCAGGTTTTTCAATCTACCGATAAGTTTTTCCAGTGCGGCACTTTGTTCACCATTTAACTTGTCTGTGGAAGACTTGTTTGCTGTAATTTTGCCCTTAGAACTATTTATGGAGTGTGAAGCGGGTATTTTACTCGGCTTTCGGATACGGCTTGATGATGAGTCTTTGGCAAAAGTACTTTTTTCTACTCGACTGAGCGTCTCACCCAGACTTGCCGGAGTCGAGACGGGCAGGCCAAGGGCAGAGCTATACTTGACTGCAAGCTCGAAAGTCCTTTGGCCGTCTTTAACAACGACCATACCGTCTTTTATCTGCTCAATAACCAAATGTCCGATTTGGCTGGATTGTCTTATCCAACGTAAACCTTTGCCCGGCTCATCAATAATTGCCATCGACAATTCAGGCCTTGCCGCATAAAAACTGGTGCCGACGACTGTAAACTTGGCTTCAACCTGCCCGCGGGGCTTCGGTGAACCATCACGCCGGTTAGCTGAGCTTGCCTTCGACTTAGGTGGATTTAAATACAATGCAAAGGCTTTGGCCTGCTTGACAAGCGGCCCGCCTCCAGTGGAATCCAAATCTGCTTTTTTACCGGCCTTACTCTCGCTGAACTTTTCGACGACGCTGGGCGAGCTTAGAAGCTGCTCAACCTGTTCGTTACTTTGCACACCAAAAACCACCGGAAATACAAAAAGAATACCTGCCAGGATCGCCGCTAAGATACCGGTTATACGCAATGTCTTTATCATATCCTTCTCCGAAGGAGCATGACCGCCCCAATAAATTGGGGGGGCTAAATATTTCTTTGCCGGGCAGACTTACCGGGTCAATGGAGCTCAAGTCGGCTTTATCGCGTAGTTTTTCCTTTATTGTTGGACATTGCCCGCAGTATTTGGTTCCTTCCAATGCCGGATTTTTTCCAAATATTGCTGCTCATTCCCCGCGTATTCGGCGCTTTTTTCGGGCGTATGGCAAAAAAGACAATCCGTCTTTGGCTCCGTGGTCTTGGCTAATCCCTCCGTCCGATTATGTTGCGAGCCGGGACCATGGCAGTTTTCGCAGCCTACATCTTTCAAATGACCGGTTTTGGCTTCTGAGATAAAACCGCTCTCGTAATCCATTCCCACGACGTGGCATACAACGCACTCCGGGTCGTACTGAGAGCCGACCTCCACGAGCGTCTTATAAGCCTGAGCGTGAGGATTCTTCCTCCATTTCTTGTATTCGTACTCGTGACAGCCCTGCTTATTACAGGATTTTGAACCTTCATATTTTAAACCGCTCTGTAAAGCAAAACGCGGAAATTTATCCAAGAGATGGGATTCTTTAACAAGATGCTGGTAGTCCTTATATAATCGAACGAGAGACGGACCCTGCTTAAGATTTTCCACAACCGGTATAGAGTGAAAACTTAGTTCTAACCTTTCCTGCCCAGCAGAGCTCACGCCTTGCGAGAACCCAGCTTTAATGTTCAATCGACACACATATCTACCGAAGCGACCCACCGAGAAAGCCAAAGGCCTATCATTAGGATTGCTAAACACCATCGGCTCATCTGAATCCGACGGGCAAACGAGACAATCCACATTGGATGCCATTTCGGTAATAGAATTAATAACCTCAGAATCGCAATGGTTCAGGATAAGGATATTAAAAGTTTGTACGCCGGGCTGAGGTGGGAAAACACCTCCGATCTGCTCGAAACGACGGGACCTTGCATCGAAGGCCGCGACTCTGACAGCTACTGTTTTATCTTGCAGCGATAATTGTTTTGTAAACATCGCCGGCACATTTGCATCAGCAGGTTGCTGAGCACTTATGACATTAAACACCGAGCCGATATAGTCCAGCAGCCCAAGATTATCAGCTATCTCGATATCTGTTTGTGTCAGATTAGCTAAATCGTAGTCGAGCAGTCCGAGAGCCTGTATTATTATGTTGAACTTGATTAGGTCCTGCTCGCTGTTGCTTTCTACAAACGAGCCGACGTCGATAGTCAATTTTCTTTGTTCAGGCACGCTATTCAGCACGGCCCAGCGTCTATCGAGTCCGCCGAGCTGTCCTCCGCTGCATCCGCATGGCTTTAACGCTCCAAGCTCATAGCCGGTCAGAAAAATCACGAATTCATTAGTTTCCAGAGCCAGCTTCTCCGGCAGCTTCGGCTGTCTATCCGGCACGCAAGAAACTGAAAGCATCAATACACAAATGCAAACTACAAATCGTTTCATAGAATTAAAACCCCCCACCTCGCTCCGCCGAAACGGCTACGCAAAGGCGAGGAAACTGGGGGACAAAATACAAATAATATTTAGCACCGCAGTTTATCGTTAAGATGTGCCGCAAGGCATGCTGCGCACCTTATGGCACTGTGGGGTTCACAACTGGGATTTATCGTGGGATTTTTCTCACGGTCGGTGCGCTGCGTTTACTTCCTTCTCGAATAAAATCCACGACAGCTTACTTTCAGTGTTTCTCCTCCTTTTATGTTCACCAAAAATACATCCGTGAACCTTGTTTTACCTTCGTCTGCGGGTGGCATTATCTCCAGCATAAACTGATAGCCGTTACGAACTGGATCCTGGTTCATTACCTTTATGATACCATTTTCCGACGATGTAGATTCAATCTCGAAATTCTCGCCGTAGTTATTTATCACCCAGATTTTTCTGGTTATAGGCTGTCCCGGCTCAGCGTTGAAAGCGATAAGCTGCGGCGGATTTATCTGAAATCTCGACAGCGCTGTAAAAGGAATCCTAACAGTCTCGCCCTCAGGATGAGTCAGGCTTATACTGACAATGCCGGTCGGTCTTCGCTGCAGATTTTCCATGTTTATCTGAGGCTGTAGAGTGAATTTCGTTGCTTGCTCGTTCGGATCGTAATCGATAGTTATACAATTTCCGGTCGATTTGACATCCTTTATTGCAAACGTCTTGCCGTCAAGGCTGGTAATAGTAATCTCCGGACAGCTCAATTTTTCATCCTTCAGGAGGAACCTCAGCCCCCCTCGCGGCTCGAAGCTGGTTTTGGGCACAACCTTGGCTTTTATGGTTAGCGCCGCTCTGGGATTTGTCATATCGTTGCTGACAACATGTAATTGCCGAGTCACCATGACCGCTACCGTACTTGCATTATACTGCACCTTTATAGTACCGCTCTCGTTCGGCTCATACTGCATTATGTCTAATCGAGCGGTGGCGCCGCAACAGGCTTCGACCTTCGTAATTTTCAACAGGCTGTCTCCGGTATTTGTAAATTTAAACTCGCAGGTCTTCTTTGATCTGGGCCCAACTTCGCCGAAGTCCTGAACTGTCTTTTCAAAGGTGATCCTTGGACCTGTCTCGACGGCCTGCTTTTTGGCTTCGACTTTTTCCGGTTCGGCTGCCGGCTCGGGCGCTGTCAAAACAGCATTAGGCTCTGCCGGCACCTTGGCGTGCTGCTGACAGGCAATCTGCGTCAGCAAAGAAAAACAGACAATAACAACAACTAATATCAAATAATTACCTTTCATATTTACTTCTCCTATTTAACTGACAATCGTCATCTTTTTAGTATTATCGGCAAAGAAAACGTAACGCAAAAGTTAACTTATAACAAAATACACCATAACTGTTATATGTCAAATGTATAAAAAAAGACCGAAACTTCGTAGAAGTTCCGGTCTTTGTAAGACAGCTTTCCATAAACAATTTAGAGCGAACTTATAAATTTATGCTGTCTTACCAAAACCAAGATATAGAAGAAAAGAACATCCTTTTATATTACTTATTATAATCACAATGATAGCTTTTTACAAGCTCTTTTTCCTGATTGGCATAATTTTATCAGCAAATTCCCTTCAATCGCCATTAACCCTGGTCATACAAAAAATTCGTTTACAATGTCCTACAGAAAATAGGCCTTTAGTATGTATTCTTCAAGCATTCTCTGGGTGTTAAAAAATGAGCCGTTTAATGCCAATGCGTTGATCATAATACCCAGATAGGCTTGTTTTTGGTTGTAGAACATCGGAACAATTACGTTTTCGAGTTTGTTGTAGAGGGCCTGCGCATCTTTTGCGCTATTTTTAGAATTCTGGTCTTCGCTACTCGGCTCGTCTGAGACCGTTGAATTCGATCCAGCTATAGCCCAGCCGGTCAGACCTTCAACGCATCCTTCGACCCACCAGCCGTCCAAAACGCTAAATGAGGGCACAGCGTTAAGAGCCGCCTTCATACCGCTCGTTCCGGAGGCCTCGTGAGGCGGCTGCGGAGTATTGAGCCAGAGGTCCACTCCCGGTATAAGAATTTTTGCCGATTCCATATTATAGTTTGGCAGATACACAAGTTTTATATCCGGCTGCAGATGCTGCTGGGCTTGAAACAGTTTTTTGATAATTTTCTTACCATCCTGGTCTTTAGGATGGGCTTTACCTGCGAATACCAACTGGAATCTGCCGGCTTTTGAGGCTATATTTTTTAGTCTGTCAATATCATAAAATAACAAGTCTGCTCTTTTGTAAGCGGCAGCACGTCGCGCAAAGCCGATGGTAAAGACATCCAAATCCATTACTGTATTGGTTTGCCGCTTAATGTATTCGAGCAGTTTTTGTTTTGACTGGATATGCGCGTCCCATATTTCGTTTTCGGGCAGGTTCAATGCGTATCGAAGACTGAAATTGTTCTCGCGCCAGTTCGGTATATGTCTATTAAGGACATCAGCGAACGGCTTTGATACCCATGTAGCAGCGTGTACGCCGTTGGTGATGGAATCAACCACGTAAGAACCAAACATCTGGCTGGAAACTTTTCCGTGCTCCCTGGAGACTCCATTTATATAGTGACTTAGATGCAGGCCCAGATAAGTCATATTCAGCACACCCGGCTCGCAGCAGAGTTCGTTTTCCAGCTCCAGGACTTTGTGCTCACCGAGGACCTGACGCACTAAATTCATCGGATACTTATCTTGACCGGCTGGAACTGGAGTATGAGTAGTAAAAACACATTTTGCCCTGACCGCCTCGATAAGGTCAGCGGAAATCGAATCGCTGCCGGTTTTTTCTATCTCTTCGGTCAGCAATTCCAGAGCCAGCATAGCAGCGTGTCCCTCGTTCATGTGGAATCTCGCTATGTTCTGATAACCCAGACTACGTAACATTCGGACGCCGCCGATACCTAATATTACTTCCTGGCATAGTCGATAACGTAGGTCGCCTCCGTATAGATAGTGACACAACTGTCTGTCGTAGGGGCTGTTTTCCTGCAGGTCGGTATCCAGGAAAAAAACCGGTACTTCAGAACCGGAGATGCCGGACACCCGGTATTGCCAGGCCCGCACCTGAACATTCCGTCCTTCCAGAACAATAGAGATTCTGTTATTCAGCGGCTTCAGGAAGTTGCTGACATTCCAGTTTTCCTGCTGTTCGCTTTGGCTGCCGTCCGAAGCCAGCTTCTGATGGAAATAGCCCTTTCTGGCAAGCAGAGTTACGCAAACTGTCGGTACTCGCATATCAGCGGACGAGCGTATAGTATCAGCCGCCAATATGCCAAGGCCGCCGCTATAGGTTGGCATACGCGGATCTAAGCCTATTTCCATTGTAAAATAGGCAATTTTTCTGTCTTCTGTCATCGCTATAAACCTAATCTGCTCAATCTATAATATGTCTATTCCGACGATTCTTTTGCACCACCAGCCGGCGCGACACAATAAATGTAAATCAGCGGTTCAGCACCACCGTTTTTAACATCGTGGACGGTATTTGGCGGTATATAGCAAACCCTGCCCTGGCCGACCTGGAAACTTCTTTCCTGGCCGATGAGCAATGTGCCCTGGCCGGAAAGGAAGACAAGCAATTCCTCATGGTTTTTAGTGCTGTGCTCGCCGCAATTCTGGCCTGGCTGCAGATAGACTCTGCCCGAGCGCATTCCACAGGTTTGTGACTGGCTATCCAGAAGCTTTTGATATTCCGGACTTTGCTTTAGGTCTATGACCAGAACTTTTTCCGATGATGCCATATATTCTTCCTTAAAATCTATTTTCGATTAACGAGCTGACATATTTAGAAAATTTATTACTTCCTGTCAATTTTTTTCTTGACCCAGTAACACAATTATCATATTTTTATGCACAGTAGCACTATTTTGTTAATCGTATGCGCTATTGTAATGTTCATCTTAATTTTATTTTGGAGGAAAAAGTCATGAAAGAACTGGTCGTTTTAACAGCAGTTTTAACCTTGTCATTTGGCGGTATTGTCAAGGCACAGCCTACGGTCACCGAAGTAACCCATTCAGAGTTTCAAGCCGTAAATGCCGATGGCGAACAAACATATAACGCGACCGAGAAAGTTATCCTTGAAGGGATTTTGCTGCACAATCCTGCTGATTTGCTGAATCCGACACCGGACGACACTATAACGCAGATATATAACATCAGTGGAGAATGGCAATTCTTTTTTCAGGGTGAAGGTGACGACCATGCAGGCACAGCCGTCTGGATGGGACAATTATATAACAATCTGCCCTGGATCGCACTGGACGGAGGCTATACGAACGAAGAGTTCATTGCAGAGCTTTCTCGCATTAACAGCGCTCAGTTCTGTCCGGGAGATAGAATACGTGTAACCGGCTACTACCTATCTTACAAAGGCAAAACAAACATAAACGAGCAGCATAGCAATAATCCCGACCACGATTTTACAATTGAGCTGTTAGAGCGCGGTGTTGGAATACCCCAGCCGGAGCTTGTTACGCTCGATGAGCTAAAAGACGACAATGACAATTCCATTTTTGATCCCAATCGGCAAATCGGCTGTGAATATTACCAGTCTCGGCTGATAAAAATTGAAGATGTCTATTTCGTGGACCCAAACGGCTGGGGGCCGTATGGGGAGCTGGTGATAACCGATGGCGTTAAGACCTTACCTGTAAAACTGGGACGGGGCAATGGCATTTACGCCGGCTCGAATAATTTAAGCGAACCTTTCGATATCATCGCTATAATGGATCAAAATAGCTCTGACTTGAAAAGCGGTTACCGCTTATGGGTGCCGAACTATGACGGAAACGGCTTAGTTTTAGCCAGCGACGAGCACCGCATGGCAGATAAGGAACAACCGTCACCGCAGGGGTGACGGCTAAACAGAATATTTAGCCCCGCAATTTATTGCGGGGTTTTTACCCACAATCGTGAACACCGGTATTTATGAAAGGACTCGTTCATTTTGAAGCGAGCGTTTACCTTAATTGAGTTGTTGGTGGTTATTGCTATTATCGCACTTCTGTTGGGGATTCTGCTTCCCGCGATGGGCCGCGCTCGTCTTCAGGCAAAGATTGTGGCTGTTAATGCCGAGCTGCGCGAGATTGGCATGGCGCTTGAGGCCTACTCGCTCGAGAACAACGGTAAATTCCCGCCGACCCGCGTGGACTGTATGCTCGGAGAGCACTTCTATCAACTGCCGTTGGAGTTAGTCGAAAGTAAATACCTGCCGGTACCTGATGACAGCAATACCTATATAGCCACCAGCATAGAAGACAGATTCAACAAAGGCTACACATATAAATATAGATCCGTAGGGACACTAATCTACAACAGGACCGTCACCGTCAAGGATGGAGCATATCTGTGGGTTCCGGATGGCTTCCCCGATAATGAAAAAGAGCAGGGACAAAATTATTATACTGTAAAAGAATCACCTGTCAGTTGGGTTCTTTACAGCGAGGGCCCCAATTTTGACCTGGATCGTATGAGAGAAATGGAGTATCCGGTGCCGAGAAAAACCTGGTATAATCCACAGACCCGAACGGGTGTTATTGTTCGCGTGCGGCTGAAAAATGGCGGGCACATCGGATCGTTTGAGAAATGAAAGATGTAAGTTTAATATGTGTATTGATGTTTTCTGTTGCATTGGTCGGAGTTTTAACCAGCTGTAGCGACAGAGAATTCGAAAATAAACAGCCTGAAATTGCTGTCACCAATTCTTATCTGCAATGCGTGGTCGAGGACCTATGTGGAGACGACATGGAAATTCTTTGCTTGGCTCCACCAGGCATGTGCCCAGGACATTTCGACATTTCACCGACGCAGGTAAAGCAGCTCTGCGATTGCAAAATATTATTGCTTTTTGACTTTCAGCAAAAAATCGAAGATTCACTTTCACGAATGAAGAAAAACGGCCTAAAGACGGCTTTGTTAGAACCCCTGCCGGGCTTGTGTGTGCCTGAAACTTATGTGGCTGCCTGCAGGGAAGTTGCCAATATCCTCTCAGCAGAATATCCTGAAAAACAAGCTCAATATGAGCAGAGATTGAGGCTGATAGAAAAGCGTCAGAAACAGTTAAGTCTTGAGCTTCGCACCGTCATAGAACAAACCGGCGTCAAAGCGACAGAGGTTGTTGCCTCTGATCATCAGGCTGAATTTGCCGATCGGCTTGGTCTGGAGATAGTAGCCACTTTTATGGGCAGTGATATCGAAACGGCCTCTAATATCAATCAGTGCCTTACAAAAGCCCAAAGCCGGGATGTAAGATTTGTCATAGCCAATAAGCAGGAGGGCACCGCCCTTGCTGATGTGCTGGCCGAGCGGCTGCAGGCTAAAGCAATAATTTTCAGCAACTTTCCTGATATTGATACAAGCTCGAATGGTTTCGACCAACTACTGCGGAAAAACGTCCAGGCCCTTGTTGAGGCGGCAAGCAAATGATCGGCAGCAGTTTAAGCCTTTCAGGTGTCGAAGTGAAACGCGGCAGCCGAGCCGTCCTTAATATCAAAAATTTACAGATACCTTCCGGTGCATTTGTAGGCATTGTCGGAACCAATGGGGCGGGCAAAACAACCCTATTAAAGATTTGTAGCGGCCTGATAAAACCAAATCGCGGCACTATAAAATTTGACAACAGAGATTTGTCCAAGCTTAGCTGCTGGAGCAAGAGCAATCTGCGAAAGCACATCGGTTATATCCCACAGGCAATTGAATACAACTCTGAATTGCCCTTTACTTTGCGGGAAGTCGTCACCATGGGTCAAATAAGTGCAAAACCTTTACTGACCCATCTGAAGAAACAGGATTACCTGATAGTTGATGACTGGATCAACAAACTTGGTTTGGCCGGCCTGAGCAATCAGACGTTCAGGACTCTTTCAGGTGGAGAGCAGCAGAAAACTCTCATTGCCCGAGCGATGGCACAGGAGCCTACAATTTTGATGCTGGATGAGCCATGCTCAAATCTTGATTTCAACTGGAAATACCAGATTACCGAGATTATCGACCAGTTATACCGGCAAACAAACATAACCATTCTGATGGTCTCACATGATACAAATCTGCTGCCTCCAAGCTGCGGCAGAATTGTCCTTTTACACGAAGGAAATCTGCTGGCCGATGGCGACGCGGAAGATGTTTTCGCCTCCAATGCTCTTGAGACGGCCTACCAGTGCCGAATCGAAATGCTCAATATCGGTGGACGAAGATACGCTATCAACAAAAAACAAACGCTGGAACCTTAACAGTATGGATTCATATTTTTATTTGGTAATTGTTGCCGGCCTTATCGCCGGAGCAAGCACAGGCCTTTTAGGTGTATATATTGTGGGCATGAGAATCCCATTTATCGGCACCTGCATCTCACATGCGGCGATGGCTGGATTTATATATGGTAGTTTCCTAACATTTGAAAACGCAACTTTGACTGCTGTAAGTCCCGTACTCGGCGGCATAACCGCGTCGGTAATGGCGGCACTAAGCCTGGCGGCTATTAGGCCCGACAAGACCAGGATGGATACAAATGTAGGACTGGCGATAGTTTTTTGTCTTATGTTAGGCCTTACTTTTCTTGGCATAGGTCTGAATCAAGGAAGTCGGTCCGAAATGCTCGGTCTGTTATGGGGCAATATACTTTTTACAGACCGCTCAGGCACTATTACTATCGCCGTAATGGCTCTTGTCTTAGTGCTGTTTTCTCACGTTTTCAATAAAGAGCTGAAGGTATTACTTTTTAGCCGATCCATTGCGGCCGCGACCGGCATCCATGAGAGGTTTGTTTACGGTCTGTTTTTGATTTTGTGCGGTATAATATTGGCAGTCAATCTGCCTCTTGTTGGGGGATTGATGATTTTCAGCCTTGTTACCTGCCCGGCGGCAGCAGCTTATCGGATATGTACAGGACATAAGTCGGTAGTTATTACAGCGACTATTTTTGGTATGCTGAGCGCTCTGATTGGTTTTCTGGTTTCATATTACCTCAATTTGCCGACCGGCGCCTGCATTGTTATCGTCAGTGCAACCATTTTTGGCCTCTCGGCTGTTTACAGAGCCATTCGGAGCGGAGCGGATTAAGCCGGACAACGTTTTACCCACGCCACAGCCGGTGCGACCATACTTCTTTGCGGCCTGGCGATCCAGTTTCTTGGATTGTGATCACTTACTCATATTCTTATTTGGAAAGGTGAGCCGAACGGCAAATATTCCACCATTCTGAAGTTCAGCACTGACAGAACCGCCTAACGCTCTGACGATCCTTTGCACTAAACCCAAGCCCAAACCAAAGTGGTCGCCCGTGTTCGCACGCGACGCATCACCGCGCCAGAAACAGTCAAATACCTGTAAGGCTTCCTCACTGGTAAGCTTACAGCCGGTGTTACTAACAATGATTTCTATGGAGTCTCTGGATTGGTGAGCGGTTAACCAGATGTGGCCACCTCTGTCGGTATATTCGACAGCGTTGTCCAGAATGTTGGACATTACCATTGATAGTTTCTCGGGATCTGATTCATAAGTCATTTTGAGAGGAACATTATTTTCAAAAATTATTTCGCGCTCAAGTGCCCTTTCTGAAAAAGACATCCAACAGGAGCTCACCAGCTCAGCCAATTCAATACGGACCCGTCGGAAGGTTATTTGCCGGGCGTCAAGGCGGGCAAGAGTCAACAGATTGTCCATCATCCTCTGCATATTCTTGCTGATTGTCAGACAATCGGAAAGTGATGCTTGATATTCATTTACATCACGGATGCGTGTCAGAGTCACCTCCAGTGTAGAACGGATACCTGCCAGAGGTGTGCGTAATTCGTGAGCCACGTCTGCGGTAAAGCGTCGCTCTCGCTTAAAAGCGTCTTCGAGCCGGGACAAAAGATCATTCAAGCGGTCTTTGATCGGCAACAGCTCGCCGGGCACACCCTCAGTTCCAATACGAGTCGCTAAATCGTTCTCTCTGATAGACGCGATCTCATCGGCGATTGCAGTTAGCGGGCGAAGACCTTGACGGACTGTCAGGGCCGCGACAAGGACAGACAAGGCTGTCACAGCCGCTGACGCGAAAAAGAGCAGCCATTGAAGAAACCTTAATTGGCTCAATACAGAAGTGCTGTCTCGTGCCACAGCCAACGTCAGTGGTTGCTGCTCTGTTGGTTTACGGTCATCATCGTTTGAAAGCCTGGGTATGAAGCTAAAGCCCGCTACACGTTCGACTCGGCCACCGCTGCCTTTGATTGTTCTGAAATCAGGTTTCGTGAGAGAGCCCGAGAGACGCGGGAGCTCACTGCTGTCCAACAAAGAAGACTTTGCTACTACCGTGCCGTCAAGGTGCCATAACTGGTAGTACGTTGGTCTGTTGCGGTCCTGGAATTCCGGCATTTGCTGTGCCTCGAACTCCAACTCGATCTCGTTTCCGTCAACTTCCACCGAGGCAGCCAATATTTGGGCTATTGATACTAATGAGGCATCGAACTGTCTGAGCAACGCGCCGCGAATAACGGTGTAGATGCCCACACTGAAGACAATCAACAGCAACAACACAGCGCTCACTACGCCAACAACGAGACGTATTTGCAGAGAAGGCTTCACGGTTGGACTCCCAAAGTATAACCACGGCCTCGGACTGTGTGGATGAGGGGAGCTTTGCCTGGCTGTTCTATCTTCTTTCGCAAATAGCCGACGTAAACATCAACTACATTACTGGATGCGGTGGATTTAAACTCGTAAACGTGCTCCCAGATGTCCGTGCGTGAGACAGTTTGGCCACGACGCATGGCCAAATACCCCAATAGTGCGTACTCCCGTGGAGTAAGCTGAATTTCCTCGTGGCCACGCCGGACCTTCTGCGTGGTCAAATCAATCTGCAAATCTTTGATCTTGATATGAGGATTCTTTTGGCGATAACTACGACGCAGCAGCGCCCGGACACGTGCCAGGAGCTCTTCAAATGCGAACGGCTTAACCAGATAATCGTCGGCGCCGAGGTCCAATCCAGTTATGCGATCTTGCAGAGTGTCTTTAGCAGTAAGGATCAAGACGTGAGACTTTCGGCCTTTAGCCCTTAGCTTTTTGAGAATTGTCAGACCATCCATACCGGGCAGCATTAGGTCGAGGATGATTACGTCATAATCATTGCTTGTTGCATACCACAGACCCTCCTGTCCATCACCCGTTGTATCTACTGCAAAACCCGCTTCCTGTAGTCCCTTTGTCAGCGATTGGCGCAAAGGACGATAATCTTCTATAATCAGCAGACGCATTTGATTGCCTACAGCAAGAAAAACGCACCGCTGAGTAACAATACTTTATAACTCAGCAGTGCGCATTTTAACTTAGAGAGCTTGATGTGTCACTACTTTTCTTGTCCTTAATCATCGTCGTCCTCATCATCTTCTTCATCTTGCACCTCTTTGCTGAGTAGTTTGCCGCTGGGGTCAATTTTTAGCTCGATTTCTTTATCGCCGATGAGGACTTCGGCTTCGTATATGACTTTACCGTCCTCGTTTCCGCGTTCGATTTCTTGGATATTTCCACCCTCGGCGTGCTTAAGAATGGTTGATTTCACAGCTTCGGGGACCTTGTCAATTGAGACTCCCTCCTCGTCTTCATCCTCGTCCTGTTTGCCCTTCTCAGCCTCTTGCTCAATGCGGCGACCATCCGGGGTGAGAAGCAGCTCTTTCTGACTGTTACCTTTCTGGAACCTGACCTCGTAAAGAATCGTTGTCTTTTTCTCAAACGCCAACTGAGCGTCCTTATCGGCTGCCTTCTGGGCCACCGCCAGCACCACTGCCGGGACTTGGTCTGCACCCACTATTTCCTCGATTTCTACCACGTCACCTGCCGGCGTGACCAATACGTCAACATTCCCTCCGGCAGGGCTTTTCCACGAACCCTCGTAGAATGTGTGGCCGTGCTCGATTTCCTCCGCGAACTCGGTGAGCTTGGCGCCGGCAGCCATCTTCTTGAAAGTGGCCAAGGCAGCCGCTGGGACTTCCGCCTCTGTTACTTTGCGTTCGACTTCGCCCGATTTTGCCTCCTGGGCCGGGGATGATTTCTCGCTTTGTTCCTTGCCCTTTACCCCGTATGCCACTGCACATACCATGACCCCCACTAAAACGATAGCGACCGGTTTCCAGAGTTTCTTTAACATTTTAATTCTCCTTATACAAAAGTATCAATGATTCTGCAGCTTGCCACCGTGGTCAGGCTACCCGACTCTTGTTGGCTTCATCTACCACAATATTAGCAAAGTAAAAATGAGAAAATTATGAGAAAAACAATCTTTTTAGAAATTTCTACCTATTGCAAATGCTTTATGCTATTTGACTTGGTTCTTGTTATCTGATATTCTTTCGCAAATAGGAAAGAAAACCATGTTAGCCAGACTGCATAGTGTCACACTGGAAGGGATTGAAGGCATAATCTGCGAGGTCGAAGTTGATGTTGCTCGCGGCGGACTTGAAAAGTCTCTCATCGTAGGCCTGCCGGATACCGCTGTAAAAGAAAGCATTGAGAGGGTCAAAAGCGCGATTATAAACTCAGGCTATAGGTATCCAAAGACTCAGTCACTGATAAACCTGGCGCCGGCTGATGTGAAAAAGGCAGGTCCCGTCTTCGACCTGCCGATTGCTCTGGGTATGCTCATCGGCCAGGGGATACTGGCAAATCCCTCTATTAAAGACTTTATTATCGTCGGCGAGCTAGCTTTGGACGGCAGGGTCAGGCCGATCAACGGTGTATTAAGTATGGCGATGAATGCCGCAACAAATGGTTTTCACCGAATGATTGTCCCTTTAGACAATACCAAAGAGGCAGCAGTAGTCCAGGATATAGAGGTCTATGGCGTCGGCTCACTTGCACAGGCGGCAGCCTTTTTCTCCGGGCAGGTGACCCTTGAGACGATCACCGCTGATATTGATGAGATGTTTAATGTTGCATCAAATTACGATGTTGATTTTGCGGATGTTAAGGGTCAGGAAAGCGTCAAGCGGGCGTTAACTGTTGCTGCTGCCGGCGGTCACAATATAATGATGATCGGCCCACCGGGAGCAGGAAAGACAATGCTGGCCCAGAGATTAGCGACCATTCTACCGCCGCTGAGCCTGAAAGAGTCGCTCGAGACCACCCGCATATATTCCTCAGTAGGTTTACTATCTAAAGATAGAGCGCTTATGGCGACTCGGCCTGTGCGAATGCCGCACCACACAGCGAGCGGCCCAGCTCTGATCGGCGGTGGTACGACACCTCGCCCCGGAGAGCTGTCACTTTCTCATTTTGGAATATTATTTCTCGATGAATTTGTCGAGTTTCCACGGCACGTTCTGGAAATGATTCGTCAGCCGTTGGAGGATGGTTTTGTCATCGTGTCACGGGCCAAGAAAACCGTAAGGTTTCCCGCTCAGTTTATGCTTGTTGCTGCGATGAATCCCTGTCCCTGCGGCTATTTCGGAAGCGATGCCAGAAGGTGTAAGTGCACGCCCGGCCAAATCGAGCGGTACCTGTCAAAAATCTCCGGACCGCTGGTTGACAGAATTGATATTCACATTGATGTTCCTGCTATAGGTTTTAGCAAACTTCGCTCCGGCTCCAGCCGACTCGACTCTGCAACGGTAGGGGCCCAGGTTGTAAATGCAAGGAAAGTTCAGCAGCGTCGGTTTGGCGATTCAAACGTAATGACCAACGCCAGGATGAGTCATAAGCAGACCGAGAGGTTCTGCAAGCTCGACTCTGCCAGCGAATTGATGCTCAAGCAAGCGATGACAGAGTTTGGCCTGTCCGCGCGGGCGCATGATAAAATCTGCAAAGTCGCTCGCACTATTGCAGACCTGGCCGGCGAAGAAAATATTCACCCAGAACACATCGCAGAAGCCATCAGCTATCGAAAGTTAGATAGAAAATTGTAAAACTCATGTGGACTTCTTATTAAGCGTACGCGCCGGAATACTGAAAAACCGGTTTTTATCGGAAGTTGTGGCAGGGCAAATAGAACCCTAAGCACCACAGCGATCCGTACCCTGTTGTAACAAAACCTCTATAGGCAAATAAGTTATCCATTCTATATTGTTTTTTGCTTAACCGCACTAAAACTTATGCCGATACAATATTCGATAATCTCTGTAGCATATATTATTGAAACTTCATCCTTCACAGCCCCCAAGGGGCAGAGAATGGAAAGGAGATAAACAATGGGGATTCAAAACTGGTCGGAAGACATAATTCTTGTGGACCTGCCAGCCGAGCCGGAATTGGGCGATGAGCTCAAAACGGTTATTGGTATCGTGCGTGACAGAGGGGACTGTGACGTGGTGATTGATTTTTCCAGCATTGATATTGTAACCTCATCAAGCCTCTCCAAGCTGCTGAAGTTGCGCAAGCTTTTAGGCGATTGTGGTCATCGGCTCGTCTTTTGCAGCGTTGCCGCAGCAACAAAAGGTATCTTCACGGTAACCGGTCTCGACGGGATTTTTGAAATTACCGATGACAAATTCGTTGCTTTAGCCAGCTTGCAAATGGTCGGTTAATCCTGCTCGATGCTCCGCCGCCAAGTCGCTGGGATGGCTGGCGCCACGTCCACGCAGTGTCCCTTGTGGGACTGCGGAGATACTCGTTGAGAATCGAGCAACTTGACAACAAGCTCATATATTGGATAATTGAAAGCGTATTTGCTTTGTTGAGCCGGTTACGAAGATCACTGGCGAGAATACGACAGCTAATAACTGTCCATCTCGTGTGGCTTAGCCACAAGCGATACTCGTAATCTGCTCACAATATCCTGCAAAATTAGGACTCAATTTAATGAACAAGGAAAGCCTGCGGCAAATCGAGCAGATAATAGGGTATCAGTTTACCAACATCAAATTTTTAGCCAAGGCGCTTACTCATTCTTCCGCTGTCGATAACCGGCTTTTAAGTAATGAAAGGCTGGAATTTCTCGGCGACGCCATTTTGGGTGCTGTTATTTGCCAAACTTTGTTCGAGCGTTTCTCAGGTCGTTTGGAAGGCGAATTGACAAAGCTCAAAAGTATGCTTGTTTCCCGCGAGACCTGTGCTCAAATAATCAGACGTTTGGACCTGCAAAAATTCCTGAAAGTGGGAAAAAGTATGGCCTCCAGCAAAGCCCTAACTGGGTCTCTCGCTGCTGCTTTGTTGGAAGCTATTATAGCCGCAATTTACCTTGACAGCGGTTTTGACGCCGCCCGCAGCTTTACTCTGAGAGTTTTTCACCCAGTAATCGAACAAGCCGATAACGAACAAGCTCAGGGTAATTACAAATCTCTATTACAGCAGTACGCCCAGGAGCGGTTCAACGTTATACCTGTTTATATACTGCTTGATGAAAAAGGACCCGACCACGATAAATGTTTTGAGTCTGAGGTAGTAATAGCTGAACGACACTTTCCGAGTGCCTGGGGTACAAACAAAAAAGAAGCGGAGCAAAAAGCCGCTTTCAAAGCACTCATCGAATTAGGCGTCCTTAACCCGCCACGGCGGGTTACGCATTCACTCGGTGATCAGCCAGGTAAAAGCAAATAAGGCTATTGCAATTATAGCAATGAAAATGACAATTGAGCCGGATAAAACCACTACTTCTTTTATAAAAGATACTGCAGTGATCTTCGGCATTTTTGTGACTTTATAAATGACGGCTATCGCTACCACCAACGGCAGCAGCAATAGCATCGACTGCGGATTTGTTCCGATATTCTCTGGTGCGACAAAGCTCGCCATTACAAAAGAAACCATTAACGACATTTAACCTCCGGTTTCATATTTAGCCCTCGGTTTTACTGGGGGTTGGGTGTTCAAGATTGCTGCCACGCAGATGACCTAAATAAACGGCGTTAATGATACACAAAAGATTAAGTAATCCGGCAATACTCGTATAATACTGACCGATTTCGTTCGGCCTTCCAAAAACACGATACTTCTCCGGTGCCGACGATGTCAAATGTCCCAATGCCGCCACTATAGGTGAATTCATAATCTGCGCCAAATACCAGGCCTTTGAATCAATCGGATTGATCACGCCGATTGAGCCGACATATAGTCCTATTAAGAAAACAATTACAATGGTTACGAATATGATTATAGACCGTTTTTTCTCTTTTAGCATATAATGGCCCGCCCCCGGCACAGCCCAGGCCAGGATTGCAATAACCATCAGAAAGCCCACATTGTTTGCTTCTGAACGCTGCGCCATTACGATGCTCCCTCCGACTCATCGGACACGTCTGATTCTGCCTGCGTCTGGTCCTGTTTAGCCGGCTGAAATTTCATACGCTTGACTATGTTTTCGGGATTAAAGTGCACCGCCGCCATAGTCTGGGACTGAGCTTGATCTCCTGAAAAGAATCGCACTGCCTTCATTTTTTCGTATTCTTCCAGCCCAAGACGCTTAACCAAAATATCCTTGATAATGTAAAAGCACATCTGCGGGTTAAATTCCATAGCCAACGGCAAGTTCTTAACAATACTGATGTTGCGTGGCACAAGTGAATAAAGCTTCTCTATGAACCGGCTCTGAATCTCAGCCTCATTGACAGTTAACCGTTTCTGTGCCTCGTTGACGAATATCTGTTCTGTTAACCTGCCTTTACTTTGGGCTGCCAATGCTGTCAACGTCCTTTTTGGAATTCTTTGTAGATTTGTCAATCGTTCCAATCTAAAAATATTTGGGTCACTTCCACTCTGCCTGGTTTGTTGACTGTAAAGCTCATTAAATTTATTAAGTGCCTTCTCCCAGCCATCTTTTTTCACGAGGTCAACAAATTCTTCGGCTTTGTTTTTGACTAATCCTTGACGGACTACCGCAAGTTTCTTTAAGTCATCCACTACATTTTCTCTTACCGTTCTCAATACCGGATTCTCGATTTTCCGCCGCCAGGCGTCCTGCGGAGATTCTCGATCATCATCGAGCATCAAGGTTCTGGTATCGAGTATTAAGTCTATGCCTTCCGGAGTAGATGTCTTTTGGGCCTTAGTTGTCCGTACTAATACCATTATTTCAGATAAAATATCTCTGACCGGCCCAATGTTTTCAAATAATCTCGGCTGCCCTCCGCCCAAAGGGCTCGGCCTTGCAGGTCCGCCTGAGGCGGACTGCTCATCGTCGCTCAAGGCAGGAATTGAAAAGAGAATCTGACGCAATCGCACAGGATTACGTCCCTCGCCCAGTATATACAACCTACTTAAGCATTCGTCGGCTCCCATATCAGCCGCACTTAGCAGACCCGTCTGGCCGGCATAGACCTTGATATTGTGTCTCTCTGCTAATTTCTTTGCGACGGTTTCGTAATCACTACCTTCGCCTGCAACGGACTCTATCTGCTCGGCACTTAGCTTCTCAGACTCTAAATCCTCCATAGCAATTTCAGTTTGCGTCCTTGCTTCCTGGAGGATGCTTTCTGCCTTTGAGTTTATTTTGTCTCGCAGAAGCTGTTTGGAGATGAAACTTTCCATTTCAGCGTAGCTTCTGGTTCGCTCAACTAAGGGCGAATTCGGGTCGTTTGGGTCCTGCGGGACCGACTCGGTGAATTGTTTTACATGTTTGCGATAGTACTCTTCTGTTTCCTGGGGTGTAGGTGGTGTCACTATGGGTGAGATATCATCGAGCTTAAGCGCTATGTATTCAAGCTGAACTCTGTCGGGCAGTTTATATCCGAAGCCATAAGGATTTTCTTCGCTTACTTCATCGGCGGAGCATTCCTTGTATTTGTTAAAATGCTCGAGTATTTGTTCCTCGCTCGGCTGTTCCTGGGCTTCGGTAAACACATCGGAATCAAATTTTACAAATTCTACATCGATTGTCTCTTTCTCGCAACCGGTCAGATACATTATCTGTGAGTCGGTAACGTCTTCAGTTGAGCTAATCAACAGTGCGTACTGTAATACCGCCACCAATTTGCCGAAGGTTGCCAATAGCTGAGGCTCTGGAATGCCGTACCGATTAATCAGCCATTTAATTCGCTGTGTATATGTTTGGCCGTCAAAAAGCTCCGGTATTGATCTTGCAAGCAGCTCACCTACGTCATCATTTGTGATCCTAATCCCTGCAAGCTGCGCCTCATTTTTCAACAGCAGCCAATATACGTGGCTCGGCATTGAGTGTGAGTAGATACAAGCGATTTGCTCGTCGCTGATGCTGTACCGCTTTGCTCTTATTAGTTGCCTTATCTGATTGATTACCGGCGTTTGTGCTCTGCCCTCGCTAAACAGCAGTTCCGCCATTAGAAAGCCCCGCAGATCCTGCTGCCTTATCAGCTCACTTGCCCCCAAGAGCCTTAGAACCTCCAGCTCCCGTCGGGCCAAAGTCAAACCGTTGCTTGTTATTTTCCTATTATTGCCGTAGTACGCTACAACCTTACTGCCTAAGGTCCTTGCAGGGCTAAGCATGTAGTTTAAGGCGCTGCCCCCAATAAAAGCGACCATTAAAACGATGACTACAATAGCCATCACCTTCGTCTTATTTTTGCGAAACCATTTGACTAAATTCATATCTTGCTCCAGCCCCGTGCTTTCTGCCCCTGCCTTCGCAGGGGTAAACTTGTCCCCGCGGAAGCGGGGAGCAGTATGGTTATTAGTTATTATGCTCTGTTGAAAAGAGTTCAGAATGTCATTTCGAGCGAGCCGCAGGCGAATCGAGAAATCTATTTTTGAGCAGATTTCTCCACTTCGCGACGCTCCGCGTCGCTTCGGTCGAAACGACGGTGAGGCTTTTCAACAAAGCATAGTTATTAGTAATTGGTTATTAATTACCAGTTACCATTTAACCAGTCCCTTAGGGACCAGCTACCCTACAGTATAGAAAAGGGTCTGAGCTTTGCAAGAAAAATAGCCGACGAGAAATAACGGATTAGTTATCGGTTGTTGTGGGCTAACAAAGCAATTCTTGTCCGCGGTGCAGCACAGGTCGCATTATTAAGCTTGGATTATTTCGATATTGTTCATACTTCCATGTCCGCCATGGCGGATGGCCAGTTTCAGATATTCCAGCCGATGTGGATTGTGGCCAAGCAGCTCACTGCCGACGGTATCAACCGCAACCGGTTCGAAGCCGGCTAATTCTGTGGCACGGCCATCCCTTCGACTTCGCTCAGGACAGGCTTGGCCGTGTCTTCACGTGGCGCATGCCATGCTGCGCAGGCTGGAAGCCCGTGCCACTACGGAGGCATCCACGACCGAAAGGTCAGGCTTTTTATACAAGCATACATGCACGACGGATTTGTCCGTCGAAGGGCTGTGCAGTTTAGATTTGTTCCATGAGCCTGCATAGAACTTGGCCGACGCTACGCCAAACATATTTTTCATTGCGATAGTTGTCGCTGTGAAGCTGTGGTTTTTAAGCATAGGCAGAGAAATCACAAACGCATCGCGCACAATTACGGGAATGTGAAACTGCTCTAACTGAAGGGCTTTGCTGTTTTCAAGGACGACCGTTTCAGCCTCATTAAAGTCAATCAATCTTATGCCGTACTTTTTAGCTAAAGCGGCGTATCCTAGCGTAGTGAAAACATCAGATGTCTTGCCGCTTTCACAGCCTTGGCCTATGACAATTTCAGCCTTTGTATAAGCTCTGCAGCATTGATAGACAGCTTCGGCTGCGGCAACGCCTGTTGTTACCGGCGGCGGTGAAGAGTTGGTCAGGTTCGGCTTTATTATGATAAGCCCCTGCCGCGGCAGCCGAGCACCGGGGGGCTGTTGAAAAAGTCCCAAAACAACATTTGAGATTGCCGCGCGATTCTTCGAATCGCTCGCAATAACCTGAAAACGCACTTTGTGTCATTGCGAGGAGCGTAGCGACGAAGCAATCTCACCTTTTTCAACAGCCCCACCGGCACCAATCAAATCGAGCGATTTTGCAATACTGCTCTCGCAATCAACGAACTTTACCTTTGCGACTCGGCTCATAAATTTTTATGCGAATAATAAGAAATTGTCTCTAACGGGGTTGACTATCAAGAGATTTTGAGTAAATTTATGTGTTTTACCACGGGTTTAGGTTGTGGTTTCACCGTATATCCATGTTGATTTCTTCTGTTTTTGGAGACGGATATGATAAAGGTCAAAGAGCTTCGGCGAAGTTTCGGCCCGGTTGTTGCCGTTGACAGCATATCATTTGAAGTCGGTAAGGGCGAAGTGCTGGGCCTTCTCGGACCAAATGGGGCCGGCAAAACAACTGCAATGAGGATGCTGGCTTGCTTTATCAGGCCTGATAACGGCACAGCTTCGGTCGGCGGATATGATATCCTGCAAAATCCCATTGAAGTTAGACGCAGACTCGGATATTTAGCGGAAAATTCACCTGCGTACGGCGAGATGACCGTCGGCGGCTTTCTGAGCTTCGTCTGCGATGCCAGACAGATTACCGGCAATACGCGCAAGCAAAAATTAGACCGGATTGTCCCGATGTGTGCTATCGATTCCGTGTACCATCAGACGATTGAAACCCTGTCGAAAGGATATAAAAGACGTGTGGGATTAGCACAGGCTCTAATCCACGACCCGGATGTGCTCATTCTTGACGAGCCAACGGATGGATTGGACCCAAATCAAAAACACGACGTCCAGCAGCTTATAAGTAAAATGGCTAAAGAAAAGTGTATCATAGTTTCGACTCACATCCTTGAAGAAGTGGAGGCCGTTTGCTCCAGAACGGTAATCATCTCCGAAGGACGCATTTTGGTGGATTCCACACCTGATGAATTGAAACAAAAACACCAGTGTAGTTTAGATGAGGTGTTTCGTAAGATTACTAAAAGACAAAGCACATAGTTGGTTAAATGGTAACTGTTCTCTAAGGGACTGGTTGAATGGTAATTGGTTAAATAATAAACGTGATTACTAATAACCAATTACCAGCTCAAGGCAGGAGTATAAAATGCAAAGTTTCTGGGCGGTATTTAAGAGGGAGCTTAAAAGTTATTTTACAACTCCTCTTGCATACGTATTTTTAGTGATTTTTCTATTTTTCTCAGGTTATCTGACATTCAAGCAGGGCTTTTTCGAGGCACGTCAGGCGGATATGCGGGTATTTTTTATGAATCTGCCGCTGCTGTATGTTTTTATGGTTCCCTCGACTGCTATGCGTCTTTGGGCCGAAGAGCGCAAGACCGGCTCAATTGAGCTGCTGCTTACTTTGCCCATTACGATAACACAGGCGGTCTTGGGCAAGTTCTTCGCCGCCTGGATTTTCCTGGCGATTGCACTGGCCTTGACTTTTCCTATGGTTATTACCGTTTGCTACCTCGGCGAGCCTGATGTCGGCCTGATAATTACCGGCTATATAGGTAGCTGGCTGATGGCGGGAGGTTTTCTTGCTGTCGGCTGTTTCTTTTCTACGGTCAGTAAGAACCAGGTGATAAGTTTTGTCCTGTCGGTAGTTGCATGTGCGGTGCTGGTTTTTGCCGGTATGCCGACGACGCTGGATTATCTCTCAAGCTTTTTACCAGCCGGCCTGGTCTCGGCGATAGAGAGCATGAGCATTCGGCAGCACTTTGAGTCGATTCAGAGAGGTGTGCTGGAATTCAAAGACCTTGCTTATTTTGCGCTGTTGATTGTCGGATGGATTGCCGCCAGCACCTTTGTTTTGGATGAAAGGAAGGCAGCCTAATGAGTTCCGATAGAGAACCCGCAGAAAAATCCGTGAAGGATTCGACTGGAAAAACCGCTCACGGATGTGTGAACCGAACAACAAGAGCGGCTATGGGTGCGATCTTTGTTTTTGTAATTATGTTCTCAGCGATAAGCATCTGTCAAAACATCGGCAAAACGCTTAGAGCTGATATTACCGAGCAGAAGATCTACTCACTTTCGGATGGTACCAAAGCAATTTTAGCCAAGCTGAATCAGCCTATCACGCTCAAGCTTTACTACGCCAAGACCGCGGCGATGAAAGGACCCGACCAAATCCGTTATTTCAACAATTATTATGAGTTTGTCAAATCACTGCTGGAGCAGTATGCCACCCAGGCTAAGGGCATGGTCGATCTGAAGATAATCGACCCCAGGCCTTATTCCGAACAAGAGGTCGAGGCATTACAGTATGGTCTTCAGCGGTTTTCTATTTCCGAGGAAGAAAACTTTTTCTTCGGCTTAGTAGCTCAAACACAGTTTGGCGTGGAAAAGGTCATACCATTTTTTTCGCCGGATAGACAGAATTTTATCGAGTATGACATCAGCTATCTGATAGATACGGCGATTACACGTCAGAAAAAACGCCTCGGCATAATGAGCAGCCTACCGGTAATGGGCGATGACGCAAGCAGCTATATGGCTCAAATGATGCGGATGCAGGGAAAACAACCCACACCGCCGTGGACCTTTGTGGAGCAGTTGCGAAAAAAATATGAAGTCACCGAAGTGCCTACCGACGTCAACGATGTAAACGACGTTGATATTTTGTTAGTCATTCATCCTAAGGACCTGCCCGAACGGACGCTGTTTGCCATAGACCAGTTTGTTCTTAAGAGCGGCAGGACAGTTGTATGTGTTGACCCCTTCTGTATCACGGACAGACCCGACCGAAGCAATACGCAGATGATGATGTCACATTCGCAAAGCTCGAACATGGATAAGCTCCTGCGGACATGGGGTCTTACGATGCCGGAGAACACGTTCGTCGGCGATAGGGGCCTTGCCCAGCGGGCCACTATCACCCGTGACCAGAGGCCGGAGACGATAATCGGCTTTCTCAATCTTGGACAGGACTGTTTCAATGCCGACAGTGTAATTACAACCGATCTTAATCAGGTAAGGATTTTATTTGCCGGCGTGCTGAGAGAAATCGCGGATATAAACGACCCCAATATTGAATGGACACCTCTTATAACGACCACCGATAAGGGCAACAGCTTTACGGTCGATAGCTCGGCTGAACTGATGTTTTTGCAGCCGGCAAAGCTGATGAGCAAATTCTACGAGGGCACCAAGCCTGTGACGATGGCTTATCTTGTTACTGGCCGCTTAGCGAGCAGCTTCCCCGATGGTATCGAGGTTGAGGTCGAATCGAGCAGCGAGGAAGACCCGAATGAAATTAAGAAAACCAAAAAGCGGATAACGGGCCTAAAGCAGGCCGAGCAGGATTGTGCGGTGGCGGTCTTCTCGGATGTGGACTTTATCAGCGATATGCTGGCCTATCAAGAATCGTTCTTCGGCAAGTTAATTGTCGGCGATAACAGCGCTTTACTGATGAACACTATTGATGATTTGACCGGCTCAAGTGATTTGATTTCCATCAGGTCACGAGGCAATTTCCAGCGGCCTTTCACTGTTGTTAAAGAGATCGAAACACAGGCGGAAAAGGAAACCGCTGAAGAGGTGGCCAAGCTTAATACGGAAATTCAGGGTTTTAACAATGAGCTGCAGCAAATCCTGGCCTCGGCAAAAAAAGAAAGAGCAGAGATTGTAGGAAGCTCCATACTTCAGAAGCAGCGCCAGCTGGAGCTGAAAAAGCGTCAGGCTCAGCGACAATTACGCGAGGTCAGAAAAAAAAGACACTACCGAATCGAGCAATTGGGCAATAAGCTGCGCAACTTTAATATGCTTACGGCCCCGGCAGTTATATTGGCAATTGCCGTTGTATTAGCTATGCGTCGCAGTGTGAGAAAAAGACATTACATCAGTCACTCAAGCGATGCCTAACGAAAAGCACTAAGCACGAAATTCTAAATCCTAAACAATATCTAAATTCAAATGTATCAATTTTCAAAACATATTGTTTTGGTGATTTGAATTTTGCTCATTTGGATTTGTTTAGAATTTAGAGATTAGAATTTAGGATTTAAAAAGTTATACGGGAGTTTTACAGATGAGCGACAAAAAACTCACCATATTAGGTATTGTAGCGGTCGGTATGGTAATATGGGCAGTAGCCCAATCACGTATTTCGAACAAACCCAGGACGGTATCCGACAAACCAGCTTATCTTATCCAAGGGCTTGAGACAAGAGACATAGACAGTATCGTTGTCGCAGTGGCCGACGACGAGGTGACTTTGAAACGACAGGCAGGATACTTCGCTGTTGCAAATAAGGATAATTATCCTGCCGAAATGAAACAGATAAACGAGCTGATTGCGAATTGCCTGGACATTCAAACAACACAATTTATTACTGAAAAAAAGGAGAATCACGAAACACTTGGCCTGACAGAGGCAAAAGCCCGCCATGTGGTTAAATTTTTTAAATCGGATGGCTCACTTCTTACAGGACTTATAATAGGAAACGCCAGGGAAGCCGGCCAGGGCAGCTATGTAAGATTGGCTACGAGCGATGAAGTCTATGTGACCCCAGAGGTACCATGGATCAGAACGGACGCAATGAGTTACATTGACCAAACGCTTACCAAGGTGAATCGTGACGACATCGAGTCGGTAACAATCGTTTCGCCCAGCGGCAAATACACGCTGAACAGAAAAGACAATGGCGATGGCGTCGAATTAGAAAATATCCCCACAGGCAAAAAATTAAAGGATAGCGACAGCAAAAGCGTTCTTAATGCGTTGACCGATATCAGATTCACTGATGTTAAGAAAAAATCGGCTGAAGCAGACGAATTGACCTTTGACAAAGAGTATTTTTGTAAGCTGAAGAATTCCACCGTTTATACACTGAAAATCGCCGACAAAGACGACAAAACTTTCGCAGAATGGCCAGGCCCATTTATGTCGTGCCAGGCGGTATTCACCGACACCACACCTGTCACGGTAAAAAAAGAAGGTGAATCCGAAGAGGAGCTGAAAAAGAAGGAAGCCAAGCTGCTTGCCCGCGACAAGGCACAGGAATTTAACGCAAGACATCAAGGATGGATTTACGAGATTGCCGATTGGAAGGCCAAAAATCTGACAAAGGAGCTGTCAGAAATTCTCGAAGACGTGCAAAAACCGAAGGCTGAGGCTGAGCAGCAGGCCGAGCAAGAAGAACAAGACGAGCAAAAGCCCGAATCCGCCATCGAAAAAACTCAGACCGACGAGCCTAATATGGTAGAAGCCGAACCCTAAAGCCTGCAAGCAAACAAGGCTTTGGCTGTGGCGTCAAAAGAACCGTCGCCTGGCTCACCGGCGAAAAGCACATCCGACAATGTATTCCATTTCCAAGAATGATGGACAAAGTGTATATCTAAACCCGGATCCATTCTCCGCAGTCCCTAAGGGACGAAGGATGAATTTCCCAGATGAAGTTGTGCAAAGTAAATAAAATTTGTCAGCCCAACTGCGAAAGTTGGGTTAGCTATGACAAAGTAAGTGTGGTATGCCATATATGAAGTTTAATCTATCGTAGATAAAGCGTTATCCGTAATAAATAAGGCTTAATATGTCGCAGATGAAGGGTGATTTGCCACAGATGAAGCGTTATCTGCCATAAATGAAGCGCCAGTTGTAGCACATTAAGCGTGATATGTCACAGATGAAACGTATTTTGGTTGTTTTAACGGCCTTTAATGTTATTATGTGACACTATAAGTTGATTTGTATCAGTTTATGACAATTGAATAACGCTTTTGTACCTGATTTTTGCCGTTTCAACCGAAACCAGCAAATTTCGATGAACAACAAAAATCAATGACCTCCTGCCGCACTTGCAGGAGGCCGTTAATTTGAATATCGCGAAAAATTCTTACTGCGCGAAAGCCTTTGGCAAATAGCCCCGAAAAAGTTTATAATAAACATTTTAGTTGGCAGCAAACATTTTGCTTACGTTGCTGACAAACAGAATTTTTTAAGGCTGACATTGAAATGAAAAAACAATCAATTGTTGCATTATCAATATTAGTTTTATTTACCTCTGACTCTTGGATTGGTGCCCTTATCTTTGCTGACATTAATACAGCACAGGACAGCAATCAAAACAGTAATTTGAATGTGCCTGATGGAAATGATGTAGTAAAAAAGCCTATATTTGGTATTTATCTTGGTGAAAAGCTAAGCGAGGTTCGAAACCGTTTTAAGAAAAAAAAACTTGACTTGTCAATAATCGGAAACGCAAAAGGAGAATGCAATTTTGAAGCAGCAAAATTGCGGATGCAAGCGGATGATAATATACGCGAGATATTATTTAAGCTGGAACTGCTTGCTATTGATAATGACACGGACGATACCAAAAAACATCATGACCGTATAAATAAATTAAGGAAGAATCATAAGTTTCGTTTGGAGGTTATCGAATTTCTAGGAAAGAATAATTGTTTGAGCAAAGAAGCTTTTGAGAGCATTTTAGATTCACAAATAAAGTCTCACCAGATGAAATTAGAGTATATTAAACGAGGCATAATAGAAGCTTTTGATGAGGTAGAACAGGCAGAGCAGGATTTTTTCATAGGTATAATGCAGACTGCTAAGGAGTTTGTACAAAAACAAAATACAAAGCGCTTAGACGATACTTATTTGGTCATCTCCCAAGACCCCAATGTCATCGAGACTTATTTGGTTTGTGTAAAGACATTTAAGAACCGAGTTTGGAGTATGTTGATTTATTTTAAGGACGCCAGCAAACAAAACTTTGAGGTCATAGAAAAACAATTAAGAAAGAAATATCAATTTAGGGATGAATCTAAGGGTTTCGGAATTGACCCCGAACAAATTTTTTACGTCAACCTTGATAATATAGATGTGGCTATTTACTTGAAGCTTGAAATTGGCCTTATGGAAGAAAACACCTTGGTTCTTACATATACACATATTCCACTCTTCAACAGAGTTCAGGCTGAAATAGAACGATGCAAGGCTGAAAATGTTAGTGGTGATTTATAAGTAGGAAAACTATTGCAATGGACCAACTTTTCCACCTCGAACCGGCCACGCTCTTGCTGCTCGGCCTCGGTGCGATGCTTTTAAGAAAAACCCGCTAACTCCTTTTGCGCTGCTAAAAATGAAATATATTTTTATTATCATAACCGGACTGGTAATACTGCTATATTTCCGAAGGCGGAAACAGGTTAAACAGACATCAGAACAACAGGAAGAAAACCGGTCAGCCTGTCTACGGCAGTACGAAAAAGAAGAAAGAACGCTGGATAAACAAGTAGAACGAAATCTCAAAGGAATAGAGTTAGAGAAAAAAGGGCATACAGATAAAGCCATTGAATTATATGAACAAAATGTATCGGAAAACTTCGATGGGAATCATCCATACGACAGGCTGGCAATAATCTATAGAAAACGCAATCAAATAGATGATGAGATTCGAGTATTAAATAAGGCTATTTGGGTATTCGAAAACATTGTCCATCAAGAACGAGGAGACAGATTGCCAAAACTCAACAAATTCAAAGAAAGGCTACAAAAAGCACAAAAATTAAGGCTCGACTATTAATCATGTTCCTGTTGTTCGGGATTGAGTGCGATTATGTTGAAAGTAGACCATTAGTCGCTTTTTCCCCTTGAATCGGTTCGGATTCTCTCCAGAGTTTCCATCCACGGGATGCCTGCACAGCATGCCCCACAACGGCACCACAACGGCATTACCGATACAAGTTGTTTCCTCTTTTTTACTTAAACAGTCCTTCTCGTATCGAAATCCCTGTTTAAAACCTTTTTTGAATTTTACATTGTAGTTTT
>CAZVWH010000002.1:0-68855 GCA_964631175.1 uncultured Pirellulales bacterium | reverse complement strand
CTATAATGCTCTGTAGAAAAGAGTTCAGAATGTCATTTCGAGCGAGCCGAAGGCGAGTCGAGAAATCTGTTTTTGAGCAGATTTCTCCACTTCGCCCCCGTGCTTTCTGCTTGCCCCTGCGTCTTACGACGCAAGGCGGGGCAGCGGGCGAAAGCAGAAACAGGGGCTTCGGTCGAAACGACGGTGAGTCTTTTCAACCGAAATGACGGTGAGGCTTTTCAACAGAGTAAAACTATAACAGATTCGCATATCCTTGCGGAGAGGTCCGATACTTAATGAAAAAACTATATTCCGCTATTAAAATGACTTAACAATTTTCTTCTGAAGCTTTTTGTCTAATAATAATAAAAATCTTTTATATTGTTTTTGGAATTTTTTCGATATTTAGTATGATATTTGAATATACATAGTTTTCCGGGAGGAATGTTTATGAAGCCGATTAAATCAGGTTGTTTTGTCTCAACATACCTGTTTTTTGCAATATCATATAATGGAGGCAGAATAAGGTAAGAAATGACTGTTGACTTATACACACGCAGCCTTGAGTCGGCTTCGGCGACTGAAATTTATATTTCAGCCAATCCCAGGCAAGACGCTCCATTGCAAGAGCAGGCACGGGAAGTCTTTGCCGGTATCGGCGACATACTCCGTTCAAGGAAGGCATACATTCTTCAAGAGCGCACTTTTGCTACTCAGGCGGCAATTGAAACCATCAGTCAAGCACGTTCCCAGGCGTACGGCGAACTTGATGATGGAGTTGCTCCGAGCTTTTTAGTGGCTAAAGAAGGACTGTCTGGGCCGATTGCCGGTGTGCAGGTCCACGCCATCAGCAGTAATAGCAGGCCGAAAGCGATCGAGCTGGGAGGAAGCCTTTGTGGACGAATTCTTCACGTGCCCGGCTGTGCATATCTTACGCTTTCGTTCATATCTGATCAGCAGTGTAAAGAGGCTACTGCACAAGCCCAGGCTATGATGGAAAAAGCTGAAGCTGCGCTCAAGCGATTCGGAGCCGACTTCCTTTCAGTGCCGCGTACGTGGATGTGGCTGAAGGATATTTTATCTTGGTATGATGAATTTAATCATGTCAGAACTAAGTTTTTCACCGAGCGTGGTCTTGTCGGAGCTGGAACCCGTCAATCAATGCCCGCCAGTACAGGTGTTGGTCTAAGCCCGGCTGATGGCAGCAATTGTTCGATGGACCTGACCGCAGTTTTGGAGCCGTCGGACTCGACCCGCTTCCTTCCAGCCGTTGGAAAACAACAGTGTGCGCTGGAATACGGCTCGGCCTTCTCACGAGCTTCAAAGGCAATTACGCCGGCCGGTGAAACCATATTTGTTTCTGGAACCGCCTCTATCGATGCCAATGGTGCTACTACAAATCTCGGCGATGCATTAGGCCAGATAAATGCCACAATAGAAAACGTTCGTGCTGTTCTCAGCGATATGCACTGCAGCGACCAGGACGTTGTGCAGGTGGTCGCATACTGTAAAACGACAGAGGTCGAAAAGGTCTTCAATACTTGCAAAGGCACTCTTCCATGGCCTTGGCTGACTGTGATTTGCGACATTTGTCGGGCCGACCTGCTATTCGAAATAGAAGCTACCGCCATGCCCAAACGAAGTGTATAAAGGCGGTTATGATAAATTTATGTGCTTAAAGACACAGGCAAAGAGGGTGTAAAACTTAAAGCAAAAAACGTCAAGCCATGCTCTCTTGCACACTCTGCGATGTCAGCGATATAACGTTTGACCCCCAAATTCTTAATATCCGGCTCAGGCCTGTCCCCAGTAGTGCCGAGGGGACGGATTTGTTTGTGAGCTCTCACAGGTTGACAAATGGCACAAGCCATGCTGCGAACCATCCACGCCCTAATTGAGTTCAACAGGACAAACTATCTCGTGTTCATCTACACGGGCATAGCTTATGCCATCATACCAGGTGCGGGTGGTGTCGCCCACAACAGTGCGCACTGTACCGGTCTGGATTGCCTCATCATCTACGAACACCTCGAAAGTGTTGTTATCAGAGACCTGCGCCCGGCCGAGATAAGCTTGATAAAGGAAGGTATTGCCACTGCCGGTCAGTACGAGGGCGACATCATGGTCGCCTTGCTCGACCTGCTTGCAGGCCATCTGCCGAAACAATTGCATTCTGTCGGCGGAGAGGCCCGCTTTAATCCGCCAGTCAAAGTCTGGATTCGCCCAGAAGTTGACCCAGACATCATAGGTTCCCGGTTCAGAAACCATCACCTGTGTTTTAAGGGCAGTCGCATCCTCGCCATCGATTTCAGATGATGTCAGAACGGAACCGCCATTTCCAAAACCGGTTCGCTCGTGCCACTGGTTATCCGCCGCTCCCTTATCGGCATCTGGCCCGGTAGTCACCAGCGGTACACCACTGGTGAATGTGGTGTTGGTGAATGAAGCATCTACATAGCTCATCGGTCCAACCGTTTCCGATTGACGCTCAATAATGCCAACGACGGCTGCATCAAATCTCTGGGCTGTGTAGTAGGTTCCCCGCCACCAAAGCAGAGCAGTGTTATCTTCGTCCCAGGCTGGGACGATAGGGCGAAGGTTGTCACGGACGGAATTACGGGTTATAGCCGTCCAGGTCCAGGTTGCTCCGTGGTCATCGGTGACGCCTTTAAAGATTTCATGGACGATAAGGTCCGTATCATCCCGAGGATCGAAGGGCGTTGAGATGTAAATCGTGTTTGGGTCGTTTGGGTGCAGCGCTGCCAAACCGGTGTAGTCCTGTTCGCTATCATATAATTTCGACCCAGCCTTTCCCAAATACGTTGAAGTCCAGTCCAAACCGTCAAAGCGGGCGTAAAAGAACACGTGCTCCGGATCATTTGAAGGAAAAAATAGATTATCGTTCACACGCGCCTTAAAAATCGTGGCAATGGTGCCGTCTTCGTATGATTGAAGGTCAATGGTCCAGCAACGTGTCATCCTCATTTCCTGAACGACCGTATTAGCCGCGAAAACCAGTGTAAAATCAGCAGGTTTTGGGGCAAACTTGTCAGAGATGTCGCTATCCAGCAGAGTGCCGTATGAATCGAAACTCTGGCTGTTCTTTATGTAGCCGTGATAAATGCTTGTATTATAATCACGGGGGTGATGCTCGGTGCAGACGAAATCGATGCGATCAATTCCGTTACTCCAATATTTGAAATATCCATTCACATAACCGATGCTTGCGTCTGGCTCCGTCAGTAGCCCGCCATAGGACCATGTATCGCCAAGGTCGGTGGACACCATCAGATTCGGGCTGCGGGCATAGCATCGGACGATGTTGTAAACTTTATCTTCGGCTGAAAGATAAAAGAGATTGGAATAAGTGGTTGAAAAATCGGTACCGCCGGGGATGCTGTTCCAATCGAATTGCTGTTCTGCAGTCCAATTGTTGCCATCATAGATGCGATAGCGGCTGTAATCGTCGTAGTGCTTGGCGTAAAGCACCAGGTACTTACCGTCCGGTCGAATAAGAAACGCAGGTGCGTTGTGATCATCGCAGCCGGCTCTCATGAGCGTAAATCTTTGTGTTAATCCGGTTTGAAGATTAAAGATAACCGCTTCAATGTAACCATTGCGAGATGAGCCGCCCGCGCCAAACATGCTTGCATCGGAACCAATAATCAGCTTACCGCCCGCCATATCAACGACGGCCCGCTCGTCCTGATACCAGCACCAGGCGCCGTTGTCATTGAACTGAATTAAATTGCCGCTGACCAGGTCCTGTGCTTCCTGGCCGTCTTGGACAGTAATCTGGACTACATATATATCTAAAGGTTGTACTCCTGTCTCCCAGGCTCTGCGATAGTAAAAAACAAGGGTCGTACTTCCTGTATTTGTGGCCTTGAATGTCCATTCCTCTAAGCCTGCTCCGCCTATTATGTTAGGATGTGTTGGTGTGTATTCGTGCCTGACGAGTTCTAACCAGCTCGGCAAAGATGATACAAGATTCCATTCATAACCCGTGGTTGGATTTGAATCCAGGCTGATTGTGAACTCCTGCCCGACAGTCGTAGAGATAGAGTCGGCAAACAGAACTGATGCATTGCAAATGGCGAGAAACAAAATCGTTTTTAGTAGTAGTTCTCGATAAGACATTGCAGTACTCCTTCACATAGCTTATGATAGGTAGGAATTTTCATTTCCAGGGTCAAAGGGAAACATATCCGGAGATTTTCCATTTATACGTCTTAACAACACTGCTACGCCTCCCAATTCTCATAAATTACGATATTCATCACAAAATTGCAAGTATTTTCGGACGTTTTTTGAGCTTTTAGCGGCCCCAAGCAGCCCGAAGGTAGAATTTACGCTTGAAAACGGGCACAAACTCGTTGGTTTTGTATATCTGAACCGTTGTCTTCTCAAGGAAATCATTTGTCATCAGGTGGAACGGGATATAGTCGCTGCTTAATGCATGAGCAGTCGTCACGTATCCAGTGAGCGAATTCGGTTACAATCAGGGAGCCTAACAGCAGTGTTGCTTAGAAACCATAATGAGCTAAGAACCGCGTGGGTGAAAAATTCGCCTACCTTACGAGACTTGTTCTTTTGTTGCATGTATCAAGTGAGCCAAGTATAATTTTCGTAAAAGAAACGTTATTTAAGGAGTTATTCAATGAAGAAACTAATTTTACTGCTGGTATTGTGTTTGCCTGCCGCTGTTATGGCTAAGAAATTCGAAGGGCTGGCACTGACGCCACCTATGGGGTGGAATACGTGGAATACCTTCGGAGTCAATATTAATGAGAGATTAATCAAAGAAACAGCGGAGTCTATGATTGCCAGCGGGATGCGGGATGCGGGGTATGTTTATATTGTCCTTGACGACGCCTGGCTGGCTAAAGAAAGAGATGCCGAAGGTAATCTGGTGGCTGACCCGGTCAAATTTCCCAGCGGAATGAAGGCACTGGCCGATTATCTGCATCAAAAAGGATTTAAGTTCGGTATCTATAATTGCGCAGGCAATAAAACATGTGCGGGTTATCCGGGTGGCCGAGGACACGAGTATCAAGACGCCAGGACATACGCCTCTTGGTCAGTGGATTATTTAAAGTATGACTGGTGCAACCACGGTACGGCTGATGCCAAAGAGACTTATAAAACGATGCGGGATGCCTTATATGCGGCGGGTCGGCCGATTGTGCTCAGCATTTGTGAGTGGGGTAATAACAAACCATGGTTGTGGGCAAAGGACATCGGTCACTTATGGAGAACAACAGGTGACATTACCGACTGCTATGACTGCCAGGAAGTGTATAGCATGGGATGGAAGGTCATCCTCGATAGCCAGGTAGGCCTGGAAAAGTATGCTGACCCCGGCCATTGGAACGACCCGGATATGCTGGAAGTCGGCAATCCTGGACTCTCGCTGGCCGAGTCCAGGGCGCATTTCAGTTTGTGGTGTATGATTGCTGCGCCTTTGATGGCTGGTAACGATGTCAGAAAAATGTCTGGTGAGGTTCGTGATATTCTGACCAACAAAGAAGTGATTGCCATCGACCAGGACCCGCTGGGCAAACAGGGCTATCAGTTCATGAAGCACCCGGGAAAAGAAATCTGGGTCAAGCAACTTTCAGACGGCAAATGGGCTGTGTGCTTTTTAAACGACAGCGATAGTCCTCTGCAAATTAGGCTAAAGTGGTCGCACCTTTGGTTTCTAAAAGGCACCTACGAAGTTCGCGATTTATGGCAGAAAAAGGACCTCGGCACAACCAAAGATGATTTTGCCGGTGAGATTGCTTCACACGATGTGCTTTTATTCAGGTTAAGCCCTGTTAAAAAGGATAAATAGTGAGAAACACGGTTTGTGCAGCGAACAAAGGATTGTTTTTTGCGAGGAATATTTATTTGTTAGCGTAACATTAAGCCAAATATTTGTTTGACTGTAAGGATTAGAAAACTATAATAATAGTAAGTTCGCTAGGGGTGGCTTGAAGAACATTAGGCCTGAGAGAAAAAACCCTTTGAACCTGATCAGGACAATTGCCGGGCCGGCGGATATGCCTGCGTAGGAAAGCGATTGGCTATGCTGAAATCTAACAGTGTGTTAAGAGCAAATCGCTTCCTGCCGGAAGCGATTTTTTATTATGAGTAAGGAGTCCCGAAAATGACAACGCAGTTGCAAGCCGCTCAGGCTGGAACGCTCACCGAACAGATAAAATCTGTTGCTGAAAGTGAAAACCTCGAAGCCGAGCTTGTTCAGTCTGAGCTTGCTGCCGGTCGGCTGGTAATACCAGCAAATAAGCTACATTTAAAAACCAATCTGAAAGCGATTGGTATAGGGCGAGCGCTTCGCACAAAGGTAAATGCAAACATCGGCACAAGCAGTGAACGTTGCTCGGTCCAGGCTGAAATCGAAAAAATGCAGGCTGCGATGGAAGCCAGTACCGACGCGATTATGGATTTAAGCACCGGCGGCAATCTCGACGATATTCGCTGTGAACTTCTTGCCCGCTGCGCCGTGCCCTTCGGAACAGTGCCCATCTACGAAATGATTAAAGACCGTGACATCGAAGACATAGACGGCAAGATAATCTGTGAGGTTATTGAAAAGCAGGCTAAACAAGGTGTGGATTTCTTCACCATTCACGCCGGGGTGCTAAAAGAGCATCTGCCGTTACTTGAGAATCGTATTGCGGGCATCGTTAGTCGAGGCGGAGCGTTACTTGCCAAATGGATGCTATATCATAACAAACAAAATCCGCTGTATGAGATGTTCGACGAGCTGTGTGACATATTAGCTGAATATGATGTTTGTTTTTCTCTTGGCGATGGTCTTCGTCCGGGTGCTATTGCCGACGCTACTGACGAGGCTCAACTCGCGGAATTAAGGACCTTAGGCGAACTTACCCAGAGAGCACAGGAAAGAGGCTGTCAGGTCATGGTGGAAGGTCCCGGCCATGTGCCGTTTGACCAGATACAATACAACATGGAAATCCAGCAGCGGATTTGCCGGGGCGCACCGTTTTATGTTCTTGGGCCGTTAGTGACCGATATTGCGGCAGGTTATGACCACATAACATCTGCGATCGGTGGGACTGCTGCCGCCTTTTACGGTGCATCATTTCTGTGCTACGTCACGCCGAAAGAACATCTGGGCCTGCCCAATGCGGACGACGTTCGAGCCGGAGTCGTCGCAGCAAAAATCGCAGCGCACGCTGCGGATGTTGCCCGCGGATTAAAAGGTGCATCCGAGCAGGATAAGAAGCTAAGCATTGCACGGACAAATCTGGACTGGCCAACTCATTTAGCTGCGTCACTCGACCCACAAACAGCCGAAGCCATGCACCTTGAGGCCTGTAAAGAAATGGGGATAAAACGAATTCCTTCTGCCGATTACTGCTCTATGTGCGGCAGACAGTGGTGCAGTGTAAGAATAAATAGAGAAATCCGCGAGGCGATAAAGCACCAAAGTGGCGTGACACCAAGCTAAATATTCCGGCAGAGGCTACGTTTTCATTAAATCCAGTTCGATAAAAGCTGTCGGCAGAAAGATAAAGACCGGCATCCACGCCCAGAACCCTATTTGATAAAAGCTATCTGCCTCAGGCGCAAGCATCTTGCAAATAAAAGTGGCAACAAAACACGCTCCTACCATCGAAAAGCTAATCATAACCGCAGATTTCATCGATTTTGGATCACGACAAACTAAAATCGGTAAACATAACATAAGCATTGCCAGGTTGATAATCGGCTCAGTAATACGAAAATGCTTCTGGCTGTAAAGCTGACGCAAATCTGTGATTTTTGCTCCCTGTTGTGCCTGTGCTGCAAGGGTAGCTAACTGTCGCGAACTCAGCAAAGTCTTGTATTCGGACTTGCGCCTGACCGGGATGTCTCTTGCGGTAACGTCATTATTGTAAACAGCTATCGGCTGGGCGCCTTTTATAGAATCCTTTGCGATGAAGTGTCCGTTGGTCAAATGCCATCGGCCGGTTTGATGGGCGTCCACTGCCTTATCGGCTGAAATTTGCCCTATAACATCCCAAACACCAGCCTCGTTCTTACGGCGAATGAGAATGGTAGGCTGATACAGTGTGGACGTCTTCACATCAAATTTTTGAGAGCAGATAAGTGAACCCTTGCTGTCTCTGATAAACCATACATCATAGTGTTCCTGACCGGGGACATCATCATGCTCACGGGCAAGCTTATCTCTAAGTGATGGTATTATAAGCTCCTGGTCGATAACCAATAAGCCGGTCAACAATAAACCAAGAAGTACAATCGGCCCAATGACACGCTTCAAACTAACCCCTGAAGCCATTATAGCTACTAACTCATTTAGGTGAACCATTTTACTTAGTGAAAAGGCTGCCGCCACGACGGTGATCATCCCGGCAAAATCCCTAAAGTAAAGCGTGGTGTTCAAGCCATAGAAGACAAGAATGTTCCTGGCAACAGCAAGAACGCCAAGATTCGCATGCTCGGTAAATTCATCAAGATTTATAAACAAATCAATAATTATTCGCAGGCCTATTAAAACAAAAAAGGCAATCGCATAGCCGAGCAGGAAATTTCTTGCAACGTATTTATCTAATATTTTCATATCCGCTTTATATATCACTGAGGTTGAACCTCAGGTAGTGATTCCATGTTAGCCAACCATTTTTTGAGCTGCTGCCAATGTTACTCACCATGTTTTTATTCGCTTTACAGCATTGACGGCGTTAATTCTTCAACAACCTATAGTATATAACCGCTCCCAAAATTGATAAAAACCCCAGACCTGTCCATATCAATACTATACCTGAAACTCCCTGTGAGCTAAGATTCTCAGTAATGTTTTTGCCACACATTATGCACACTATCAGCACTGCAGCCGGCACACAACTTACGGCAAAAGCACTGAGCAGATGACCTTCCTTTTTAATAACACCCAGTCCGATGCCAATTAATATCATTGGCACACAGCCTATTCCAAACACAAGCCGGGAATGTAGCTCAGCGGCAATTTCAGCCAATGTTTTTTGCACCCTTCTGGCAAGCTCATGCTGCAGGCCTCTTAGCTGCAAGCTTGGTCCTTTCTGTAGTATTGACGACTTCGTAGCTTTTTGTATAGCACCCAAAACATACTCGGTTTCGTATCTCTCTCGTATGTCAACATTAGCTGGTGGAATCAAGCCTGCAATTCGATGTCTTCCAATCGCTACCCCTTTCTGCCCATTCACCTGCCCGGCTACGGCACGCTCCGCCGTGACGAGCTGCCATGCAGGACTGTACAGCTCCATCGTTATTGTTAATACCGACGGTGAATGCTTTCCTTCGATATACAGCGATGCCTTTTTGCATCGCAGTGTCCTAAAGGGATGCTTTCTGACTGTGCCGGACTCAACGACCACATTAGATTCTATAACCACAACATCTTCGGATAACTCAATTTCTCTCTCATCTTTTACTCTGCAATTCTTGGCTGTAAATTCGACAAACTTATCGCCGCTGTGCAGCCTATAAAAACTATTAGTGCCGCCGGCAACTTTGACTGCGATGTCCTGTGCTAATAAGTCGGCGGTGAATTGCGCGTAAGTCCTATGAGCCAGTTCTGCGATAGGGGCAAACCGCATCGGATCAACCTGAATTCTTTTCATCTCATCGATCTTTTTGAACTTTATATCCTCTTCCAGAAGTGAGCCAAACTCCCTCGTAAACGCCACCCATTGGGATGAAAACCACACATTATCCTCAGGGCTAATATGATATGGATTACGCGCGATTATTCTTACTTCATTGAATCTTCCATGTGAATCAAATTCTACTCTAGCGCTGTCAACAGTAGTAAGTTTTTTTATTCTGTCGTTGCTGCCCTCCGTGATGACTACTCCTAAGAGGGTATCGTTTTGCAAGTTGGCATAGTCGGCATAAATCAGGTACCACCTCTTATCTTGTGGAAACATATAGTATCCTCTTCGCCTGATATTGCGAAACAGTATTTGTTTGGCGTCGGCTTTGATGGATTTTTCCGCCATGCGTACAAAAACAGGCGTTACATGAAAACTCAACATCAAATTTGCAATTGCGACCATAATTGCTAAAGCAAGTCCCGGATAGACCAGTGTCAGCAAACTAATCCCACTTGCCTTGCAGGCATCAAGCTCATTATCGCTTGCAAATCGCCCATAAACCAGAGCACCGGCGAATAAAGCCGCTATCGGCAAGACAAATGTCAGGATTATTGGCAAAAAATAGCCCATAAGATGGACCGCCTGCCGAGGTCCTACGCCGTATTCCTGTACGGGTCTGAGAATACTGCCCAGGCTCAAAATTAGCGTCAGGGAAACCGCAGCCAGCACAAAAACTCTGAAAAGCTCCCGAAATATATATCTATGCAGCGTGAAAATCATCTCTTACCTTCGCAGCACACCGTGCGAGGCGCGCTTCACGTGAAAAATACACAATACGAACGTAATGCATCTAAAATCAATACATAATACGATATATGCAAATGATAAGCAACTAATTGAAGAAGTGTATGTATTTTTTACGACCCATATAACTATGTAACTTGGTCTAACAGGTTGAGCTTGAATAGACCTTCAAGAATAAGTCTGAGTATATCTGCTTGTTCGTCAGTATATCACTCGTAGCTACCACGTTCATTAAGTCCTGATCAAGCACATCGGCTATAGCTGAATCCAAACCGTGTGACATGGCCATAGCAAGAAATATGCGATTTATCATGCTTCTTTCCGTGGCTCCCTGAGAGATATTCGACAGCCCTACCGTTATATGCGGAGCCGGATCAGAGAGGAATTTGATCTGTTCCATCGCGGATAAAATATTGCCGGGCTGAACCTGAGCGTTCGGCACTTTTACCGGCAGAACGATTGGGTCTATGAACAGCCGCTGAGTGTCAAAGCCCTTCTCTATTGCCTTTGACACCATCTCTGCCGCTATAGCTACGCGAGTGTCCGTATCCTGAGGCACGCCGTTTTTGTCCATAGTAAGAGCAATGATACTTACCTTTTGCCCGGCCTTCTCGGCCATCTCTATGAATTTATCTAAAATTTCATTATCGTCCTTTTTGTTCAGCGGAGTGGAATTTAGAATAAGTCCGTTTTCGGCATTAACAACTTTCAGTCCAGCGGCGATGACAGCCAGCTTCTGGGAATCAAGACATAAAGGCGTAGCGCATGTTTGCTGGATAGTCTCAACCAGCCATTGCATTGTCCCTTCCTGGTCGGCTGCTGCGGTGCCTACATTAACATCCAGATAGGTGGCACCTGCATCGGTTTGCTTTATGGCGAGCTGCTGAATGACTTTTTTATCTTTGTCTGCAATGGCCTGCTTGACGTCCTTAAACATTCCATTAATTCGTTCCGCAATCAATATCATTACCGAAACCTCCCTTGAGCTTGGTTAAATGGTAATTGGTTAAATAATAACCAATAACCAATAACCAATAACCAGTTACCAAGTTACCAAATTTCATTGATAAAGTTTTTAACGGTAGCCACTGCCTTTGGATGGCGCATCCGAATTATATCGGCACCGGCCTGCAGCAAACAGATAGCGGTAGTTGCTTCCCATATCGGCCCTCGCCCGGCTGCGGCGCCCCAGCCGGGGGCATCTATCTGATTGGCCTCCTTGGCTCGCCAGGATTCATAACCAACATCGCAAATGACCGGCATAGCCATCACTTTATCACCGCTAAGGGCAGCTAATCGCTGGCGTTCCTGGATAGAATATGAATACTCCATTCCGTAACCCAGCGCCCCTGTATCCTGAAACGCTACTATCCTCTCAAGCGGAAAGCCCATATCTGAAGCCAGGATATTGACTTGCTTTCCGATGTTAATATCCAAAGGCGCCTCGCTAATAAGAAAATGGCCGTCAGCTAAGGCGATAGCAGTCAATGATTTATAATTGTCTTCTTTAATGGTCCCGATAAGGCACTTTTGGCCCTTGGCGGCTTCGCTGACCTTTGGCATAACTTCATTGTCTTTTGCGTCGTTTCCACAGCCCCACAATATCAGAGGGACACCAACCGTCTTGAGCACTTGTTCAGTGATTTTTACGGCGTGAGCGGCATCTTTATTCGCCTTGTCGGGATGGATGCCGTCAAACTTGATGCAAATCAAATCGGCTCCGAATTTTTCTATACACTTTTTGGCCCAGTCGCCGGGACTGTCAAGCACATCTTTATAAGGCTCGGCCAAAACGTCGGGCCATTTATTGGGCTTAGTATCGAGAACATCCATAGCGATAACCGGCTTTTCACTTCTATCTTCAATCGAGCCGCCATAGGTAACGTTACGAGCGCCTCCGATAGTTACCGTTGAGGTCCGCGTACCGCCATCAGCCTTGGTAGCCCCCAGTGTAATTTTGATAACTTGCCCGGTAAAACTTTCCGAAACTTCGGGAACTTGCATATTAAAAACCTCCACTGTCTTATGCCATGTCCCTCTGGCCACATTATAAATGAGTCATGAGACACGAGCAACGAGTCTTAGTCTCTCCTCTAATATTTTCCGTATTGCTATAGATGCCGGACTATCTTTCTCAAGGTCAAAGATTGATTTTCCCTGCATGGAACCGTCAAACAGAACCTTATCATAAGGAACATAACCAAGTATGTCTATCCCATCTATCTCTTTACTGTTTTTAGCTCTATTCCATATTACGCCGATTTGCTTAACAGAAATTGGCAGGTGCTTGGCAAGTGTAACAATCCGCTGGGAAGTTACGACACCCATAGGTGTCGGCTCTGCTACAATGCACAGCAGCTCAACATTATTAGTTGTTCGCCGGGATAGATGCTCCATACCGGCCTCGTTATCTATGATGACATATTGATACTGCGAGCTTAGCTGGTCAAGAAACTTTCGCAGCATATTGTTTACCGCACAGTAGCAGTCCGGGCCTTCCGGCCGACCCATAGTAAGCAAATCGAATCCGGTCGCTTCGGTAATTGCCTGCTGAATGCCATACTCAAACATCCGCAGCCGATCCATACCGATATTACTGGCCGGTTTATTGCGGGCTTCTTCACGAAGGTCTGCAATGGTGACATTTGGCTGAACTCCGAGCGTCAAGCCGAGGCAGGAGTTAGGATCTGCGTCCACAGCAAGTATAGCGCCTTTGCTTTGCCGGTCCAGCAGCAACTTTATAATCATAGCAGCCACGGTAGTTTTACCAGAGCCGCCTTTTCCACTTATTGCTATAGTTGTTGTCATTTTTCTTATTTTACCTCGTCCTTCACGTTTAACACTTCACGCTTCTAACCGACGGAAACAACGATAAGTCCGTATGCGGCAAAAATTTAGCTCTAATGAATTCCTCCATATAGCCAAGATGGCTCATCAAATCAAAATATGTCATACTATTGGCGATTTTCTCAGCAGCTTTGAGAGCTTTTCGACTCAATAGTACCGTCTTTGCCCCAGCAATTGATGTATTTCCAACAAAGTGAATCTTCTCCAGCGGTATATCCGGTAGCATTCCAATAATAACAGCCTGGCGAACGTTCAGGAAATTTCCGAATCCACCGGCTAAATAAATCGCATCAAGGTCCTGCGGTTTTGTTTGGGTCGATTCCATAAGAATCCTGATGGCGGCAAAGACTCCTGCTTTACTGCGAACCAAATTATCAATATCAGCCTGTGTAATGACTATTTCGTTGTGCTCGTTAGTCGCCGGCACTAACTGGTACTGCAAACCCTCATCACCTTCTGTCAATCTTGCATTACTATCGGTTATAAATCGACCGGTTCGGTCTATGATGCCCTTTGTAAACAATTCGGCGAGAGTATCCAAAAGACCTGAGCCACAAATGCCGACCGGATGCGTCTCTGCGATGGTCTTAAATTCGATAGAACCATTGTCAAGAATGCTCAATCTCTCAATAGCACCGGGGCCGGCCCGCATGCCGTGCTTAACGCCGCTGCCCTCGAATGCAGGTCCTGCTGAGCTTGAGGCGCAGACCAGCCAATCCTGATTGCCAAGCACCACTTCGCCGTTGGTTCCAATATCAGCAAAAAGTGAAATGCCTTTCTTGGTAAAAATTCGCGTAGTTAAGACACCTGCTACAATGTCACTACCTATATAGGCAGCGACACTCGGCAGACAATATAACAGCCCTCGTTTATTGATTTTGATCCCTGCCTCCACGGCTCGGATTGGCGGCACAAAACCGGCTGAGGCAACATACGGCTCTCTACGTATCCGTGTCGGATCGAGATTCAGCAGAAAATGCATCATCGCGGTATTTCCCGCACATATTACAGTGGTTATATCTTGCAGGTCGACTTTCTGCCTCGATACCAGTGTCACAATCAAATCGTTCACATCGTGGACAATGCGATTCTGCATTTCATCAAAAGCATCATTTTCTTCGGCATAAATGATTCTGCGAATGTAGTCTTCGCCGAAGTTTATTTGGCTGTTATATGTGGCTTCGGTGTCTATTGTCACAGCTTTTGTCAGATCAACTAAATGGGCTACTACCGTCGTTGTGCCAAGATCAACAGCCACAGCAAAATTCCTATTGCTGTGATTGCCCGCTTCAAGCTCGATGACCTCGGTAGTCTGTTCCCGGCGACCTATGGTCACGGTAACTTTGTAGCCACAGCCGGTCAATACCCGCGGCAGCTTTTGAAGGATACGAAAGCCGGTTTGCATTATAGGAGCGTCAATTTGCTCTCGTATAGCCAAATATAGGCGCTCATGGTCAGCGGTATGGTCCTGCACAGTCGGCGGTGACATCTCAACAAAAATCTTCTGAACCAAAGGATCAAACTCAAATACTCCTGCCCGCACCTCGCCAGCAAGCTCGCTAAATCTATGGGTATTGGAGTCCATAAGGATTTGGCTTGTCTCTAAAATGTGAGACTTTGGAACAGTTACGGTTACATTGGAAAGTACAGTGGTCTGGCAGGCTAAAACAACGTTTTGCCTTATCTCATCAGGCGTCAGCAAAGCCGTGGGTCTGCTTTGAAATTGGCCGTCGTCGATGATTACTTTGCATTTGCCGCAATATCCGTCTCCGCCGCAAATGCTGTTTAAATAAATGCCCGCCTTGTGCGCCGCTTCAAGCAGGCTCGTTCCGCTTTGAACCTCAGCCTTCAAGCCGCTCGGCTCAAAACGAACGGTACACATTTTCTTTTTATTCTCTTGCATTCTCGTATTGCGTATATCGTATCGCGTATTGCGTATCGTGTCAGTCCCTTACGCACGACGCAATACGCAGAACGCGCGACGAATCAGTTCCAGACTTCCTGTAGGTACTTGGGTATCATGGAAGACTCACGTGGACCAACCATAATCTCCCAGTTCGTAGCTTCCTCAAGCTTGCCACTCATTACCGCTACATAGCCGGGGATGATAAGCTTTTTGTGTTTGACTAATTTTTCCACATTGTTTTTGGTCATAGCATCAGCCACGATCTTTTCGTTGAGCTTATCACCCGAATAAGAAGTCAGCACACTTGTACCTTCGGTATCTACCACCAGAATATAGCTTGGTATTCTGCTGGCTTCTACATCCGATTCTACGGTGTAATAAGTCAGAGAAAAATTCGTAGTAAACATCAGGGGCGACTTTTCATTAGGCTCACCGATAGCATAGACCTTCGGCTCTACTTGGACAGGCTTCTGCGGGTCGGTAAAGATGTTCATTACACAAGTAAGCATCGCCAAGATAGCGTATGGCTCGACTGTATTAACCACCACGATACTGGAATACTTACAAATCAGACTTGTAGCAGCAGCTACCTGCTTTTCGGTATCACCATCGAGCACAAATGATATTGCGGGATAACCTAACGGCCTAAAGGCCTTTTTCAGCGCCAGAGCCCGCATCTTTGTTAAACCGTACAATTTATCTCCAAGGCTGGAAGCCTCAAGGCAAAGTACGATATCTTCAACTCCTTCGGTTTTGATCTTTTCGCTAAGCTCGGCAAGGACCTCGATAGAATCGGCTTTTGCGACGAGGGGACATTTATTTTCTTTAGCGATTTTTGCCATTTTCTCGGCTGAATCGACCGTCGCCGAGGCGAGCAGCGGCACGGTCTCTTTAATTGCCTTGACTGCCTCAGCCATCGCTTCAGGGGAATCCGTCACCAAGATTGGAGCAAGACTGCTTGCACTTTTAACCACCGCAGCAGTCTTCGAGAAGGTATCAGCTTTTCCGCTTTCGTTGACTATTGCTATTGCCTCAACAGCTATCCTTGTCCCTACCCGCTCAAATTGCAGCGAATTTATGGACTCAATGCGTTTTTTTAAATCCTGTCCGTCGAGTTTATCCGAAACTGTTACGGCCAAAACTGTGGGATTATGAAATTTTTCTTCATGCCTAAACAGCACTGTCTCTTGTCCAACCTGCACCTGAGTCTCACCGCGGCTTGCCCCTGCGTCTCCCCCCGCGTCTTCTTGTCGAAGACGAGAGCGGGGGGGCAGCGGGCCGAATACTACTTTGCGCATTGGTGGGGCCGCAGCGGCAGCCAATTTCTCCTTGGCCTCTTCTGAAACGTCGGGACAATCTTCGAGCTTGGCTCGCTTCTGAGCAAGCTGCATAGCAAAGGCCAAACATGTAGGAAAACCACACTTTTTGCAGTTGGTTTTCGGCAAAAGCTTAAATATTTCCAATCCAGTCAGAGCCATAAAAAATTCCTTTCTCGTATTGCGTATGTCTTATTGCATTAATCTTTTACGCACGACGCAATACGCAGAACGCAAGACGAACTAAAACATAGGTTCCAACGTAGTCACTGGATGGCCAACTTCGGTAATAAATTCCAGAACTTCTTCCTCGGTATTAGCGTTGGTTTCATCCGCAATCTTGGCCAGGAAATCTTGGCCGCCAAGGCCAAGCTCATCCGCCCTTTTAACAAAGGTATCCTTGATTTCTTCTTTGAGCATAGTGGGCATCCATACGATGCGTTTGATTCCACCTTCTGCAGCTATAAACTTTCTGGAGTTTATGTAGTGTTTTGAATGTCCGATGAATCCGGGCGTCTGTTGCCCGCCGCCGACAGTGCCGGCAAGCGTTGAAAACTTCATTCCGCAAGGCGTCATCTCCGCGAACTCGCGGTTGGCAATCATTATCCCGCCCGTGGACGGCAGCACCGCAGCGATGCACTCGAAGCAGCCACAGGACGTCATCGGATCGGTAATCATACTGTACTGACTCATTCGCTCTATATTTCCGTGACTGGCCTGGCGAACAAATGCATTTACCTTGTCCCACTGACCTATGGTCGGTTCAATGCACTTACCTTTCGATATGGGTTGATTTGGTCCGGTTGGAATTATCTCGTACGCTGCTCTGCAGTCCAACCAACTATAAGCCCCGCACAGACCCGGCCGCTCCGGCGAAACTACACAGACATGGTTGGGAGCAAAGCTTTGACACAAGATGCAGGAATAAAATGTATCCACGTCTTCATCGGTCATGCCTGCAACACGTTTATCACGTTCCGCAAATACTTTGCGTGCCATCTCTCGAAGTTCTACAACCTTTTGCTCATCGCTGAAAACCTTGACCTGGACTTTATCCAAAATGTTAGAATACTGCTCATGGAACATCCCGTGTAGGAGCTTTCCGATATGTTCAAGTTTAAAGCCCGCACCGAATGCGTCTTTGGAGATTCGTATCCAGCTTATGTCCCGCTGGCCCATGTGCCACAGTCCCTGCGCCTCATTCATAAAGGTGTGTATCTGTCGCTCCAGCACCGGCTCGAAGTCCGGCTGCATTTTTCTGCCGGCCACTTCAACGACAATCCCCAGCGGCAGTCTTCCACCTTCTTTAACCTTATCTACATCCGGCCCTTTTACCTCTACTTTGCCGTCCTCGACATCGGCGAGCTCGGCCATCCGAAGCCACTCAAAAGCTGGCGTCCTCTGGCCGCCGAACTCGCAGTGCATATCCTCTTTGCGAATTCGCTCACCTTCAAATGCAGGGCTATGCGTGACCGGAATATCTATTTTCGCCACCTTTATCTTCAAGCCGCGAACTTCGATGGCTTTTTCCACAATCTCGTCATGCGGAATCTCGGAGACAACGTGCTCATAGGTGCACACGCCGGTAGGAAGAATCTCCGGGATATCTGAATCAGCAATAACAGGAAATCCAAAATTAATTGCCCCCGCTGCGGTCGCATACCATTCGTCCGTAACATCACCGAGAGGTATAACGAATGCAAAAACTCTGTCTTTGTTGTAAAGAAGATTTCGCCGGAAATCACCTGCCGGGACACCTCCATAGCTCAGCGCCACCCTGGCTGCAAATCCAACTGCATATATCGCCGCACTAATCTCTCTGCCGAAAGGAACAAGCCGCGTATCCCAACCCAACTGCACGCCGCCTTCGACCAGTTGCTCGGCAAAAGCCGTTCCGTTATGGTTCGCACACATAAAAACATACAGACTTCTTTCCTGACATTTCCTGGCAATATTAACTGCCGTCTCCACGTCAGGTGCAGAACCAACAATCGCGGCAAATCCCGGGGCGGTGCCGTCAACAAACTGAATGCCTCGCTCTCGCAGGATCATATCCTCTGCCGCTCCAAGCCAGATACCGTTCACCGGATTAGGCCCGATTAGATATTTGCACGCCTCGATAATCTCTTCCGCAAACAGTGTTGCCATACCGGCATCGAGGGCTGGCCCCAGATATGGTATCCATAACCGGTCATCAACCAGGCCAGGCAGCAAATCCTTGATTTCCTGCATCACTTGCTCGAAATCAGTTAATTTTTCCACCGCTTTGCCAGTCATCGAATAAATAATTGGGATGTAATAACCAGTGTTCGGAAATTCAACCGGGCAATCTTTGCCTTTTTCCTTGATAGCCCGTGATAAAATATCCTCTGCCTGTTTGGCTATTTTATGAGCGCCACGTATCGCTGCTGATGCAATAATCTTTGACATAGATTAATCCTTCATTATTTTGTAGAAGTCTGAATGTCCAATTTTGAATTTTATTAATCATTCTACTGCCAGTACCCGACGTTCTTCCATATCATAGAGTTTGCGCTCTTTCTCTACGTTGATTCCCAGGGCATCGCGTTTGCTCTCAATATGCTCAATCATCATACCAGCGGCCTTGATTGGGTCTCGCTCAAAGGCCCATTTGCCGCCTATATCCTTTTCAATTTCGTCGGTCAAATAACGTGTCAAATTCGGAGCACCAAGAACAGGTAGCGGCTCAGCTATAACGGTAAAAACACCTGAAGCCACGAAATACATCCCGATTGAAACAGCTTTTTCCGACATCCATTCAGGAGCGGCACCAGCGACCGGCAGTTCTGAAATATCCTCGCCAAGTCCACCTTCAGCAACCATGTTTGAAAGAATCGTCAAAATCCTGCTGTTATCCACGCAAGAGCCAACGTGCAGCACCGGTGGTATACCCACCGCTTCACAGACCTCAAGCAGCCCTTTTCCGCAATACTTTGCTGCTGCATCAGGCCTCATAAGTCCCGCTTTGCCTGCCGCAACGGCACTACAACCTGTGCTTACAACTAAAATATCATTTTTGAGTAGCTCTTTTATCAATGTCAGATGGCCGTAATCGTGCACCTGCTTCGGGTTATTACAGCCAACAACACCGGCTGCACCGCGAATCCGCCCATTTATAATATTGTCATTTAATGGACGGTAACTGGCGCGAAATCGGCCACCAAGATGGTAAGAAATGTTCTCCGTAGTAAAGCCGGCAATGCCACGCTGGGTTACTTTCGGAATCTGTATCTTACCCCTCCTGTTCGGAAAATTCTCAATGGCGATTTTGATGATTTGCCGCGCAATCTCCGCTGCCCTGTCCTCGTGGAATTCAATATGTTCCGCCCCAGCGATTTTGCATTTGGGCGAAGTGGTAATCAGCTTGGTATGGAAGCAGCCGGACAGCGAACCCAGTGCAGGCATAATGCACTGGACGTCCACCAGCATAACTTCCACCGCGCCGGTCATCACCGCCAGTTCCTGCTGTAGAAAGTTGCCGGCAATGGGTATGCCGTGACGCATCAATATCTCGTTAGCTGTGCAACACATACCAGCAATGTTAATACCCTCGGCACCTTTATCTTCGGCCATTTTCAACAATTCAGGTTCCTGCGAGACCGCTACGACTATATCCGACAAGGTCGGTTCGTGGCCGTGCACAATGATATTGACCTTTTTGGCTTCAAGAACGCCGAGATTGGCGACAAACCGAATCGGCCACGGGCTACCGAATAAAATATCCGAAAGCTCCGTTGCGATAAGTGAGCCGCCCCATCCGTCGGACAAAGACGCTCTAATACCCTGCTTCATGAGATTTTTGAAATCTGAACCAACACCTATATGTGTTCTGTGCATAATCTCAACGATTTCACGGTCCACCGCACGAGGCGTTACGCCAAACTGCTGCCAGACCTTCTGCCTGGCCGGCGGGGCATAAGCTGCCGCGCCAACGAGTGTTCCGTCCGACTTTCCGAATTCAGCCAGCACAGCATCAGCCAAACCTCTGCCGATCTCCTTCGTATCCCTGCCTTCAACAGCGATGCCGAATCTGGCCGCGACTTCTCTCAACTTCAGTTCATCCTTGATCATATAATCACAAGTGTCACTCTCTGCTGCCATCTTGAAGGTGTGCGCAATGTCCCGGCCGTGGTCGGAATGCGCCGCGGCACCTCCGGCAATCATTCGCAAGAGATTTCTCGCCGCAATCGTATCAGCGGTGGCACCACATACACCAGCTTGTGGCCCATCCTCAAATGGGTCGATCCGACACGGCCCCATAGCACAATTTCGACAGCATATCCCAAGTTTGCCGAAACCGCATTGAGGCTCCTGCTGCTCAAATCTATCCCAGGCATTTTCTATGTCTGCTTTATCCATCAGCTTGAGCATCTCTTGGGCTGCTTTATCGCTACTACGTTGTTTTGGATCCATAACAATTTCTCACTTTACGAATTTGAATTTTCCCGGTCAACTGCATCAACTAATGTTAAAGCCTTCTGTGGCCCTACGGTTTCAACTGCAACCGTTGACTTTATGGCGTGCACCAAGGCCTCGGCCAATCTCATCCGAGGTGAATTAAACCGCTGTAAAAATTCTTTTCTGTCTTCCGTCTCAAGCACTGCTTTGTATAGCTGCCAGGCAAACTGCGAGCCGTGCTTGCCGGCTACAAGTTGAGCCCCCACAATTCTGTCGTCGGAATCAGTTAGAATTTTAGCCGCCTCAAACGGACCCGCTCCTCTGTTTTTTATTGCTGATTGAGCAGCGCCTAAATCATGCATCCTAACCTTCAAACCAAGTTCTCCAGCAGTGGTTATGCTGTGTCCTATGCTGAAGATCTGCAATCCGAGAATCTGGTCGGCCTGGGCACGCAGGAAGCCATCGGTTTTTTGATTTGCCCCTGCTGCATTTGCACCTGCTATTTTCCCTGCACAGGCCCCTATACTTCCTACCGGTATGTATATAAATCTACCCGTATCCAAATCCGGACTTTCCGCGCAGTCCCCCCCTGCGTATATATCCCTGACCGAGGTTTCGAAGTAGTTTCCCACTTTTATAGCACCAGTTGTACCCAGCTTGATACCGCACTTTTCGGCAAGAGCCACATTCGGCCTTACTCCCGCACCCATTATCACGAGATTTGTAGCTATTTTCATACCTTTGTGCATAACATATTCAACGCTGTCGGCTCCACCGATTTCAGAGATTGCCTCACCGGTGAGCATTTTCAAGCCCTTTTGTTCAAACTTTTTGGTGAGAAACTCTGAAACTTCCGGCTCAAGCTGCCTTCTAAGAATCCTGGAGCGGACGTTGAAGTAAACATCCAGGCCTTTGTGCATCAATGCCTCAGCAATTTCCAGGGCAATAAAACCAGCTCCTATTACCACTGCAGAGTTTGCGTTTTTTGCTGTCTCTATAATTTCAGCAGCCGCTTCAAAGGTGGTAAAGGTGCAAACGCCTCTTTTATCAGAGCCGGGAATTTTGGGTATCAAAGGATAAGCTCCGGTTGCAATCACCATAGCATCGTAGGATAGTTTTTCTTCTTTACCGTTGGATAAAATGGAGATGATTTTGCTTTCCGGATCGATATTCGTAGCTTCAGCGGGATAAATCAATTTAACATTGTACCGTGCTAACGCCTCGGCGGAGAAGATTTTTGCATCTGCCGGCCCGTTTATATAACCTACGATCAACGCTGGTATGGCAGGCCTGCGATAGGGTATGCTGTCCTGAGTTACTACCGTTACCGCTGCATTTGGGTTTTGCCGGGCAGCGGCTATCGCGGCCATCATCCCTGTAGAACTGCCACCAATCACAACAACTTTTGTCATCGACTATTTGTCCTTGCTTTTATCCGCCTTCGCAGAAAACCACCCCTGCAGCTTCTTGCCAAGCAAGAGCAGGGATGGATGAATGCGAGCGGGTATCCACCATAGCTTTAGCGTAGGTGGATGTGCTTCGGCGGATTACGCCGAAGATGGAGGTGCCACGGGCTACGCCCGTGGGGCTCCACTTTCCTTCTTCTCGACTTCTTTGATGAGCTGTTTTACCGCTGACCTGCGTTTTGACTTTGTAACCTCTTGGACTGAAACTAATCGCAGCGCTTTTGTTGGACAGGCCTCAACACAAGCTGGCTGCTGTCCTTCTTCCATCCGCTCTATACACATATCACATTTAATAATAGCTCGTCCTTTCGGACCGATTTGCAGCACACCGAAAGGACAGATAAGAATACATAACTTGCATCCGATACACAAATCCTTATCAACCACAACAGGACTTTCCTCATTTTGTCGCTGGATGGCTCCGGTTGGGCAAATCTCGATGCAGGGCGGTGCCTCACAGTGTCTGCACTGGATGGGCACTGCGAACTCACCGGCAGCCTCAATCGTTACTCTTTTACGCGGCCTGGGCGACTCCGCAATTGCATCTTCAAGAACCTTTGCCTGTGAGTGCGCCAAGGCGCATGCTATCTCACAACTCTTACAAGCTAAGCATCGTTCAATATCCACCATTATGACCTTAGTCATCTTCGTCTCCAAAAAATCAGGAAAATAATCTATCCATCGACTTCAGAACAGACGCCTAAACCGATCAAATCGGTTAACGCGTTCTTGGCCTTTTGCAGCTGCTCCACAAATTGCGCATCGGCTTTCATAACTGAGGCCCGCTGCAGGTCGGCCTGCTGCACCGACGGACTATAAGGAAGAACTCCCAGCAAAGCAACATCTTTCAATTCGGACCTTATTAAATCTTCCTGCGAACGCTCGGTGATTTTGTTTGCGATAGCTGTGACATTTTTTATGCCCAGCTCTCTGGCCATTTTCGCCAGATTGTTAGCGGTTTCAATACTCCTGCCGCCCGGCTCAACAACAAGCACCAACGCATCAATGCCCTGGACGCTCGCTCTTCCCATAAACTCAACACCGGCAGCTAAATCAACCAAGACAAGCTCTCGCCTTTGTAATATAGTATGTGTGAGCAGGGCTTTTAAGAACGCTCCCTCCGGACAAGCGCAACCGGCGCCCGCCTGGGTAATAGCCCCTAAGACTAAAAGCTTTAAGCCATCCCTTCGACTTGGTTCGACTCTTTCGACTACGCTCAAGACAGGTTCGCTCACCACAGGTCGCTCAGAGCAGGCAACATCAAGCCAATGCTGCTGAGGCAAATCGTTTACTTTAGGATTTAATCTAAAATACACCCCGACAGCGTCTTTTGAAGCGCCGGTACGCTCAGCGATTAGCTCCTTCATCTTGATAAGCGGTACCGGACTTGTCTCGGCAGGAATACCAAAAGCAGAAGCAAGATTGGCATTTGGATCAGCGTCGATGGCTAGAACATCAAAGCCACTCTTAGCAAATAGTTGTGCGAGACCAGCACAAACTGTAGTCTTGCCCACGCCTCCTTTTCCGCCAATGGCTATTTTTAGACCCTGCATTATCGATATAGTTACAGCATACTTACTTAGCTGTGTAAAATCCCAAAACTAAACAGGAAAGAATCAAACAAAACTGAAGATATGGTATCCTAAAGCTTTTTCCCTCATGTTGTCAACAACTACCCTATACCATTTACTTATTATCAAGGCGGTTTTACTCTTTATACGCACACCTACAGAACAGGTTCACCTCTTTAACGGGTTCCATAAAAGCATAATCTTCCCGAATCATCGACCCTGCCTCCGGCATACGGTTTAGATACCGGCTCTGGCAGTTCTGACTAATGCCTCAACAGCCAGATTGACCGCTGTCCACAATGCATCTAAAGGCAGGTGAGAAGCGGCAGTTTGGTCGAAGAGCATTGACGCTCTGGCGTCGAACTCCTCATCGCGTCTCCAGATTATTATAGTCAAAGGTATGCGAGACAATATATTAAACTGGACAGAATCATCACCAAATTCACATTTTTTTGCGTTGAACCTTTTCGCAATTCGGTGCAAAGCTTCGGTACGTTCGCCGAAAGCTTTTTCTAATTTTTCGGTAGGAAGACTATGCATGCCTCTGAAGAAAAACTGTCCACCTGGTAGAGCCTCTCCTCGGACAAGTTTATTAGCCAGCGGCAAATCCTGAGCATTTATCAAATATGCTAAAAGGCAAAGTTGTTGGAGAAATCCAGCCGATTGCGGTGGCAAATCCGGTCGGACAGAAACAATTTCTCTATCCTGTGGATTCACCACATACTCAGCTTCCAACATAGTGACAACGTAACGCTCTGGGTCGCGTAGATATTTGCACTTTGCTCTATTAGAAGTTTCCTCTCGGTCGAGCTTATTAAGCTGTTGCCAAAGACCCTTATGAGCCATCGTATTTTTTCCTAAACTCTTCTCTATATTCTCTGTAACAATTTGAACTGTTATGCAAGACTCGACAATTATGCTTGGCCTGTTAAGTACACGATTAAATCCTGCAACCGGTCAAGCGTTAAAAACAGCATAGACAAAATCGCAATAATCCACATCGCCGCTTTTATTTCTTTTGCCTTTCCCAAGATTATTTTTATAAGACTATATGAGACAAATCCAAAGGCCAATCCCGTACTGATACTATAACTTAAAGCAATCATCACCATTATGATAAATGCGGGGAATGCTTCTTCGAGGTTGGAAAAATTTATTTTTTTTACTTCTTTGGCCATAAAAAGCCCGACCATAATAAGGGCCGGCGCCGCTGCATATTTTGGCACTGTTTTTACCACCGGCACAAAGACCAGCGCGAGCAGAAATAAAATTCCTGTAACTATTGATGTCAATCCCGTTCGCCCACCTTGCTCGATACCCGCCGCCGATTCGGCAAAGGCTGTAGTAGGTGACGTTCCCAGCACCGCACCTGCCATTGTGGCGGCAGCATCGATGCCCAATAACCTGTCCAGTCTTTTTATTCTGCCTTTCTCGTCAGCCATTTCCGCCTTATGGCAGCAAGCCACGAGCGTCCCTATGCTGTCAAACATGTCTATAAACATAAACGTAAAGATACTTCCGAAAAAGCCCCACTTCAAAGCTCCAATTATATTCAGCTTAAAGGCTATGGGACTAACATCAAGGCTTGAAGATATATATTGCTCGGGCAAGCCTATTCTCTTAAAAAGGATAGCTGCAATAGTGGCGACGACAATACCAACTAAGAGCGAACCTGTTACCTTTCTTATCTCCATGTAAACCATCACAAGCAGTCCTAAAAGACCTATCAGAACTGTTGGCGTCATCGGCCCTGCAGAAACCAACGTATTCTCGTCACTAACTATGATGCCCAAATCCTGCAAACCAATGAAGGTAATAAATAATCCTATGCCGACTCCTATAGCCGATATTAGAGAAGTGGGAATAGCTTCAACAATCCTTCTTCTCAGACCCAGCACAGTCAATGTAAAAAAAAACAGACCCGCTATAAACACAACGCCCAGAGCGGTAGGCCAATTCATTTTTTCTGAGACAACCAAATAGGCAAAAATCGAATTAAGCCCCAGCCCCGGCGCCATAGCTATCGGAGCATTTGCCAGAAATCCTACAGTGAGGGTGGCTACAGCGCTCATTATGCAGGTGACGACTATGAGCGCTTCTTTGTCCATCCCGGCTGCACTTAAAATAGCTGGATTGACAGCGATAATGTAAGCCATCGTCAGAAATGTTGTCAGACCTGCTATGAATTCGATTCGGAGATTTGTTTTTCTTTCCTTGAGTTGAAAATATTTCTCAATCATTAAATTGCCTCCTTGCAATTTACAGAATGATTAAAACTGCGAGCGAGAGGACTCGAACCTCCACGTCCCAAAGGACACAAGGACCTAAACCTTGCGCGTCTGCCAATTCCGCCACGCTCGCAAATCGTATTGCGTATGTCGATATTCTGTCTTCCGACTTCTGTTCTTTATATTCTACGAGATTACCGCTCCCTTACGGTTGCGGCTCTGATTTCTGTCTTCCGACTTCTGTCATTCGTCATCTGTCGTCTGTTGTCTGTCATCCGTCTTCTGCCTTCCCCTCTGCGGATATTTTCTCAATCCGTTGCTCCGCTTTTTGCAAAATTGTTCGGCAGTGCTTAATTAGAGCCATACCTTTTTCATACTGAGTGAGACTATCCTGCAATGGGATTTCGCCCTGCTCAATCTTTTCCACGATGGAAGTAAGCTCCTTGATTGCCTGTTCAAAGCTCAACTTACTTATATCATCTTGATTTTTGCCTTTAGCCATATCTTTTCCTTTTTTAGCCACAGATTTCTCTGAATTAATTTATTATAAATTTGCTCCGGAAGCAACAATGAGGTTTAAAAATTGTATAGCCACAGAGAACACCGAGATTTTAACCGCGGATTGCGCGGATTTACACTGATTCTTTGCCACCGAGAACACAGAGAAATAACGGATTATAGATGTCATTGCGAGGCCCAAAAGTTTACCCTGAGCGAAGCCGAATGCGTGGCAATCTTAATTTGCCATTACCGTTTAATCCCGCTCATCCGTCTTCGCCAAGGATACACCGGACAAGGGTGCTACGGGGGTTTAACCAAGAGGGTTAGCTGTCGTTTTTATATTTTGCGGAAATTGCGTAATTAAGCTCTAGAAAACAGCGATGCTTGTTTATTCTTTCTTTGTCTTGCCATCCTTGACAGGTAATAGTGCCATCCAGCTTACCCAAGCGAGAGGTAACTAATTTATCGATAGCTGATGATAAATCAAAACCTCCAGAAACACATTCACGATGAGGACAAGCAATCTTGAAAAACGCTTTGCTTTCTGGAGAGTATTTCTCTTGTCTTGGTTCGGGATTACTTCCCCCGTCATAATCCTTAAAACTCATTTTAACCATTAAATCTGTAACTTTGGGATACTTTTCTTTTAAGAGAGGCGACCGATGATATGCCTCCCAACGCCTCTGTTTTTCTTGTTCATATATATCTGGTTTTTTCCTGCTCATGAAAGATATACCTCTCAATTTTTGCTTAGTCCAACAATAATTATAAAGTCTGTATAAAACTCCGAAGGACAGACTTCTTTATTTCTTTATAAGAAGTTCCCGTTGCTTCTTCAATATTCGTTCAATTTCTCGCGTTTCTCCTATGGAGTCCTTAGGACAGTGAATTATGTCTTTTCATCATCTCCGGCTGATTCATATTGATTGAACCATTGTCGAAATCTGTGGCTAGCACATCCAGTCCAGATACTTTTTCTTTTTATAGTTTCCTTAGACCAACCAACAGCATATCCGAATAATTTAGATTCTACTGCAATAGCCTTTCGTTTCGTAGCCGGGGTGTCTTTACTCAACCAAGCCTGTGGATTTCCATTTGTAGTACCATTATCAGACAGCCAACCTAACTGTGCTATTCCATCCCTACAATCTTCACTTCTAATAATAGCTAAAAAAAGGGCCGCAACCGCATGAACGGCATACTCTAATGTTGCCATATTTATATTTATCAGACGATTATGTTTGACATTTTGGTATGCTTGCCACCATTCTGGCGTAAATGCCTTCTTCCATAGATCTCTCTTGTATGAAGCCTTCGGCAAGCCATCCCAAGCCTTAAAAGGCTGAATTTGTTCGGGTTCTTCACCCCAAAAAACCACCCATTTGGGAGCCATCCATTCTCCGTAATATTCAAAATAATTTGCAATGTCTAGTCTATCATCTGGCACAAACCTAGATTTTTTTGCTTCATAAAACCATAGAGAATCGAGTTGACCACATACTTCATGTAGGATTGTTACAAGCTTAGGTGACCAAACGCTTTTATGTTCTGAGCAGTAGGGAATATATTGCAATACGTCTCGAAGCATATCTTCGGTGTCAACATACCAGTTAAGAACGCTATTGCTAATATTTGATGCCATTGTCTTATCCTATCTATACAAATGATTCGATTCTCGTTACGCAAATCTTTTTAGTCAATCTCTGTAACATTTTCACTCTTTCAGCTAGAAATTCAATTTCGATTTTTCTCGCCGATGTTTCCCTCAGAACAGCTAACTGAATTTTACCAAACTCGAGCTTATCCATCAATCCGTCCTATGTCCCTTCGACTTCGCTCAGGGCATGCTTCTGACTCCTGTCTTCTGATTTCCTCGTTACCTTGCTTTCAACCAGTTTTTCTTCCGCAAGCTCAGTAATCAAGAAATCGCCCACCTCAATATCCTGTGAAGTCCTCACTAATTAACCCGTCTCTTTAGCCTTGGTAATACTGTAACCTCGCCGCAAAACCGATTTTGGGTTTAAGCCGGCTAGGCGGTTCTCCTGTGCTGTCAGCCGCATCCGTCGGCTGCTCACGACAGCAACAACAGCAGCGATTGACCGGCTGCGAAGCTCATTTAGCTCAACCGTTTTTTTTGCCATTAACCGATGAGGCTCGAGCTTTACGATCTGCTCGTATGCGGCGTGCAGATTTTCACGAGCTATTGTCAAAAGCTCCTTTGTTGCCTCGGTGAGATAACCTACTAGCTCATCAAGCTGCTGTTCTCTATTGCGGATAGGTAAAAGCGAATTTCTAAATACAGCACTTGCCAGAATAGTCTTGAGGTTTTGCTGTGCAAGTTCCAGCCGACGTTTTATGTCGTTATTCAATATACGCTGCCTGTTAGAAAGCGTCGCCAGCACATCACGTATGTCAGGCACTGCCTCCACACCTGCCTTTGTCGGCGTCGAGGCTCTCCTATCAGCAACCAAATCCGCAATGGTAGTATCAACCTCGTGGCCAACCGCACTTATCATAGGAATTTTTGACTCAAAAATAGCTCTTGCCACCACTTCCTCGTTGAAGGCCCACAAATCCTCCAACGAACCGCCGCCCCGACCAACGATTAAAACATTGAGTTTGATCCTTTCGTTACGCCCGTTTATGTCTCTGATTGCTGCTGCGATTTGCTCTGCTGCTCCTTTACCTTGTACCGGCACCGGATAAAGAAATAATTTAACACATGGCCACCGATTATGAATGCTATCGGTGATGTCATGTAGTGCTGCTCCTGATTCGCTGGTCAATATTCCTATCCTTTCCGGATATGTCGGAATTGGTTTTTTATGAATGTCATCAAAAAGCCCTTCGGCTCTTAGCTTTTTAACCATTTGCTCAAATGCCAACTGCAATGCCCCAATACCGGCTGGAATCATCGACTCAACGTAGAATTGATATTTACCATGCGGCGGATAGACATCGATGTAGCCTTGTGCAATCACCGCTAATCCATTTTCCGGCTTGAATTTAACTTTGATGAAGTTACTTTTCCACATAACACAGGGTAATTGCGAGGATTCGTCTTTTAACAAGAAGTAACAGTGCCCGCTGTGATGGTGTTTGAAGTCCGTTATCTCGCCGGTAATAGTTAACCGTCCCGGCAAGTTGTTCTCCAGAATCTCTTTGATCAGAGAATTGACCTGGCTAACAGTATATATTTTTACCTTGTTTTGCATTTTACCCGCACAAATCCGGTCCACCAGCGGCGGATTCTTCAAACTTTGTAGCCGATTATAAATCCAAACTACCTTAATATCAATTTGCAATCCTTGGTCCAAAACAAAACTCCGCAGCCTCGCTCCGCCGAAGCCTGCCTTCGCCGAAGCGGCTATGCGCAGGCAGGCGGCTACGCAAAGGCGGGTGAATTGCGGTGCTAAAGATTTTGTTTAGCCGTCGCCGCCGCGGCGACGGTTGTTGTTTCACTGCCGATTTCTGCTGCTTATAAATTTTTTTTGCGAGATGTGACATAACGTTGTCACACCAAAGAAAAAAAATCTGGCAATCTTCTATCCCAGGAACTACTTATTTGTTGAAAGCGAGAGAGCCGAAGCCCTATGGGGGGGGTATTAAAACCTGGCGGTGCTATTTTTATTGGGGTGGACAGCCCAATACGGGCTGTTTCCCCCTTCTTCTTAATGCATAGCACGTATCAAAACATTAAAGGTTGAATTCGCCTGCCGAATTGATTACATAAAAATTCATACGATCTTAAACTCGATGTAGAAAAAGCAAAAGGAGTACATAAACAATTTTCAGTTGAAAGTGTGCCCACAGTTTTGGCATTGGAGAAAGATAAAGTAATCCGCCGGATTGAGGGAGTTGAAAGCGCCCAGTTTTATGCCCGCGTCCTGTCTGGGGCAGCCCCTTCACGGCTTAAAAAAGGCAAAAAGACTATTTCTCATCGTGTGATTGTATATAGCGGAGCAAGCTGTCCTGCGTGTGGAGCCGCAAAAAACTACTTACGACGTCAGGGAATTGGATTTAGGGATATAGACATATCCCGTGACCCGCATGCAGCCGAAAGGTTAGTTCAACGCACCGGCCGGATGGCTGTGCCTCAGATTTTTATTGATGGGCATTTAGTAGTGGGTTTTGATCAGGCAAAGATTGATAAACTTGTTTCAAATTAGATAGGAGGCGATAATATGAAATTACAACCGGTTAATGGAAGGATTGTGGTGAAACCCTCTGAGGCTAAAGAGAAAACACCCGGCGGCATATATCTTCCTGATACTGCGAAGGAAAAGCTTCAGGAAGGTGAGATCATTGCGGTAGCAGAGGATGCGACTGATCAAGTTGTGGTTGGTGACCAAGTAATCTATAAAGACTTTGCAGGAACAGAGGTAAAGATAGAAGCAGAATCTTATATTCTGCTTACCGAGGAAGACCTTCTGGCAAAGTATGAAACGGTGGATAAAATTCCGGACTAAAGATTTATAAAAGCAACAGAACCGGATGAAACGTAATGCTTCAGTCGAAATTGGACATTTCCTGAATTTGACGAAGAACTAAAAGAGGAGCCGGGCTGTATGAAAATAAGCCAAATCCACGTATTTAGAGTTAAGCCTGACGAGGAACTCGTTCGGTCTATAACACAGTACTGCGAATCAGAACACATAACTTCCGCCGTAGTTACAGGCATTATCGGCTCTCTGCGGTCGGTCAAGCTGGGATTTCTAAAGGAGCTGCCTGGCAGGTATGAAACCGAAGACTTTCAGGGACCACTGGAGATTGTTTGCGCTCAGGGAACTGTCGCAACATACCAGAATGAATTCGCACTTCATATTCATATCATGCTATCCGATGAAAATCATGCCATAGGAGGCCATCTGACCAAGGCCCGCGTATTTAGCACAGCCGAAGTAGTTATAGCTGAATTGGACCAGCAAATAAGCCGTAGATTTGACGACTACACTGGTCTAAAGGAATTGAAAGACTGAAACTATTGCCCAATAACTTCTTGCAGTTAGAAAGCGGCCCGTGTCTAACTGAATTCACCTATTCAATCCATTTGGGTTTTGATCTGCTGTTCAAATTCCGGCAACTTTCTTCGTCGTTGTTTTTGTGATAGCTTTGCTGTTAAATAGTTACAAAAACAAGCTGTTAAATAAAATATAGATCATGCAAACTCGTTAATAGTGCATGGTCCGCATGCTTTATCTCCATTGCGGGGTTCGCATAGGGTCAATGCCAAGAGCAAAGATAGGGAAAAGAGCACCAGCCCTAATACTAATAACCAGAAATATCCCATCGTGTCAGCAATCCAGCCACCGAGCAGGGGCATAAAATAAAGCGGCAGAAGCATGGTGCCTTTGATTGCCACCAACAGTACGCGTATTTCAACAGATCCGATTTCCAATATGTATCCATTGTAGCCAAGCATAAGCGCGCTGGAAGCGAAACCTGTAACAAAGAAAGCCAGTGAAAAAAGGAATACATTCTGTGCAAAAATGGTCAGCACGAGCGCTATAATCGCTGTTATTATGCCTGCATGGATAAGGATTCTGGTGCCGATTTTATTTCCGATGGGCATCCACAACAGATTGCTCAACATAGTTCCCAATTTCATGCAGACTATAAAAATTCCCACCCATTTCAGCGGGATATGTTGACTTTGCGTTGTATAAAGCGTCAGAAAAGGCATAAAAAGTGCGAGTTTAGATGTCAAAAGCTCAATTATAATCAATCTCTTTAGCACAGGGTAGGTTTTGAAAACTTTTAAGCATTCATGCCAAAGTGAAGGCATAACATTTGTAGATTTGCCTGGTGAATCACTTGGAAATTTGAACATGGACATAGCTGCATAGGCAACAATCAGTGTCACAAAAGAGAGCAGGAAGAGAAGACCAAAATTTTTCGGCCAAACTATCTTGTCGTTCCCGAGTACAAGTTTAACAAAATAACCGGCCATCATAGCCATAAAGCCGCCGAAAAACAGACGCCATCCAAAAAAACTGCTCCTTTTTTCCGGTTGAATTGTTTCACTTATGATTCGGTTGAAAGGAAGTACAGCTATGCCGCCGGCAAAGGAGTATAAACTTATAAGTATGATGGATACCCAAAGAAGCGAAACACTCTGTCCAGAGCTCATAAGAGCAAAAACGCCTAATATTCCCCATACGCTGCATCGCGTCCAGATTCCTGCGAGCATTAATGGTCTTGCTGTATGCGGACGACGCCGTAAGAAGCGGGATGTCAGCAATTGCGGCAGTACCGCAGCAGCCTGCATTAATCCCACTGCCAAACCGATGATTAACTTTGATGATGTAAAGCCGGACAGGAAAAGAGGAAGCAGGGCAAAAGGCTCCGCAAAAGCTTGCGCCATGTTGAAAAAAACGCCGTGAATAATGCCGGCCAACATGTTCCTTTGCTGATATGAATGGGGTTTTATTTCTCGAGCATCTTGCATAGAAGCCATACTGATTCAGACTCGCTCAATATTTTTTTTGGTTAATCTGCATTTACAGACATTTACCACATTAAACGCTTGGCTACGCAACCAAGCCTTGCAATTCCATAATAATATTAAAATCTCCTTCGAATTGTAACCAATTGAAGTCTCTTTTCACAAGTCGTGCGCTCAGAGTCATCCAATATCCCAAACGTCTCAAAAAATCACCAAGGTTGTAAGCTAATGCAAAGACCTGAAGACGAATCTGATTATCAGGAAAATCGTGGCAGGAGAAATCGAGCCCAGCTCAATCAGTTCTGGTTTTGATCTGTTCCTCAAACTCCGGAAAGTATTTATTGATGATCCTCACGTTAAAGCTTGAAAGTATGGATTCTTTGCTTTCTCGTTCCAACAGGAACTCGAAGCACTTTTTTATAAAATCTTCTTTTGCCACCCTTTCTTCTGTCAGAGCTTGATAGTAATCACTGTCCAAAGTAACTGTATGAACTGTACTTGAATCCTGCTCACTTACGGTAACCTCGAACTCTTCACCGTTTTTTCTTTCAACTTTTATCATTTTAATTGACCCTTTCTGTGTCAATACAGTTTTCCAAATACATTTTCAGCCGTTAAGCATATGGCTTGGTTTACTTTATAACACATTTTGAATTGTTGTCCAAGTTGCAAGATAACCCTTTTCTCTAAGAGACAGCCAGTGGTTTTTTAAATGATCAGTATCAAAACGTAATAGGTAAGCTGAGAACCAAAAAGGATAAGAAGCACTCCGCAAATGACCTGAAAAGGTCTGAGTAATTTGGCTGGCTTAAATAATTTTCCTGGGATGATGCCCATTAAAGTCCCCAATACTATAGGGGCAATCGCTGTACCTGCGGCAAACACTGCTGCATACAATATACCTAATAAAACGGCGTTTTCTGCAACGCAGGCGATATAGGTAAGAATTGCCACATAAGGGACGCAAGGAGCAATGCCCATCAAAAAACCAAATAAGAATATGCTTGTAGCACCTTTATCTAAGGTACTCTTTCCAAAGCCTATCTTAAACCCTTTGCCCAGAATGATAAGAATGCCTATTGTTATCATAAAGCCGGCTGAAACTAAATAGAGCCAGCCGGACCTTTGAGGCGGAAAAAATTGATTAATGAAACTGAAGGCTATGGTTGCAAGACCACCCAGAATGGCAAGTGCCAAAAGCCTTCCGATTGAAAAAACCAACCCAACTCTTAAACCATCCTGCCAATTTGTCTTTGTGCCCCCAATATAAGGCAAAAGCAGTGGAGCGGTATAAGTCAGGCATGGCCCCCATCCCATTGTAAAGCCGGCTATTAGTAATCTCAAAGCATTAGAAAGCATCTTTTATGGTTATCTTTTTCCCTGCCCCCGAAAGGACAAAGTCTTTTCCGTAAGTCTTTTCAAAGTGTTTTCTGGCAAGGTCGCCTGAACAATGACAAGGAGCCACTCTCTTGACCTTTTGCTCTTTTAGTCCATTGACAATCCCCTTTATCTGCCAGCTACTCATCCAGCACAAATGAAAGCCTCCCAGTGCTAAATACACATCGCTTTTGAGCATCTCCTTTGCCTTTTTAACTATATTCGCAATCCCTGGATGAGCACAACCTGTAATCACCACCAATCCCTTGGATGTTTTTATTATAAGCGATTGCTCTTTTATAAAGATCCCTAACTGGCCTGTAGAATAAACATCTTCACAAATTTTTATAGGTTTGTGAACCTCAACCAATTTTGCGCCAGCCTTCTCGACTATATTTTTAACACTTCGCGGCAGAGATCTGGGCATATAGACGGTAAGCTCGGGATTAACCCTCAAAAAATCGCTTAATCCGCCGATATGGTCGTAGTGAACGTGAGAAAGCATTATTACATCTACCGTCTTAGGGTCAATTCCCAGCTTCCTCATATTCGCAAGAAGTACAGAACTCTCACCACCAACATCAAAAAGAATGGTCTTCTTTGTCCCCTTTACGTAGCAAGAAAAACCCCATCTGGTCTCCAAGTTTTTTTCATAAGGATTATTATCATAAATTATGGTGAGCGTTAAATCATTGCTGTCTGAATTGGGTTCAGCCGCTTTCTCCCGGGACATTACATTTGCCGAAAGTATGAATAATGTGGCAAATATCGAGACCAAAATTACGCTTTTTAGCTTATACAATTGCATTTTTCCTATTTCCTTATTTCTGCCCAAAGACCTGCTTTATCATACATTATACGGAAATTAGATATACCTGCTTTATATATAATCTCTCTTAATTTATCAGGCAAACTGTAAGTCTTTGCACCCTCTTTCAGAGAACGGTCTCTTAGAGAATTCATTCTGTTTAAATCTTCCTCAGTGACATATCGCCCAAATCCGCCGCCGACAAAACCAATGCCTCCCTTCTTTAACACTCTATAAATTTCTTTAAATACCCGTACCTTATCCTTCCAACAATGATATGAACCTCTGCTGATTACGAAATCGGCAAATTCGTCCTCAAAAGGCAAGTCATGAGCATCACCTAATACGGGGATTATCCTACCTGTCAATTGCTCTTTTTCAATATTCAGGCGTGCTACTTCGTTTATTGCTTTTTCCTTTTCCAACGCATATATCTTCAGCTTGGAATATCCGCATAACTCAATTGCAAAAACAGCCGTTCCACATCCAACATCCACACATACACCCTGCAAAACACCATAATCCTCAATGATTTGTTTAACCGTAGAGATAATCGCTGGCATAAAGTTTTCTTTGACCTTTTTATCAAAACGCTTTGCCTCTAAAAGGTCCATCTCAGTGTAATCAGCAGGGACATGCTCCTCAGACATATAATTTCAACCTTTCCGATTTTTAAAACAGACCAGAGACTATTAGAATTGATTCTATGTATTTTAATTTGATAGTAACATTGGTATCTCGTATGGCGATGTATATGATACCATCGTAGTTAACCCGGATTACCCCCCCCATTTAGGGCCTCATCAACCTCTAAACTTCTTTTACAGCTTTGTTAGAGCAATCTCGGCGGCGTTCTCAACCTGGTGAGATATAGGCGAGGCGGTAAGCATGGGATGCGTGCCCACCTGAAATGTGATTATCTCGTCTGCTCTCATCCTTTTCTGTATAAGAGCTCCAATGAAATTCGCTACCTTACCAGCTGTCATACTGCCATGGACCTGACCGCCCAGTAGTACACGAGTATCCTTTTCAAAAACCAGCTTCACTGCTAAGTTGCTCGTACCCGGCATCGATGCTGGGTGCTTGTCCGGCGCTTCAGCTTCTCCAGTGACGACGTCAAATCCTGCTTCCTTTGCCCCTCTCTCAGTCATGCCGGCCGATCCAATCGCGAGGTCGCCTATCACAGTACCGAATACGCCGATCGGGCATTCACTTCGATGACGCAGTCTAAAGAGATTTGCACCAGCGACCCTTGCCTCCATAGTCGCTATGGACGCCAGCCGGACAACTGAAGGCCTCCCTGTGAAAAAGCACCTTTTGCGAGTACAGTCGCCTACTGCAAAAATATTCTCGTCACTTGTCCTCATAAATTCGTCAACGCATATCCCTTCCTTCTTGTCCACTTCCAAGCTGGCATTCTGGGCAAGTTGGATGTTTGGAGTGACTCCTAGTCCCAAAATAACCACATCTGCTTTGATTTTCTGACCGTTATCCAATACCACATAACCTACTTTTTTGTTCCCGGCGATAGATTCCACCTTTCTATGGACCAGGACCTTTATACCTCTTTCCGATAGCTTCTTCTCCACTCGAACGCATATCTCATCGTCGCACGCCAAAAGGAGACAGTGAGGCAAAAGCTCGACGACAATTACATTCGCAATCCCTCGCTTCTTACACTCATCAGCAAATTCCAACCCAATGAAACCACCCCCAACGATAACAAGGTCTTTAGCCTGGTCTAAAGCATCCAAAAGCTTTTGAAGGGACTCCACATCCTTCCTTACCGTAAAAACATTAGCCAGCTCAACTCCCGGTATTGCAGGAACCAACGGTAGTGAGCCTGTCGCCAGAACCATTTTTTCATACTGGAAAGTCCTGCCGCTCGCGGTCTCCACTATCCTCATATCTTTATTTATGGAGACCACTTCATCTATAGTCAGCCCTACGTTATTTTTTGTAAGGACAGTATCCGGGATAAGATTCTTATCCGGCGATCCAACGGTACCGAAGATGTATGGGATACCACAAGGAATTAGTACCTGCTTCTCTCTACGAATTACAACAATCTTAGTGTCCGGATAGTATCTCCTTGCACTGATAGCGGTCGTGATACCTGCTGCGCTTCCGCCTACGATCAATATGTCTGCCTTCTCCATAACCATCCTGATGATTGGCACTTGTTTACGCCAATATTATCCTTAACTGAGATTTCCCATATTAAACGCTTGGCTACGTAACCAAGCCTTCCAATTCCACGATAGTACCAAAATCTTCCCCGAGTCGAAACCAATTAAAGTCTCTTTTTACAAATCTTGCCGCCAGAGTTACCCAACACGCAAATTGTCGACCTTGAAAATGCTATTATGTGATGTTTTGCTTTAATTTACCACCATCTTCTTTATTTAAAGGTTTATTCTCCAGGACTATATGGGGTATCATAATGATTATAAATTCGACAGCAATAAGCAGATTATAAACAGATCTTGTAAAAATGGCAAAGCCAACAAGCGCCATCCATATACCATAATCAAGTGGATTTTTAATGCACTTATACAAAGATTCCCTTACCACCGGGACTTCTTCTTGGAAGAAGTTTAGACACAGTGCTCTTTTCAATCCCAACAACTTAAACGCCCAGAAAGCCATGATGAGGCCGGTAATTAGCAAAATTAATCCTGCGTATTTTAAGATAATGCTACTGTGAAATAGAGGATGGTTCCCGAATTGTAGATAAACTATCAGGCAGAATGTAATCGCCCAAAAAATACCAGTAGTTATCATGTGAATGCTAAAGGCATTCTTGCCGAACCATTTGGTAAGTTTCTTACCGTTCAATTGGAGAATTAAGTTTACAGATTCAACAAGAATGGCCAGAAAAGCAAATATTAAAGTTAACACAAATATTTTTTTCATATCTCTATCACTTTACCTGCTCCTGCCACAACGTACTTATCAGGATAGCGCGACTTTATCTGGGCTTTATAGGCGGTACAATGGGCAGGACAAATCAGTTCCATATCTTTGAACAAGTCGAACTCACTGAATCCATGCATGCCGCCAACTATTGCATAAACCTTTCCGAATTGCGAAGCTGCTTTGAGAATATCTGCCATCTTTGGATGCGAGCATCCTACAATTAAAACTATCCCTTTGCCTGTTTTAACCGCCATACTCTGCTCTATGCCATCAAGTTCGCCAGTAGAGAAGACATTCTCGTGGATTTTTACGGGTTCACTAATAGAAATCACTTCCTTTGCGCCACGAACTCCCCTCAGTAACACAGGGACATAAACTCGCACATCACTTCTGACATTAAGAAAGGCCGAAAGGCCTCCTATATGGTCAAAATGCGGATGTGAAATAAAGACCTCATCGATGGAAGCAGGGTCGATATTGAGTTTTTCCATATTGGAAAGCAGTATGGAACCATTCGTTCCGGTATCAAAAAGGATTTTCGGGGTATTCTCTACTTCCACCAGACAGGAAAATCCCCAATCAGCAACAAGGCCTTCCTTGTAAAGCCCATTAGAGACTTTTTCCTTCGGTTCTCTAACGGGGTAAACTTCATTATCATAAATAATCGTAACTTTCATTTTTGCACCTTTTGCTCTTGGCCATTTTACACCTTATAGCCTCGCCATTCTCGATAAGGCTCGACTCCCGCCTTGCCTTGCGCATAATCCCGGTGCCAATTTCTTGGCACGGGCATATCTTTATATAGCTGCCCTCGCCAGGCCTCGAGAAAAAGTCGAGGCTTTTTCATAAAATCAGCAGCACAAACAACCCTTTTGCCTGTTTCGTAAGATAAACGCTTCAACCACACAACTCCTTCTTCGCACCTGGTCATATGATGATCGAGAATTAAAGTATCTACTCCTCGGGACAGAGATACCGCATTTTGCCAGGCAATCTTGCGCCGCTCATTTGATAGCCAGGGTAAATATAAAGGAGGTCCGGAAGCAAGCACTATATCCGGATGCCATTGTAATATTTGTAAAATAGCTTTTCTATCAAGCAGTTGAATATCAGAGGCGTGGACAAAAACTTGTCCTCCATCTTCGATTTTAGTCATCATCACTTGTCCAAAACGGTTATTCGCTTGGCCGTGAGGTACGGCTCCAGAAAAAGCCATGGGTCCATCGCTTATCCCTTCAGCGTTGGGCAAGTCCTTATTCAAGACAGCACATAAAGAATGAGCTCTGACTTTCATATTCTGGGAAAGTCCAGTCAAACCTTTGGCCCAAAATTGAATATCCTGCTGTAGATTGGCTATTTCCCCTGCTTTAAGTTGATAAGGATTGGCATCAACCAAAGGAATATGGTCGCCATGATAATGACTAATTACAACATCAGTAGCACCTCTTAATGCTGATATAATCTTATTGCGAATCACTCTTCCTACTGCTACTTGAAAAGGGTGGGGAAGCAATCCATGCCTGTTGTAGCCTAACGCTATTCCCGGGTCGATTAATATCTTACGCTCTTCGGTTTCGATTTTGCAGGAAAGCCCGCGAACCCCCAACGACTCAGTCCCTATAATCTCAATATGCATAGCTAAAAATACAACTCTTTATTTAAGAAGGGAACCAAAGCAGCTATTAAACAATGGATATAGAGGGTCTTTCTGTCCATTACTGCCTTACTAAGAAATCCTATCGCTCCTTCTCCTTGTCTTATATTATCCTTGCCGCTTACCTTTTCCATTACTTTGCCCAATTCACTGCCTGAGAAAAGCTGCTCAACAATGCTTTCCGGAAGTTCAAAGTAAGGCGATACGCCGTAGCCAATCCTTCCTTGATTGTCAATTACACATCCCACCCCTGAAGCAAACCACTTTGAATAAAGTTTTGTGATTCCTCCTTCGATTCCAACAAAAAAATCAGCCCCTAAGTTTTTCTTTTCATTCAATTTCTTCAGTTCCATGGCTCTATTTTTTGCCCCTTCAAAGGCCTCTTCATCAATAGGCTGGGCAGAAACCTTACTGGGAACCTCAAACCCAGTTACTTTTACTCGACCAAAATATTTTGAGAAAACTTCCTTGGCTGCCTCTATTTTTACCGGGTTTTCTGAGCCAACTAATACTTCCATCATTTTATCTTAAATAGTCGCAAATGTTCACTACAATGAGTATAGTTATGCTTTATCCGTTCATTTCTTTATTACTCCCGAGTGTGTAAAAGAATGCTGTTTCATCTTAATCCATTTTCCCTCATCAATACCAACTAAATTACCGCATCGACATTTAATCTCAGTTTCTTCTCGGATCGAGTTATCTTCGATTATTCTGTCCTTCCAGCAGTGCCATAATTTGCCTTTACCAATCTTCAAATATCTAAATATCCTTCTTTTACATTTAGCGCACTTTACTGTTATCATCTTTATCAAAATGTGGAACAATCAAACACCAACACCTTTTCAGACCGACTGCTGGAACCTGGTCAAGCTAATGACAATAAACAGTAAAGCCGGCCGTCCTAAACTAAAGTCCTAACTTATCGGACGCTTTCTGTATCGTCAACACAAGCTCCTATGCTTGAGGTTTTTTCCGGTAGCCCTTAGTAATTGCCTAACTTACTCCAAAAGTACCGGTTATGGCCAAAGCCAACTCAAAAATGAGTCATCGCGAGAGAATGTTCTTGGCTTTTTAGCTGTTTTAGTGTAAAATATTGATTGGAACGCCAGTAAACGTTTCATAAAAACATAGCTATTATTTACTTATGAGGGATACATGATGAAAAGTCTGTTTTATGGGACCTGCGTGCTTCTGTCCTTAGTGACATGTATATGTTTATCTGCTCCTGAGCCGGCTATCGTGCCGGGTCCGGGAGAATGGACGGTTGATGTAACCTTCGAGCATCTCCAGCAGATTGTGTTACAGCCAGGCGTACAAGGCACGCCGAGAAGATTCTGGTACACCATAATAACGCTGGTAAATAATACAAATCAAGATGTCGACTTCTACCCCACATGTGAGCTGATGACAGATACTTTCCAAATCATACCAGCCGGCAAATTTACCTCGCCAGAGGTTTTCGAGTTGATAAAAACACGCCATCAGAGCAAATATCCATTACTTGAACCTCTACACAAGTCTGGTAATAAAATTCTTCAAGGCGAAGATAATGCCAAAGATATTGCCATTATTTGGCCCGATTTTGATGTGCAAGCCACGAGTTTTCAAGTATTTATAGCCGGTCTGAGCAATGAGACAGTAGCCATAGACCATCCGGTACAAAAGGATGAAACTGGCAGAGCAATCAAAGTCTATCTGAGAAAGACCCTGGAGTTCAGCTACAGCCTGAGAGGCGATCCAAGGCTGAGATCCGACCTCGGTTTAGCCTATAAAGGCAAACGATGGGTCATGCGTTAACGTTTAGTATCCTTCGCTTCGCTCGGGGACAAATCTCATGAAGCGCATCGCTTATTTTGTATATAGCATATCCATAATCCACCTCAAAAATCCGCAGGAAATATCCCTCTAATTCTGCATATCTGTATGTGCCTTTAGACATTTGGTTATTAAGACATTTTTGAAAAATTTTTATAATTGTTTATAACACAACAACTTAGTGGCAAAATCGGAAAGTAGTAAAAATGAGCAAAAATAAGCGAAAACTAACCAAAAATGCGTGCGTTTTGATCAAAAATTAGCTGTTTTTAAGTATTTTTAATTATTCCGACGCAATTCTATGGGTTTCGACCCGTAGATGAAGTTATCCACCAAAGGCGGACAGGCAGAGCCTGTTGCGGCGAATGCCACGGGTTTGAACCCATGTAAATTTACTACGTCAACAAACTCGTGCTACAAAGCACGAGTCCGAAATATATGAAGTGGCTATAGCTAAATTCGAATGTTCAAGATACAAAATGCCAAATCAAAGATTGCTTCATCGTGAAGTTTTTATCCTGAGCTTGGCCGAGGGGCTCCTTGCAATGATGAGAATTGGATTGCTGCTTGCACATGAACGACCGTCAAGAATGTCAAATAACAACACCGAACAACGGCAGACGAGGCTTGACAACCATAGGCGATGGACGATTGACTAACTACGAATCACGAACCGCTCTTTTGCGTTAGCTTGCTATGCAGAAGCAGAGTCAGTTGGATAAATAAGCCAACAGCTACAAGAGTAAGGACAAACCAGTAAGGCTGATAAAGGCCGATGTTCTTTGCGAGGTATCCGCCTGCGCCTGAGCCGACGATGATGCCGATAGAGATTGTCGCCTCATGAATAACCATCTGCACGGAACGTTTTTTGCTGCCGCAGGAGCCATAGTAAAGGTGCGAGCTGTAAGCAAAGCCAAAACCACAGCCCATGATAATAAAAGACAGGATAAATATTGGAAGCGATCGGCCAAAGATGATCATTAGAAGTGACAGCGGAAGAAGCGTCTGAGCGGTGATTAAAAATAAAGGTTTGAAGTGCCAGAAGATACTTTTGCCGGCGGCTGTCAACACGGCGAAATTGAAGATGCCGAATATAGTGACTATTATGCCGAACCATGTCTCCGAAAAGTCCATGCTCGTAAATAGCAGTGCGAACTGTGAGCGCGTGACACCCAGGCAGGCCCAGGAGCTAAATAGAGCTATACGAGCCATCCAGCGAAACCGCACTAAGGTAGCTCTACTCTCACAGCCGGCCACCGGGCGGGTTTCTACATCGCGAAACAAGGTTGTCTGAACGGAGCCATCGGTTGCGACGGTCAGAGATAGAAAGCAGATTATAAAACCTCCGGCAGTAAAAACGATAGGAAGCAGTGTACTTGTTTCAACAAAGACACCACCGAGTAATGGCCCTATCATTGCAGCGGCGGACCACATGCCATTGTACGTTCCAAGCCGGCGATTCAGGATACGACCTTCAAGGTCTTCAGATACCCAGCTCATAAGAAAAGGCCAGAATAGTGACATTGCACCTCCCGCCACCGTACCGGCTGCGATTACAAGCCAAATCAGATATAAATTGCCGACAAGGCCTTTTGACAGAATGACATAAACCAAAATACCCATTACCGAAGCTGATAGAAAGTTGACTGCAACTGCGGTGCGTGTAGTGTTTTTTGGGTTGTGCCGGCCCAGTGCCAAGCCTGCCAGGAGCAGGCAGAACATGTAGCCAATCATATTAGCAGCCCAGGCGTAGCCGACGTGGCTCTCGGTGCCACCGATATTGCGGACTACAAAGGGCATAGTCGTCCACCATACGCTGATAGCCATGGACATTGCGAACGCCGAAGCGTACAAGAGCCAGACGCCACGTAAATTTTTTGTTGGATTATTGCCGAATATAGTTTTCACATCCTTACCTATTTAAGTGCGACATTCTACCGTAGCAGCAGTAAAATTCCACAAGATAATAGAACGAACAATATTTGGTATGCAGGAGATGGAAGACAGAGGACAGAAGACAGGAGACAGGAGACAGAGGACAGAAGACGTTTAGCCGGCACCCCTGCGGTGCCGGTCAACGAGGGACGTAATACATGCGACGAATGAGATTGAGGGAGTCGAAGAATCTAAAATCTCAGCCAACGGCAAGCTCACATGACATAAACCTGATTGTGCGAACTATATTGCAAAAGTTTGCCGGCCATTCTCTTTTTTCCACCCGGCCGGGTCTTGCTGGTAGAAACGTTTTAATTCTTCGTATAACTCTGAATGGAGTCTGTGCAATTGCTTTGGCTTCTCAAAAAAATATTCGGTTGCAACAGCAAAAAACTCGGCGGGATTCACAGCACCATACTTATCCAAGATAGTGACGCTATTGCGGCTGACCTGGCGCTGAAGCTTCTGGTATTCTTTTTGCAAGATACGGGCCCAGGCTATGAAGGTCGAAGCGCTTTTAAGGACCGGCGTACCGTCACCTTTGGCAAAAGAGCTATCAATCTGGTGTGCGAACTCGTGTAAAGCTACGTTATGACCATCATGAATATCAGCAGCACTGCGGCGGACGTCGTCCCATGAGAGGACGACCGAGCCATGATGCCAGGACTCGCCCAGACGAACATCCATGCCTTCCGCTACGATTCCACCGGCCAGATGTCGCGTGCTACGCGCTATATAAGACCTTGGATATACAAGTATAGAAGAAAGGCCGGGATAGTATTCGGTTTTGCGGTGAAGCAGCAAGATACAGGCCTGAGCCGCTATGGTGACCTTTATCTCGTCGGTAATCTTTAGGCCGCCACAGCCTTCGAAACCTTTCTCTGAGATAAAGATAAGGATGTGACGCTGCAGCTCTTTTTGGTCCGCCGCCGATAGCAGCCTGTAAATCGGCACGTTTCTTTTAATAATCTCAAGCCACTGGTCAGGGAACTTCCGACCGGCAAGTCGATTTCGTCGCCATTTTTTGAATCCGAACATATACTCACGAGCCTATCTAAAATTTGTCCGTATATATTTATACCAAATTTAGGCGACAATTTGAATACGGACGACAGAAGCCTGCCCTGCCTGTCCCGAGCACGGTCGAGGGGAGCGGACCTGTGGTGAGACTGTCGAATCCAGTCGAAGGGACAGAAGGCAGAGGACAGAAGGCAGAGGACAGAAGGCAGAGGACAGAAGGCGTTTAGCCGGCACCCCTGCGGTGCCGGTTCAAGAGTTCGTAGTGTGTGCACCGCACACCACAATCGTTAGGTTTATCAATCTACGCAACGCGCTTCACGCGATACGCAATACGAGATACGCTTCACGAGCTGTCCCCAGCCATTCTATTGTTTATATGGTTTCCGCATAAAGAAAAGCTCACCGGCACCGCGTGTGCAGCAGTTAGAACCGGCTGGTGGGCTAAAGCACCACCCTACAATTCTTTACCTCGTTTTGATTCCGCATTTAAATAACTTTGGTGTGCGGTGCACACCCTACCAATTTTTTCCAAACGGATCAACGGTGTGAGTCTCGCTTACTGGTGAAATTATGGTCGGTATTGTCGGAAAAGGCAAGAAAAAAAGCGGCAAGGTCGCGCAAAGATGACGATACTATGCTAATGACTCCCATTTTTTTAGCTGTTGATAAATTCTCTCCCCTTCATCAGTGAAGCAGATATTCTTTTTTGACCGATAGTACGATAGCCCCATCTGCACAAGTTGATCGATAACATGCTCGGGGACCGAATCGAAAACAGAGTCTGTTCTTCCGAGCTGAAACATGACTTTCCTCTGTTCGTCTGTGAGCTCAACCATAATCCTGTTTCTTCCAGCAGCTAAGCTCAGCAGCTCAGCGTACGGCCGTTCGTTTGGGCAATAATCTCGTATTGCGTATCGTGTATTGCGTTTCTTTTCAACCGGTACGGTTCTTCTTCGGGGGCACTAAAACCCTGCCAACAAGTGGCAGGGCTAAACATTTAGATTAATCAAAGGTGTGAATCCCGCTTGTCGGCGATATTATGGTCGGGATTGTCGGAAAAGCAAGAAAAAAACTCGTCGTTCGTATCTCGTATTGCATTCCTCGTTGACCGGCACCGCGGGGGTGCCGGCTAAACGTCGTCTTTCTTCTTATTCTGTCTTCTGTATTCTGTCTTCTGATTATTTACGCTCGCCCATTAGTTGGGCGATTTTAGGCTCCATAACCTGTGCCCAGATTTTGTAACCGGCCTTGTTGGGATGCAGGTAGTCCGGCATGATGTCTTTGGTCAATAGCTCGTCGCCCGTCAGAAAGCTGCTATTGATATCGAGATAATAAATCGTCTTTCCATCAGCTATCCTTGAAGCCAATAGGCTGGCTCTGGCATTCTTCTGACGCTGAGCCGAGGGTTCCGGATTGCGTGGGAATATCGCCAGCATAAGTATCTTCGTCCTGGGAAGTTTGGCACGCAGCCGCTGACAGATGGTGATAATTCCGTCGGCGATTTCTTCGGCGGTATTGTCATTCCCATTTGAATTGTTCGTTCCAATCATGAGCACCGTAAGCTTTGGAGAAATACACTCCAGGTTCGAATGATCCAGTCGCCATAACACATGCTGTGTACGGTCCCCGCCAAAACCCATATTGACCGCATTGCGCGGTGCATAATAGGCATCCCAGATTTCCTTGCCTGTGTTTTCCCAGCCATGAATGATCGAGTCACCGATAAAGAGCAAATCGACATTTCCCTTTCTCAGCCGCTCATTAACGGCGTCATGGCGTGGGCCCCACCATTCGACAGCCCAATCGACGGTCTGCTTCACAGGTGTGACGGCGGAGTGATCCTTGCCCTCGACCGATTTAAAAGCAAGCTCCTGCTGACTGGCACAGCCGGTGAGCATGGTACTTGTCAGCAACAGAACGATAATGGCTGTTATCTTTCGTATCATCTGTTATCCTTTTTTAAGTCCCCTAACGTCACAGTTCGCCGGTGCCGCGGATGAGTTCAGCCGATGGTTTGGCGATCCGCATGGGCTGTGCCCAGCAATTGATTATTTAATATTTTCCATTGACTATTGGTGGTTGGATCAAGGATGTCGATTCCGCTTACGCGGGTGATATTATGGTTGGGATTGTTGGAAAACGCAAGAAAAAAGCTGGTTATTGGTGAGTGGTGAATGGCGGACAAGGGCGTAAGAGCATAAGGCGGCAGCCACGCTCAAACAAGTTTGGGCGTGCCACCCAGCCGTCCTGCAATCCTTTATGACCCCCAACATGAAGTTGGGGGCTAAACATAAAAACAATTTGTGAAATCCCTGCAATCTTACTTCCAGAGACTTAGGTTGTGCTAAATCAAGTTTTTTATGCAGATCGTCAATCCGTTATTTCTCCATGCATTGCCTGTTTGAAAAACTCGCCGCCTCCTGTCAGTTCATAAGTATCCCACGATTCTAACATGCGAGGATGCCACTGGGGGTCATACACCCACGCAATCCAACTGATCCCTTTGCCTTCAAGATACTTTATGATGACTTTTGGATAGTCTTCGTCTTTTACCTTTTGTCCCTTACGCAGCATAAAGCCAAACTCGGTTGCGATAACCGGGTAGCGGTTCGCCGCGAATCCAAAATTCTCTTCCCACTTGGGCACCCAGGGTTTTCGACGTTTATTCGAATAAGGATGCGTCACGTATCCGATTCCCTCTGCATTGATGGGATCGATGTGAAGCGGAGTCAAATCATACGCCCAATCAAAACCAGCTACCAGGGGTATGGTTTCTTTATCGTAGGCACGAATGAGACTGATCATATCTTCATTTAATTTTTTCCATTCGCTCCATGACATTCTGCCGAGCTGTCCCCTGTAGATTGTCGGCTCGTTGAATAGCTCGTAAAATGCAACGGTGTTGTTCCCTCTGAAGTGTCTGGCAATCGTACGCCAGAATTCATAAGTCTCACGTTGGGTTGTGTTATACATAGGATTCTGGAAAAGCTCCATCTTCAAATTACCGATGGTATGCCAATCAATGATAATATACATTTCAAGCTCCGTACACCACTGGACCGCCTGGTCAAGCATCTCCAGATATTTTTCCGTAGTACGCTGCCGCCATGCAGTAGGATGAACCGGAATACGGACAATCATTGCACCCATTTCCTTTACCTTCTCAAAATGTTTCTTATTCCAATGCCCCTGATTTTCGAGCTTATCGGGATCGGAAATCGACAAGCCACGGAATAAAATTGTTTTACCCTCCGGATCAACAAACTTATTTCCTTTCACCTCTATAAGAGGAAGTTTCTTTGCCAGTGGATTGTTGCGAGGCCTCCTCCGAAATCCTTCGTTCCACCAGGCATGATTTTCTTGTGGTTTTGTGGTTTCCTGTGCATGGATGTTTTGGTGACATAATGGTAGGATGAAGATAATTATTATGAGTCGTGTCACTTTTTTCATAATTTTCCCCTTATTTGAATAGTATGTAGATGCCCGCTCTGCGGGCCGCTTTGCCAACGAGCCTGCAGGCAGCATTAATCAATCACCTACGTCGAAAAAGAGTCATTGCGTAAGCTGCTTCTCCGCAGGGCTTAATGGCGGCAGGCCGCACGCGGCTCGGAAGGGTGCTATTGCCTCGTTATAAGCAGGATCTTCCAAGCTGAGCATGCGTGGATCGTTGACCAGGGTTTGCAGCACTTCCTGCTTGGTCAGCCGAACCATCTCAGCCCAGATCACATACAATGTCCACATCGGCTGCTTCTGAAGGACCTCCAGCGATGGCGGGTTTCCCACCTCGCCAAGGACAAGCGGTTTGCCATCCGCCAGCTTGAGCAGGCCGTCGTAATAGGACTGATTAAAGTCGCTCCCATAGACGTCCAATGAGACGATGTCGAGGTATTCACTGCCGGGAAAGTAATCAGCGAACTGCCTTCTTGGCGTGCTGGGCCTGTCAACGCTCCATACCCAGATCAGATTGGTAAGTTTGTGATGGTTCACGAGCCGATCAAACATTTGACGGTAGAGTGTCACCGTGCTGAGTTCTCCTCGCCTTCCACCCCACCAGAACCACTCGCCGTTCATTTCATGGTACGGTCGCCACAGCACGGGAACGTTGGCATCCTGGAGCTGCTTCAAGTACACCGCAATAGTGTCAACCTGTGCACACCAGCGCTTATACAGCTCCGTACCCAGCGTGAGCACGTCTTTGAGTTGTTCATCCGTGAGCTGACCCTGCACAGTCGCAAGCTTGTCCGGCGCAGGCTCACCCCGCTTCGGTCGGAAGGTGATCGGCTCATCAGCCGTTGGCGGTACGGCGTGCCAGCATATAGTAATGATTGAGCCTAACTTGTGCTGCCGCTTCACTTCTTCTACAATGTCGGGCCTGGCAAGATACGAGTCCTTGTCGCCATCCTTGGCAAAACCCCAGTCCTGGCTGTAAACAGCCGGGGTCTTGCCGGAATGCTCGGCTGCTTGCTGAGTGGAAGCATCCTTCGTATTCGGGTAGTTGTGCTGGCCGGTTAGTGTGTACTTTCCCGAAATGCTATACAGCAATTGCAGCAGCGCCTTGGCTTGTCGCGACGCATTAGGTGTCACCGGCTCAATAGTGCCCTCGGAGCCGAAGACCGATGAAGCGCCTATACACAATAGTCCCGTTAGCAGCCACAAAGTGATTTGCCTGAGATTCATGGTTTGAACCTCCTTTCTGAGGTTCATAATAACCGAAACTGTTACCCGTGTTGCCGGTTTATTATGTAACCCATATTATCGGTTTGTACCTTTTATAACCCCCAACGTGAAGTTGGGGGCTAATCCTATATAATCTTATCGTTTTGTCGAGGAAGATGGCAAAAGGTTTCTTCGTCTTAGAAGGTTTCCCAAACTTCGCTTTTAATTCCAGTACCTCGGCAGAGAATAGCTATACCCGTCGCTCAATTGTCCTCCGTATTTGCTTCAACTGGCAATTATTGCTTTTTCGGGTATCCCACTGATTGAGAGAGGATGACCTTCTGCTCCGGTCGCAGTTTCATCTGCTTGGCCAGAGCCGGCTTATCAATTAGATTACGCACAACGGTCGCCAATCCTTCGGAAGCACAGAATAGATAGACATTCTGGCTGATAAAGCCCGTATCGGTAGCCGAATAAAAAACCTTGTCGTCATCCGTCGTTTTACCCATCCTCGTGAAATCCGCTACATAGATGAGGTTCACAGGTGCATCCTTGACGAACGGCTGAAGCCCAGTCGCGGCACGAATATCTTCTGCCAGAACCGGCTGCAATGTGTGTCCCTTTGCCTCATAGAAGTAAAGGCCGTCGGCGGTAGAGACATAGACATCGATTTCCTGTCGATTCATCGCGGATGGTGCGGTGCGCCTTGCCGAATCCGGGCGGTTTATACCCCACGCTGCCCAGAGCATATTTGAAAGCACTTGGGAGGTGAGCTTCTCTGCGCTGAATTCTCGTGAAGATTTTCTATCCTTAAGCACCTGCATTAAGGGCCTGCCACCGTCCGTTTGTGGCGGCAAAAGCTGGATAGGCTTAAGCTCCGGACTCGTGCTGGTTGGCGAATTAGCCGCCGAAATTAAAGTGGTAAAAATAATTAGACCAATCAATGCTAACGCGGTGAACAGAAATAATTCTCTCGATTTTACTCGGGACATGCTTTTGTTCATAATACTTCTCCTTCATGTTTGATAATGCTTTGTAAAAGTACTGTCAACCGTCATTTCGAGCGAGCCGAAGGCAAGTCGAGAAATCTGTTTTTTAAAAAGATTTCTCCGCTTCGTGTTCCTTGAGGACGTTTCGGTCGAAATGACAACTTTTGATCCTTTCTACGGAGCATGATCTTTTAAACTATCACCTCTTACTGTTTGTATCAACCTACTTTTATTATGAATGTCACCTTTTTCTATGCACTGTTAATAGCTATTGGTGGCTGTCCTTATTACTTTACGGTGTTTCTTGAATCACCTTTTCAGTAGGTTGGCAATGAATTTTCCCAAATGCAGCGACGGCATCTTCAAGGGATATTAGTTCTGTAAGAAGCGGAATACGGATGAAGTCGTAAGCTCGAGCCATTTAATCATACACCTGCTGCCTTTGCTGGAACCTCATTTTAGTAGATATTAGCGAGCAACTAATAGTAGCTACGGAAAGTACAGCAATTGAGAGAATCAACCACCGCTGTGAAACTGATCCGATCTGCAATTGCAAGAACGATAGCACAAGGATTAAAAAGCTTGAAAATAAAGTTGCCCACATTGTGGTTGTATTGAAGAAGCGGTTAAGTTTCTCCCATTTCCATTGCCAATCTATTTCCTCATTGAGTTTTTTGATAAACATATCCTGTGCATTCTCATTCATGGTTATATCCTCATCTATAAATACTTAAACAATGCGGCTCACCGTAGTATCGCAGCGGCGGCCGCTTATAGACGGTTTATCTGCGTAGCCTTGTGCGAAGCAAGGATGGTTCGGTTCAACAATCCGCACGGGCAATACATACAATTGGTCATTGTTGCTATGGACATGGTGGGGCAAGCCCCAGCCTACAATTTATTGTTTTGGTGTTCGGACACCCTACAATAGAGGTGTACTTTCAGGCTTTCCGGTTCTTTCGACTGCGCTCAAGACATGGATATTATTGTCTGGATTGTCTTGTCGGACAAGATGAAAAATAAAAATAAAAAAAGCAAAATATTATTTGTCTGCACCACAGGTGGCAGAAAGAAAAGCACTATCCACAGGTTGAGAGTTTAGCCCCCGGACCTGTGCCGGGGGCTTTTTTGGCCCTGCCCACAGAAGACAGAAGCAGCAGCCTTCGGTGGATATAGTATTAGATTTGATTTGCTTTATTTCGTTATTTTGATTTTTCTTCAGCTTCGGGTCGGCGCAGATAATTTGGTGTTAATGTCGTCGGATCAGCGAATTGGCCGGCTAAAGCCTTTTGCCAGCCGAGCAAAAGAACCTTGCTGACTTTTGAGCTCCAGTACTTCTGGTCCAGAAATCGGATGCTTGCGGCTTTGAATTTGTCCTTATGATATAAAAGGCCGTCGCCGAGCAGCCAGACAGGTTTGTCAGCTCCTGCAAACTTTTTAATAAATTGTTCTGCGGTCATTAACGTGTCCGGGAGAATTTTTTCCCACAGGCCGTGGCTCATCAGTTGTAGGCTCTGATTTGTGTTCTTGCTTTTATAAGGATGAAGCTCGTAAACGGCTATAAAAAATTGATTACGTTTGGCGTCGAGAATCGGGGCGATTCTCTTAGGAATCTCATCATTTAATGCGGAGCTGCGACTTGTAGATTTAATTGTTTCCTCTATATAGTCTGTTGCATTGGCGGCGATTATGTCCAATGTATCGACAGTAATGATTTTTGTCCGCTTGGGCGGATTAGCCAAGTGCATCATCTTTGCCAACGTGGTTGCTATTCGCAGGCCTGTGAAGCTGCCTGGGCCGATAGATATGTGAACCTGTTCGATGTCTTGGAGTTTTCGGTCGAATCGAGCCAGCAGTTGCCGGATGGCGGGAAAAAGCTCCGCACTGTGCTTAGCTGGGCCGGAAAATGCAGTTTCGGCTAACATTTTTTCGCCGAGTGCTACTGCCACCGACCCCATTCGGCTGGAAGTTTCAACAGCTAATATCAATGATTCTTTAGCCATATTGCTTGTTTGGATAGTCATGTTCTTACGGTTTTTGCCTGAATGATGCATTTTAACGGTAAAAAATCTATAGAAAAATTTGTTTTTATCTGACTATTTCCAAACACTTTTTTTAGACTCCCTTGTTTGATATATTATAATCGTGTATATTATCGGCCAAACGAACGTAAATAGAATTTTTCTCTTGCAAAAGATAATCTGTTTTTATACACTGAAATCGGCAAAAATCCAACCTACGTCTTTAAATTGGAGGTTGCTAACAAATAGTGTGGAAATAGTTTCACGAGAGGGTGATATCTTTGTTACAGGCAGGAGGTTAGCTTTGGACAATCCGAGATTTTTTTTCAAGGCTTTTGGGGAAAAGTCCCTTTTACTTTTATTGGTATCAATTGTGTTTCTGATGGCAACCCTGTCAGACTTCGGCAAGCTCGGTCGAGCTGAGGCAGCTCAATCCCGGAGAGAAGTTGATGGAGACCAAACTCTGCGCAATCTGGTCCAACAGATGATTAAGGTTGGGACGACCCAATATGCACGCGGTTATTACACTCAAGCTGAAAAAACCTTTTCCATGGCTCGTGCTTATGAGCAATACCTGACCGCTAAGGAACGTAGCCAGCTAAGAGAGTTTTTGGAAAGGTCAAAATCTGCCGCAAATGGGAGAAACCGGGCATTAGAACAAAGGCAAGAGGCTGTTGAATTATTTAAGCGAGATAAGCTGAAAGAGGCTAAAGCAATTCTTGAAAAGTCAAAAGACAGCAGGTTTTTGACGGAACAGGAGAAGGTACAAAACGCACAATTGCTTGAAAGGATAGATGCTCAGATATACAGAACGAAGTTATCTCCTGAACAGACCAAAGATCAATGGGTGAGGGTAACGTCTGATTCCCGACTTAATGCGGATCAATCACGGTGGCCTTTTAACCAGGAGGAGAACAAGCTTAATTCGGTTCGGTCCTCAGAAAGTGCAGACGAGCCGAGCTTAGTCTTAGACAAGACAGCGGAAGGTCGGCTTAGCGATCAGAGAAGACGAATTGCCGAGGTCTATTATCACAGCATGCAGTTGTACCATGCCGGCCGGTTAGAAGAGGCCCGTGAAGGTATTATTGAGGTTATAAATAGCGGCCTGGTTCCTCCCGCAATGGTCGAAACATTGCAAGGTTACCTGGCGAGGATAGATGGGCTGCCATCTGCGAGGAATCAGATTGATGTTTCTGCCGACTTAGTAGAGATAAAACCTAGGATGGAGCGATCCCCAATTGGTATTGAATCTCCGATGGAACGCGATGTTAATAGATCGGCGGTTATGGGCTGGGAAAATGCGCAGCCGAGGTTTTTTGAGCCGGCAACTGTAGCGCCTGTATCTGCTGAGCCGGTGACAAGGGCAGGTGGTTATATCGAAGAGATTCAAAACAGGAGGAATATCCGTAGGAGCCACGCCCAGGCGGTTGTTAACGATGCCGTAGCCAGCGCACAAGAAAATATAAATAATAGTGAATTCAATAAGGCAGAAGATGCGGTTGAAAGGGCTCAACAGACGATAAATGAATACCACATGGACCTCGGAGATGACCTTTTCCAGCTCTACAGCAGTGTATTGAAACAGCTACGCCGGAAGATCACCGAGGCAAGGCAGGAGAGAATTCAGCAATTGAACGAGCAAGAACGTTCAGAAGCGATAGAGGCACAACGTCAGTTCAGAGAGCAAATGGAAGCCGAGAAGCAACAAAGAATACAGACACTGATAGAAAACACAAAGGCGTACACGAAACAGCAAAATTATGAAGCGGCTCTTGGTCAATTGGACACTGTGCTTGCATTAGACCCACAAAATAATGAGGCGCTTATCTTGAAGGATGCGCTGGAGGATATGGTTTATTTGCGCCAACAATTAGAAGTGCAAAAGGAAAAAGATAAACAGCGAGCAGATATTTTGCTGAAAACCGAGGAAGCTGGAATTCCGTATGCCGAGGAGCTTACTTATCCTAAAAATTGGCGGGAGATTATACAGAAACCGACCCGGCAGCCTGATAAGCCGATCGGATTGGACCCGGAGGACGTGGCTGTTTATGCACAATTAGAACGAATTGTTGACCTTTCAGACCTAAGCCCAACCATGCCTTTTAATGAGGCAATGGATATATTGAGGAATTCCGTTATACCTCCGTTGAAAATTACTGTGCTCTGGCGTGATTTGCTTGACAACGCTGATATTGAGCAAACTATGGAAATAAATATGGATGGATTGCCGTCAGTCCGTCTTGGCACCGGACTGGAGAATTTATTAAATGCCGTCGCGGGTGGATTTGCAGAGCTCGGCTACATCGTGGATAGTGGGGTGATCACAATAGCGACGGTGGATTCACTTCCCAGTAAGATGGAGACGCGAGTTTATGATATTACCGATCTTGTCAGTCAGCCGGCCAACTATGACATCTACCAACAGTATAACATCTACCAACAACAGAGGAATATGATGGACATGATGATGAGTAGCGGTGGTGGCTATGGTGGTGGTGGCATGGGTGGCATGGGCGGTGGCATGGGCGGTGGCATGGGTGGCACGATGGGTGGCATGGGCGGCACGATGGGCGGCATGGGCGGCGGCATGGGTGGCATGGGCGGCGGCATGGGCGGCTACGGCGGCGGTGGCGGCGGCTACGGCGGTGGTGGCGGCGGCTACGGCGGCGGAGGCGGAGGCTACGGCGGTGGTGGCGGCACGATGGGCGGCATGGGCGGCGGTATGGGCATGGGCGGCGGTATGGGCGGCGGTATGGGCATGGGCGGCGGTTATGATACCAGCATTTATCGAGCCCAAGACTTGCAATACCTTATTCAGGATACCATCGAGCCGGATAGCTGGTATGACTACGGTGGAGAGGGTAGTATAACACTATACCCAACTGGTGAACGACCCAGGAAACTGGCTGTTCTACAGACACGTGAGGTTCATACAAGAATAGAAAAACTGCTGGCAGATCTTAGAAAGGCTATTGGACATCAAGTCTCTATCGAGGCCAGATTTCTCGTGGTAAGCGAGAACTTTATTGAAGATATCGGTCTGGATATAGACTTTTCATACAATGTTGGTGGTAAGTGGGGTTTGATTGCTTTTGAGCAGGGCTCTGAAGCTGCTGCTCGAGCCGATACAGCAACGAAGGTTCCGGGAAGCCTCGGCGGTATGGCCCCAGCGGCCACGGCAACCGGAGGCTATGGCAATATACTTGACGATTTACAGGTTAGCTTCCTTCTGCGAATGACTCAAGCCCGCGCGGATGCAAAGACCTTGACGGCGCCGAAATCCACCGTTCTGAGCGGAGAATCTGCAAGTTTCAGTGTTTCAAGTCAGATCTCGTATGCGCTGCCGCCCGACATTATAAGAAGTGTTAGTCGCGGGTACTATGCTGGTGGTGGTCTTGAAGAGTTGGGAATACAGCAGAATGTGTTCTTCCAGCCAATTTTTACTTCTCTGAACATTACTCCTATTATTACTCAGGATAAGAAAAATGTACTATTGAATATAACCACTATGATGCAAGATTTACTCAGGTTCAGGACTCATACGGTTGCAGCCATTGTGAATACCGATGATCAAGGTGAGTTTGTTGAGTACCCAGTGACTGTTCCTGAGATGGAGACATCACAGGTAATGACGCGTGTAAGTGTGCCTGATGGTGGGACGTTACTGTTAGGTGGGCAGAAAATAAGCGTGGAAGTTGAAAAGGAGGTGGGGGTGCCAATATTGAGCAAGATACCAATCATTGGAATGGTATTCGGTAGTCGCAGCAAGATCAGAGATAATAAAGTATTACTAATCCTGGTTAAGCCGACTATAATTCTACAGGAAGAGCGCGAAGCTGAGGCTATTGCTGCGATGGAACACGAACTTTAATTAGTAATTGGTAATTGGCGATTGGTAATTGGGGGCAAATTAACCACTTATCGTATAACCAATTACCTTTTTTAGGAAGTGTAAGCATGAAGCGTCAGGTTTGGATCCGGAATGTCACATGGATAGTTTTAACAAGTCTGTTAATTTTTGTTAGTGCGAAAACCGGCTTTACCCAACCAGCTAACTGGTCGGTTATTTCGTCTGGCGGCTCACCTGAAAACAATGCCGATTATAAGCAGGGCGAGCTAATTGTTCGTTTTGTTGGAGGGCTGAGCCAGGCTCTGCCGGAGAGCAACACGGACTTTCTTGAGCAACAGATTAGTGGTCCACGAACAACGAGCGCGATAAAAAATGCGATTGCAAGCTCCACCGTCAGCGGTGCTTATGTGGTTAAAGAATATGACAGTCTTGTGCCCGGCTTGGCTTTAGTGAAACTGCCTAAGAACGTGTCGGTTGCGGATGCTGTAATGCGGTTTAATCAGTCGCCTCAAATTTTATATGCTCAGCCAAACTACAAAATAAGAGCAATGGTTGTTCCCAACGACCCTCGGTTTTTTGAACAGTGGGCTTTGGATAACACAGGCCAGACCGGCGGCCGTGGAGACGCTGACATTGACGCACCGGAGGCTTGGGATATTGCAAATGGTACTGCCGATATGATCGTAGCAGTTATGGACAGCGGTATTGATTATACCCATCCCGACCTGGCTGATAATATGTGGATAAATGATGGAGAAGTCAACGAGCCCGGTGTTGTGGATGAGGATATTGACTATAACGACGTCGATGATGACGGCAACGGCTATAACGACGATATTTGGGGTTATGATTTTGTGGATGATGATTTCGACCCAATGGACGAACATTATCACGGAACTCACGTGGCTGGAATCATCGGAGCTATAGGTAATAATACAGTGGGTATTGCCGGTGTTTGCTGGTCTGTCAAAATGATGGCTTTGAGGATTCTCGATCCAAATGGAGAGGGTGTGACGTCAGATGCTATCGAAGCTATGAATTATGCCGTTGCCTGGAACGTAAATGTTATAAACGCCTCGTGGGGAGGTTACCAGTATGATCAGGGTTTATACGATGCCATCGCTGCCGCCAGAGATGCCGGCATTCTTGTTGTAGCTGCCGCGGGTAACGACGGTATTAATATGGCTGCCTATCCCGCACGTTTTGACCTCGACAACATCATCTCTGTAATGGCCACAGATCACTTTGATAATATGGCGTTTTTTTCCAACTATAGCATTGAGGACGTCGATTTGGGCGCACCTGGTGTGGGTATCCTCAGCACTACACCGACAGAGGATATGCAGACAGGATGGATGGACGAATACGGCATTGATATCGAGTACGCATACGATAGCGGTACATCAGCGGCTGCTCCCCATGTAACCGGCGCTTGTGTGCTGATTAAAGTGGTCAATCCAAATTTAACATATCAGCAAGTAAAGAAGATAATGCTACGCTCTGTTGATCCGACCTTGCCGGGGTTGTGTGTCTCGGGTGGCCGACTTGACCTCTTCATGGCCTTGAAAATGGCAAGGCAAGGAGAAGTCTTAAATACGAGAACGGCTATAAAGTATCCGACTATTCAGCGGGCGATAGATAATGCCAGTGACGGAGATACCCTGGTAGCAGCTTCGGACTTTTGGTATATCGAAACCATCAATTTCAGGGGTAAAGCAATCACGGTACGTAGTGGTAGCACCGCGGGCGGCAGGAATGTTGGTGATCCTACACCGCAAAATACTTTTATCTCTGCCCTTTTTGATGGCGGTAGCGTAGTAACCTTTAACAACGGTGAAGATATCGACAGCATTCTGTTAGGTTTTTCTGTCGTTGATGGGGCGGAAGGAATCTATGTTGACGGCTCCTCGCCGCAAATTAACGATTGTAACGTTACCAAGAACACAGCAAGAGGCCTCTATTGCAGTAATGCCGCACCTGAGCTTTTAGACTGCGTTATCACAAAGAACACCACGATACAGAATGGTGGTGGTATCTATTGTAAAGACGGCTCCAATCCCAGCATCAGTAGTTGTAAAATTATTGCTAATACGGCAAGTGGCGGCGGCGGGGGTATCTATTGTGAAAGTGGCTCTAATCCGAATGTTACGGATTCAGATATCTCAAGCAATGCGGCGGAAAGTAATGGCGGCGGCATTTACTGTAGCGATAATTGCGACCCGAATTTCATCCGTTGTACAATCAGCAGCAACACCGCACAATGGCCCGGCGGAGGTGTTTATACCGTAAATTGTGCTCCTTTAATCAGCGGCTGTACGATTACTAAGAACCGAACAGCATGGGATGGAGGTGGCCTCTATTGTGACACTGGTTCATTGCCAGCCGTTATGAACTCTACCATAAACGGTAACATCGCCGATTACGACGGTGGCGGAATTTATTTAAATGCTACATCTATACCGATTAAGAATTGTCTCATAATCAATAATACAGTTGATAGCTGGGACGGTGGCGGAATATTCTGTGCGGATGCTTCACCAACTATTACCAATTGCACTTTTATAGGCAACTCTTCAAATGAATTCGACGGCGTGGGCGGTGCTGTGTATTGCGCCGGAACATCTGCACCGCAAGTTGCTAACTGTATCTTTAATGATAACCGTGACATAGCAATTTATGAGCAGGATGCGGATTCTGAGCCGATCATGAGTTCCTGTCTTTTCAATGATAACCTTCAAGGTGATTATTATGATAGAGACAGCGATAGAGCATACAGCTTTTTGGATGTTGAACCGGATAGCATTTTGAGCGGAAGCAACAACATTATCGGTGACCCCATGTTTGTACGGGGCCGGCTGGGCAATTATTATTTGAGCCAGTACGAGGCGGGCCAGATATTGGATGTCGATGGACAGTTTGTAGATCCGAACGTCAATCCTCAGGACGCAACCAGTCCTGCTGTGGACGCCGGTAGCGATGATGCAGTGGCACTCGGTATGCACATATATTCCACCCGTACGGATAACTACGAAGATGCGGACGGTAATAAAGACCTCGGGCGAGTCGATATTGGCTATCATTACAACGATACACAGCCGGCAATGCAATACAGTTTAACTACGATGGTAACCCCAGCCGGCGTAGGAAATATCAGCCCTGACCCTGCGGGCAGTCCTCATATTTATATTCAGTACAGTCAAGTACCTCTGATAGTAAGTCCAGAAGATCCCAACGTCTATCAATTCAAATCGTGGCAAGGCACTGATGATGATATGCGTATGGACCGGACAAGCACGGGACAGATTGCCGCTGTTCAGAAGAATATCGTCACAATGGATTTGGATAAAATCATTACCGTCAGATTTGAGACTATTTTGGTGACTTTGCGTACACGGGTTATCGACGGCCGCGGAACAGTAACCCCACGCACCGGTAGATATACACGCGATACGGTGGTTGATCTGACCGCTGCTCCAATTAACCCATCACATTTCATTAAATGGGATGGCACAAACAATGATTACTCATATCAGCGCGAAAACACAGTGACTATGAGTGGGCCGTTTGTCATAGATCCTCAAGGCAGAGAATTTAAGGAGGTTGAAGTTATATTCTACGCCCCGCGAACTCTGGATGTTCCCGGCGACTACACAAATATTCAAGTTGCTATCAATGAGGCAGACAATGGTGATATTGTTAGGATCGCGCCAGGTATCTATGACATACGCGAGTCGAGTCTGCCATATGAATGGGAAAAGATTATCATATCCGGTAAGGCCATCACGCTAACAAGTAATAATCCGGACGATCCCTGCACAGTTGCGGCTACCGTTATCTATAATTGCGGCTTTGAGATCTGGAACGTAAGCCGGAATACCGTCATAAATGGTCTGACTATCCAGAGTGCTCGATATGACCTCAATACGATATGGATAACCCCCACAGGTTCGGGTCGTGACGGCCCAGGCGGTCGTATAGGCGATACCTATGGCGGCGGAATGGAATTAATGGGCGATGCCTCACCTGATGTCCGCAACTGTATTTTCATTGATTGTGCCGTCGGTGGTGTCCATGGTGGTCACGGCAATGGTGGGGGGGATGTAGATGGTTCAGGCTGGGGCGGCAACGGCGGCTGGCCGGGCGCTGCCTACGGTGGGGCGGTATCTGTCGGCTTTAACGGCAATCCGATATTTACAAACTGCTCCTTCATTGGTTGCTTAGCCCGCGGCGGGGATGGCGGCAACGGTGCCAATGGTGGGACAGATCATAACCCCGGTCACGGCGGCGGCTGGGGTGATCCTTTTGCCCCGTGGTGGGAAGATGGACCATTTGAAGACTACTGGCGATATACCGGCTTCGGCGGTGCGGCGTATTGTGACTCTTACAGTACACCGGACTTTGTGGACTGCAGATTTATCAATAATCTCGCCCAGGGCGGTAGTTGTGGTCTTAGTGGAACTCCCATTGTAACAGAATGGCCTTACAGGCACTATAGAATCGATGCCTTCGGCGGAGCCGTTTACTGCGAAGCCGACAGCTCACCTGCGTTCACCGGATGTACTTTCATTAATAATGAAGCTGATGTCAATGGAATAAATTGGCACGGAGGAATGGATGACACTGACGCAGCGGTCATTAAAGATGATCCATATATTAGCTACGGCGGTGCGATAGCTTTTGAAGATGGTGCAAATCCTGCGTTTGAGAACTGCACATTCAACGACAATATAGCTACCATCGGCGGAGGTATGTGGGCGACATGGGCGAATCCGGATATTAACGACTGCGACTTCGAGGCGAATACGGCATACCACGGCGGCGGCGTTTATTTCGTCGGCAATTCGTGCAAAATCACAAAAAGCAATTTCTACGAGAATCAAGCGTTATATAATACAAGCTTAGTCGATCCCAATAATGTTATTGACGTATTAGGTGAAGGTGCTGCAATACATTGTTTTGATGCTAATACTACGATTGTTGATTGTAATATCTTCAATAATCATGCCGCGGCCTCGGGCGGCGGAATATATCTTAGCGGTAGCGAAAGTGCGTGGCTTAAGAACTGTCTAATATCCAAAAACTTCGCCGGCAGAGACGGCGGAGGGATTTCAGCTAATTGGCACTCGGATTGCAACGTTGTAAATTGTACGATCGCAGATAACAGGGTTGGAGGAAGTGGATTCGGCGGCGGATTATACTGCTCCTATTATAGCTATGCTAATATCGTTAATAGCATCGTCTGGGACAACTTAGGCGACATCGGCTCTCATGGCTCGCAGATCGCAGTTGCCACCGACTATGAGTACGACCCGAGGCTATCGACGGTGAACGTCTCATACAGTGACGTTCAGGATGCTACGGATCCGAATGCCTATGGAGCGAAAACGGAGGCCCTTGACCTTATTTTCTGTATAGATACGACCGGCAGCATGTGGGATGATATCGACGCGGTTAAAAATGCAGCAATGCAAATCACCAACTCGATAGCGACTAAGATTCCTGACTATAGGATTGCTGTGGTGGAATATAAGGATTTTAATCAGCCCAATGTGGATACGGCTATTGATGACCGATATGGAGCTATTAATGATTACCCTTATAGAACTGTTGCGGGCTTTACAACTGATACCGATGCGGTGATAGACGCGTTCAATTCATTAACGGCCTCTGGTGGCGCCGATTGGCCCGAATCGGTCTATACGGCTTTGATGCACTGTATCGACCACAATTCGCTGGTCGAGACATTGGCCGGCAATTTCTATGGAGCAGACCCCGGCTCTACGGGACCCGGAGCATGGCGGTCAGGTAACGTGGTGAGAGTAATTCTTCTTATGGCCGACGCTCCACCCCATGACCCTGAGCCTTTCACAGATTATACCCTTAATGATGTGCTTGCTGCGGCAGGTGGATGGGAGCAGAAGCACATTGTATCTCTGTTGGTTGGTGGCGATTTGGAAGCTGCAACATATTTTACGGATTTAGCTGAAGGAACCGGAGGGACTTTACTAACGGCGACTGGTGCAGGCGAGGTGGTCAGTGCGCTTATGAAGGCGATCGATTTGATTTCGGTGATTCCGTCTCCCATTTTTGTTGGTACCAACTGCGTGCTCAACCAGGATCGCACCAGCTATAACTGGGCCGCTAATAGTCACAACATCGATGAGGACCCGCTGTTTGTCGCTGGTTATTTTCTAAGTCAGGTCGCTGCGGGCCAGAGTATGAACAGTCCCTGCGTTGATGCCGGAAGTGACCTATTAAGCATCCTCAGTCTGGATAAATATACTACCAGAACTGACAGCGTACCGGACAGCGATATAATAGATATGGGTTATCACTACGATCTGTTCGGCATACCACAGTTCCAGTTGTCCTTTAGCGCTATAACCAGCAGCCCAGATAGTCCTGTGCCTGTGATAATTGAGCCCAGTGTTAATGACCCCAGCTACGACGGCTTGTATAACTGGCATACAACTGTTACGCTCAGGATAGATACCAATTACGACTCGAATTACTATCAGGTTTTGTGGAACGGCACGGACGATGACAGTCTAACCGGGCCGACTAACACCGTAACACTGGATAGTGATAAGGTCGTTACTGTCGGATTTGTGAAAACTGCGTACGATCTGGCAATAGAAGTAATTAACGGCAGCGGAAGAGGAATTCTCCGTGCGGAATGGATAGAGGACGACGATTCTTTTGTCATAAATGCAGCCCAAACACACGCCGTCAGGTTTGGTACGGTTGTACAGCTTATAGCTGAGCCTGATGAAGGTTATAGAGTCAGGAGATGGGAAGGTACCGACAACGACAGATCGAGGTCTGTAACTAATACTGTTACTATGAATGCCAATAAAACCATTCGTGTGGAGTTTGGGCCGCCCGTCACTATCACCGTGCCTAAAGATTATCCGACGATTCGCAATGCAATCGCTGCCGCCCAGGTTGGCGATACGATTGTGATTCGTACCGGCACCTATTTTGGTCCGGCGGTAGCAATAGACAAACCTGTTACCATCAGGTCTGAGCATCCTGATGATCCTTGCTGTATAGCGGAAACGATTATTGATAGAACAGGATACGCTGATCGTGCGTTCGATATTGTTACTGGCGCGGATGGAACTGTTCTAAATGGCCTGACTATCCAGAACTGCAATTGGGCCGGCGATAATGGTAATAACGGTTCCAGGCAGGACCCGTGTCATCCGGATGGTTACGATGGAGATGGGGTTGAAGGAGCCGCACTATACATTTCTGAAGGTATCGGTCCTATCACCATCAAGAACTGTATATTCAGAGATAACCAAATTCGCGGCGGCAGTGGTGGCATTGGTATTGATTCAGACGCTGTTAACAATGCCGGCCGAGGCGGCTGGGCCGGCTGGGCACGTGGTGGTGCAATATATTGTGGGCCCAATAGTGAATCAAAATTTATAAACTGCCAGATTATCAATAACGGAGCATATGGTGGCAATGGCGGCGACGGCGGAGCCGGCGGTAACTATCAACTTAATGTCGGTACAGCCAACTACGGAGGAAACTGGAGCACGGCAGGCGAGTATCATTATGATCCTTTCAGTCTAACCAGGGTATTTATAAGTGGTGATCTCTGGCAGCACTGGGGCTATATCGGTAACTATCGATGGTACAGTGCATACGGAGGTGGTGTGTACTGTGATGTTGGCAGCAAGGTTGATTTTGAAGATTGTACAATCGGCAACAACTTCACTCTGGGTGGCATGAGTGGTGAAGGTGGAGACAGACCCGGTCAAAATCCTGAGCCTATAATCAGTTACGAGATACCAAGCTACGGAGGTGGTATCTATTGCGCAGCGGATGCTATGGTGATGTTTAACGACTGTGCGATAGGAAACAACGTCTCTTCATCACCAGAAGCGGTCGATCCGGCGGCTGTCGGACCGAGGTATCGTATTGACCCCTATATCGGCTATGGTGGCGGCGTATGTGCCGAAGATTCCGCTATAATTGCGTTTACTAATAGTACATTTATTGAAAATGAGGCTTCCTTAGGCGGCGGAGCGTACTGGGTTAGTGCTAATCCGGTATTGGCCGACAGTAATTTTGTGGATAACACAGCCTATAGAGGTGGTGGAGTATATGTATCGGGCAATGTAGGTGAGATAGTCCGAAGCGATTTCAGCAGAAATTATGCTAATGGATTTAGTGGTAAAGGTGGAGCTATATATTGTTTCGATGCCAGTGCCGTGATTGCCGACTGTAATATCAGCTATAATGAAGCGGACAGCTCCGGTGGTGGAATCTATATCAGCGGTAGCAACACCGTATCGGTTGAAAACTGCTTTTTAACCAATAACTTAGCCGGTAGAGACGGTGGAGGCATCTCGGTTAGCTGGTATGCTGAGTCGCTCATCTCGAACTGTACATTTGTGAGCAATTCGGCGCCGGGAACCTTCGGTGAAGCTGGCAAAACCGGCTTCGGCGGCGGCCTTTATTGCTCTTATGAGAGTGACACCGAAGTTATCAACAGCATTTTCTGGGATAACTTTGCTATAGAAGGATTCGAGATCGCAGTAGGAACAGGTTTTGAGCACGCCCCGAGTCCGGCGAGGCTCGCCGTTTCCTATAGTGACGTCAGGGGCGGAAGGTCTGCCGTTCGTGTTGCTCAAGGCTGTACGTTATACTGGCTCGATGGTAATATCGACCTTAGGCCGCTATTTGTAAGTGGGCCGTTCGGCAGTTACTATCTCAGTCAAATCGATGCCGGTCAGTTGCAAAACAGCCTGTGTATTGATGCCGGTAGTGACCTCGCCAGCAAACTCAGCTTGGTCGGCTATACTACAAGAACCGATGAGGAACCTGATAAAGGTATTGTCGATATGGGCTATCATTATCCTTTAGGGATAGAGGCATGTAGTTTCTGTGACCTGAATTTTGACGGCCAAATCACGTTCTCTGACTTTGCTGTATTTATGTCAAGGTGGCTCGACGGGGGTTGCTCCAACATAAATGAATGGTGCGGAGGTGCAGACTTCACATTTGATAGAAAAGTTGGATTTGAAGATTTGAGCTTCATGTCTAAATGCTGGCTGGTTAAAGATACTGATCCTCCGACTCCTAATCCGAGCCAGTGGGAGCAAGAGCCTAATGCGATTTCATTGACGTCAATTGGGATGACTGCTAAGAGTGCTGTTGACGCTTGGGGCTGGGATGTGCAGTACTACTTCGAGCGAGTGCCTGATGGCCAACCCAGTAGCGGCTGGCAGAAAAGTCCGACTTGGCAAGACACCGGCCTGACAACTGATTTTACATACGGCTACAGAGTAAAGGCAAGCGATCAATTAGGCAATGAGACTGATTGGTCCGAGGTTCGCTATGCCAGAAGTAAGCTGGATATTACACCGCCGTCCATACCTAATTGGCAAATGGAACCTAATGTAATATCGATAAGTGAAATTTCGATGGAAGCTGCCCCCGTTTTCGATGATAGCGACGTGGAGTATTATTTCGGGGCCCTTACAGTCGGCGGACATGATAGCGGTTGGCAGGATGATCCGAATTATACGGACATCGGCCTAACTTCGGATACCGAATACTGCTATAGAGTAAAGGCCAGGGACAAATCGCCCAATCAGAATGAGAGCGGTTGGTCGTCCCGGGCTTGTGCTACGACTCTACCTCCTATAGAGACAATGCCTCCGACACCTGATCCGATGCAGTTTGACGAGAACGGCTTGCCCACGGAGATAGATAGCGGTGGTGGTTTCGATCAATACTATGTTACAATGACGGCAGTAGAAGCAACAGATGAGAGCGGCGGTGTGGAATATTACTTCTTGTGCCTGGAGCCGGCGGAGCTCTCTGGAGTTTCGCCTAATGGCTTAAGTAGTGGCTGGATAACTGAGCCAACATGGACCGTCAGGGTTGGCAGACAGAATCAATTACTTCGTTTCCAGGTCAAGGCTCGTGATATATACGGCAATGAGACTCAGTTGTCAGAGCCACAAGCAATGATATTAACTACCCGATAATAGTGAATTGGTGAGTTTGCAAATTAGACAGGTAGCGTTGGCTTTAGTACACCAATAAAGTACCTGCGAAGGATGAAAATCTCACCTTACGGTTTTTCAAAAATTGTCCTTTAACTTCTGATAGCCGTAGTGCATGAGCAGGTGATCGAGTATTACCATCGCTGTGTAATTCTCTGCAACCGGCCAGATACGGCCTACAATCGTTGCATCACGTCTGGTAATAGCAGCCAGTTCTTTATTCTCCAAGGTATATTTGTCGATAGTCTTTTGTTGTTTGTCAATCGTAGATGTGGGTTTGATAGTAAGCCTGGCCACGATAGGCTCACCTGTAGTAAGGCCGCCTGTAATGCCGCCGGCATTATTCGATAGGAAGACAACTTTGCCATTTTTGCTGCGCATTTGGTCGTTATTTTGGCTGCCGGTCATATCTTTAACGGCAAAACCTGCACCGACCTCAACGCCTTTGACCGCACCGATGCCGAGCATTCGGCCAAGCTCGGCGTCGAGCTTGCAAAAGACCGGCTCGCCAAGGCCTATAGGGACACCGGTTACGACAACTTCAACAACACCACCAGCCGAATCGCCCGTAGCGGAAATCCGATTGCAGGCATCGACCATTGCCTGAGCAGCATCAATATCAGGACAGTTCACAATCGTGTGGACGTTGTATTTTTCCTTGGCCTGCTTAGGACTTAGCTTGCCGGCTTTGCTGCGGATAGCATCAATTTCCTTTTCGATCTCTGCTAAGATTTTGGTTTTTTCCAGGAATCTCATTTCCATGTTGATTCGGCCTTTAACATAAACCTCCTGGTAAAATGGGTCCAGATCTCGCCGCATTTTTTTATAGTTGTTGGTATATTGAAAAGTCTGCTCATGGGGCAAATCGCCGCATCGTACGCCGGCAATTTCTTTTATGTACGAATAAACTTCGATGCCGCATTTTTTCAGGACTTTTTTAGCGACATAGCCGGCAGCTACGATAGTTGAAGTATAACGACCGCTGAAAATGCCGGCGCCAATGGCGTCATCATTTGGGCCATACTTTATAAATGATGCGTATGACGCGTGGCCCGGACGTGGCGTGCGATTAGTATCTTGGTATTGCTGTATGTGAATGAAATGACGATCCAAATTCGGGATAAGGATTGCCAATGGTGTGCCGTTGGTGTGGTTTTTATTACCTGCATTTTCTATCGTATCGGCGGCGTTTAGGCCGGAGTAGATAATCGGCAGGTCCGGCTCCTTTCGTGGGCTGCTTAATTCATCAGCACCGGGTTTTCTCAGAAGCAAGTCTCCGTATATCTCTTGTTCAGTCAGCATCATGCCGGGCGGAACACCTTGAATTACAGATGTCAATCCTTCCTGGTAAGAGCCACCCGCAACCGTTACCTGAAAACATCGTCCTATGTGACAACCTAACATTTCTAATTAATCCCCTAAAAAAGTTTTTTTACCTGAGCTCATTGAATGAGCCGAAGAGCCTCATTTATAAGTAGAATATCGAGCCTGTCTCGCAAAATCAAGATTTTTTGAATTTGTCTTGAAGACAAAAATTTCAATATGGTCAAACAATTTGCCCAAGCTACCAGCTTTGGCTTTGTCCCGTCCTGAGCGGACTTGTGGTGAGCCTGCCGAATCCAGTCGAAGGATTGGGTTTGTTTTTGCGGTAATCCAAAGGTGGAGGCTTTGAAATTGGCTTTGATTGGGTTTGTTTTCCCCGCGTCTGCAAAGTCGTACATTTTCATAATTCTTTTTTTTAACAAAGCTTGCATTCATTTCTGCCTTAAACAAATTGGCTTTGTTTTGCAAAAAACATGGCCGATTTGTAGAGGATTCTCGACAATTGTAGAACACGTTGGATGGCATGCTCTCCCCGGCGGAGTCTCAAGGACAAACAAAGTTTGGATTTGAATTTTGCCCTGTCCGCCTGAACAGCCGAGTTTAATTGCATCTTGTGAGATGATGGCCATTAAGAGGATTTCCTGATTGAATATACAAGTCTTCGTGGGCATAAGTTTACGATTTACTACGGACTATCAACTATGAACTATGAACTGTTTAATAGTATGATTCTATTCCATTATTTTAACTAATATTATACACGAAAACGGCTTAATTTTCAAGCTAAATATTTTCTCGATGCTTGATACTCGATTCTTGATACCGGCTTGTCCTGCTTGCCCTGCGAAGCCCCATCGTTACGGGCGAAGCGGGGAGCAGGAATCCAAAATATTTAGTCTTCAGCTTTACGTTGGACGGTTGCTAAAATAAATCCTTTCGGTTTTATCCACAAACTCGTATAATCTGCAAAGAAAAAATGCAGAGTTTTGTTTAGCATTTGCAAGGAAAAATTATGGCAAAAAAGAGGATTAAAGAACTTCGGCAACTTTTATCTAAGATGGGAAAAATTGATGTCGAAGGTAAAGCGTTTGAGGATAAGATTAAGAATTGGGGGATACCAGTGCAGACGGCAGGTATGGATAATATAAAACATAAGTGTATTCAGGCTGTTCATACAGAACTGCAAACAGAAACAATGCTCTACGCATGTATTTTGGCAAAGTGGTCTTGTTTTTGCGCAGCAATAGCTGCAATAGTAGCCTGTATCAGTGTTATTTTAACTTTGTGCCAACTAAAGGCTCATTAATACCCACGGCGGCAAAGAAAAAATTGAATCGTTTGCTTAGCCACAGATTAACGTGGGATTGATA
>CAZVWH010000001.1:0-99405 GCA_964631175.1 uncultured Pirellulales bacterium | reverse complement strand
CTTGAAAACCGTTGTACCGAAAGGTACCGGGGGTTCGAATCCCTCCTGCTCCGTTCTGCGTCGCCCCTTAGGGGCTATGCAGAACGCCCTCCGTAGCCTTGGCAAAGGAGGGCAAAAACTCCCAAAAACGTCATGGCTTTGACGAAGTGAATTTGGAGGCCGAAGGCTGGAAGCCCGACGGCACGCCTGACTTCGGCGAACCCGTCCCTGATGGTCTGCTGCTGCAATAGCCATAAGTCAAAAGTAAAAAGTTAAAAGTCAATAAGGTAAAAGATAAAATGAATCCAACCGGCCTTGTTAAAGGCCGCCGGTGAATTCGCCGTTGCACTAATAGTAAAATTTTAGATTGCTTACACATCACAATTGCAAAACATTTCCTTTACCCCAGAAATACGTATATTGCGCCTATTTCACATTTTGTTTACAAAATTGTAATTTCTTGTATTTGCTCTACAATTTTGTTATGATACCGCAGTTTTTTGGAGAGAGCAGAAATTATGAAAGCAAAAGTTGGAAAAGAAGTCGAGCTTCTAAGCGATATATCAAAGGCTTTTGCTGAATCACTCGATCTTGAAGAAACGTTAAAGTCTATATTCCACTCGCTGGACATACATCTTAAGCTTCGTAGAGGTACCATCACTTTGCTCGATCAGGATACTGAGCTAATTAATATTAAGATAGCTCACGGCCTTAGCGAAAAATCAAAAAAGTTGGGCAGCTATAAGGTCGGCGAGGGAATTACCGGAATGGTGGTGCAAAGCGGCAAAGAGATAGTCGTTCCTGATATTTCCAAAGACCCACGCTTTCTGCATAAAACCGGGCCGAGAGGACGAGGAAAGAATCAGAAAATAGCCTTTTTCTGTGTCCCCATCAAGCTGGAAGGTAAAACCATCGGTGCGTTGAGCGTTGATAAGCAGGCCGGCAGCAAAGAAGATTTTCAATATAGTCTCAGGCTCCTGAACGTCATCGCCACGATGGTGGCCCAGGCAGTGAAGCTAAATAGGCTTGTAGAATCCAACCGCAAGCAATTGCGAGATGAGAATGTGCGCCTGCGCCAGGAGCTCAAGGCTCGATTCAACATACACAATATGGTCGGAAGCAGTAATGCAATGCAGGAGGTCTATCGGCTTATCGAGCAGGTCGCCGATAGTACTGCAACTGTGCTCATCCGAGGCGAAAGCGGTACAGGCAAAGACCTTGTCGCCCACGCAATTCATTATAACAGCCCGCGTGCGGACAAGCCTTTTGTGAAGGTCAACTGTACCGCTCTGCCGGAGACGCTGCTGGAGAGCGAGCTTTTCGGACATGAAAAAGGCGCCTTTACCGGCGCTACCGAGCGAAAATTAGGTAGGTTTGAAAGAGCACATGGCGGAACTATCTTTCTCGACGAGATAGGTGATTTTCCGCCGAATCTGCAAGTAAAACTTCTTCGCGTTATTCAGTTCAAAGAGTTTGAAAGACTTGGCGGGCTGGATACATTGCAAACAAATGTTAGGATTATCGTTGCCACGAACAAGAACCTCGAAGAGCTTATCGAGAAGGGGCTTTTTCGTGAGGACCTTTACTATCGTATCAACGTCTTTCCCATCTATCTGCCGCCTTTGAGGCAGCGCAAGGATGATATAATGCTTTTAGCTGACTATTTTCTTGAGAAGCTTGCCGCCGAGAATAGCAAGGATATCTCCAGGATATCTACACCCGCCATAGAAATGCTTACGAGATATCATTGGCCAGGCAATGTAAGAGAGTTGGAGAATTGCATTGAAAGAGCGGTTCTTTTGTGCGATGGAGAAGTCATTCGTTCTGAGCATTTGCCGCCCTCACTTCAAATGATTAAAAACATCGAGCCGGTAGCGAGACGGTCGATGGCAGAGATTATTGCAAACATGGAAAAGGAGCTTATCGTTGACGCTCTGAAAAAGTGTGGCGGCCGGCAGCGCAAAGCCGCCCAGGATTTGGGCATTACCGAACGAATCTTAGGCTATAAATTAAAAAAGTATGATATCTATCCCAAATATATATAATACCATAGCGTAAAGAACGAAAATAGTAACTGTCGGCACCTTGCAGGATGCGAATAGATGCTAAATTCAGGCGGTCCAAAATTCGGCAAACACAAGACTCATCGCTCCCTAAAGTTATCAATAGTTCTGCTGGCCGCCGTTACGGCCGGGATGGTCTGGTACCACAAGAGCCGTCCGTATCACTTCCTCACCGTCACGCCGGGCGTTCTGTATCGCAGCGGCTGGATGAAGCCTCACGACCTGGATAAAATAATCAAAAAGTACGGCATTAAAACGGTTGTCAATCTTTGCCTTTCTTCAGAGGATACCTACCTTCAAAACAACAACTACCTTAAAGAGCAGCAGATTTGTGCCGGCAACGGAGTAGAGCTTGTATATTTGCCTATGGTTGGAAATACTCCACCTTCTGAGGAGCAGATCGCTGAATGGCTGGGTTTATTTAAAGAGCCAGACAAGGTTCCTCCTCTCGTTCACTGTGCCCAGGGAGTTACCCGCACCGGGGTAATGGTTGCTGTCTATGAAATGGAATTCTTACAGAAAGATAACAAGGAAACACTGAAAGAATTGCCTATGTTTGGTCATAAACTGAATGACCCGAAACGGAAAAAGATACGCGACTTTATATTGAATTACAGACCGGTATATTTAAATGACCCATAACGCTATAGGGCAAGTTAGATCTTGTTACGGACTACAAGATAAAAAAATACGACATCCATCCTAAGTACATTTAAATTGGCATAACATACAAATTTGGGTAGTGTCCTAATTTGAAAGGATTTTAATTATTAAGAAAATCCCCAGTCAATCCAAACCGGCGAAGAAATCCCCTTAAATAAATGCCGGTTACCTCGTTTTTATGCTGACCACTTGGCAAAGGGTAAGACCTAATTTTGCCATTTGTGTCTGGTCCTTTGAATATACCATGACCACCCTTTCCTCTTTGCGCAATCCAAATAATACCTTTCTTTTTGGCCTTCTTCTTTAATTCACGAATAGAGTAGATATGGGGAACTTTCATCACACACTTGCCACATTAACGTATTCTTGTGGAACAGTGCTGGTTGCTACTATATCTTCAAAACTTGCTTTGTAATGTAATTGTGGAAGGCTTTGCAAGGCGTGGTCGATAATTCTTTGCAAAACAACACGCCCAGCTCGTTTAGATTCCTTATATCTTTTCCATACCCAACCAGGCGCTGGGAAAAAAAGCTGGGAAGGACTTTCGCAGGTTTCAACTTGAAGTTCAATTGCTTGTATAAGCTCGATAATAGCTTCTTCAGGGGTATTCCCTTCTCCAATTAAGTCGAGTTCCAAGCAATGTGCAACAAAAACCCCTTCTATATCTGGGGACAGATACAAACATACTCGAAACAACATGGATTTAGGAATTTTTGCAGACAAAATTCAACCTTTCATGGCTTCCTGATTATAAAAATTGCGATTCCCTTCTACATATATAACATAATATTTTATTCGCAAAATTCAAGCTAAAAGTTCAAAAAAATGAAGAACTCTGCTACAAGACCGCAGAGTATCCAAAAATTTTATAAGGAAATATGCTGTTCTTGACCCTGTAGCAAGCCACAGAGGATTATCAAGTTAATAAATACAACATCTACCTAAAATACATCTAATCATGTGGATTATCTACATTTATGTCGGGACAAAACGCTATATTTACAATATTGTAGATAAAGATATAGTAAGCCATTTTTAGCAGAAATTTTATATCTTCTGCTTATAGAATTACTTACGTTTATTTCATCCAGCCATACCAATCTTTGGCACAGTCTTTGCGCAAATAAAAGTTCATGTTTCCGGAAGCGTTGTTTGTGTAAGCAGCAACGTTGAAGATTTTTTAATCAAATAGCGAAGGGAAAGTGACAATGGAAAAAAACAAAGGAAAGGTAATAGTTCTTAGTGCGGTTGTTTATGTGACATTGGCCGGAACAGCCTGGGCTGTCGATTTTGAGCTGACAGCCGATTATTTCGGTAAATATATTTGGCGTGGGCAGGACCTGGATAATGAGCCGGTCTTTCAGCCGGGCTTAAGTGCCGCTGTCGGTCCGCTAAGTGTATCAATTTGGGGCGACCTTGAATTGACCGGCGATACCGACCACGAGCACGAATTCACCGAGTTTGATTATACGCTCGATTATACGGAAGCGTTTCCTTTTTTTGAGGGACTTAACTACTCAATTGGAACGATTTATTATGACTTCCCCAACACCAGTGTTCCTGACACAACTGAGTTGTATTGGGGATTTTCACTGGATTGGCCTGTAAGTCCTTCTGTAACTGTTTACCATGACCTCGACGAAGCAGAAGGTACTTATGTATCGACCGGCCTGAGCTATTCGATTGAAAAGCTCATTGAGCTGAGCGGTGATATGCCAGTAGGTTTGGAGATCGGCGCCGGTTTGGGCTGGGGTAGTAACAGTTATAATAAGTATTACTGGGCTGTAGAAGGCAGCAAAGCCAACGATTTGTCGCTGTCGCTATCTTTACCTATAGAGATAGGCGGCTGGATCTTAACACCGAGTGTGAACTATGTCACGCTTCTCAGCGGTGATATTAAGAAATCCGACACCTATTCCAAAGACAGTGATTATCTGTTCTTCGGTATCGGCTTGAGTAAGAGTTTCTAATAGCGTCTAACAGAATGAATAGTATATCTTACTTTCTGTCACTCCCGCGCAGGCGGGAGTCCATAAAAAGCCATAGAATACTGGATTCCCGCTTTCGCGGGAATGACATTGTTATTCTATTATTCTTGTGTTTTATTATTTCCCTTGGAATCTGCGATATTTATGCAGGAATCAATAAACACATACTTTCGCTTGGGGATGCATCCATTTATTTATCAATTTTTTTTGGGTGGCATCCTCATCCCTTAGGGATGGGGAGGGTTTTGCCTTGGCTAAACAAATACCTACAATATTGTAGTTTTATTTGCTAATACTTACAAATATGTAGATTATACACAAAATGTAGCAGACTTGCTAAGTATTTGTAAGTGCCCTTAATATAAATCGTTACGTAATTTATGGGTGAATTTTATTGATTTGGCACAGTAGTTGCATATATGTTTTCTAATTTATTGGTGCATTTATGCCGCTTCACCAAGAGTGAAAATTTTGATTAACCGGTACCAGAATTTGGGAGATATTGAAGTGATGATTAAAAAGACAAGTCACAATCTATCACTACGCCGGCTTGTATTTCTTGTAATTGTCGTGCTATTTGGTCTATCTAATATTTCGCTTGCAGCGGAGACGCATGATTCACAAGAAAAAATAACGATGGGTCTTGATACTGTTTGGGTCCTCGTTGCCGCTTTTCTTGTATTTTTTATGCAGCCCGGATTTGGAATGGTAGAAGCAGGATTCATTCGCGCAAAAAACACGTGCAATATTTTAACGAAAAACTTTCTCGATTTCTGCATGGCATCGCTGGTTTTTTTCTTAGTGGGTTACGCATTTATGTTCGGTGATGGAAACGGCTTTATAGGCACAAAAGGCTGGTGTCTGCTCGGCATTGAGCCGATAGCTAACGGTGTCCCTCTCTATGCTTTTTGGCTTTTCCAAGCGGCGTTTTGTGGTGCAGCCGCTACTATTGTTGCCGGTGGTATGGCTGAGCGAATGAAATTTATCGGATACCTTATTTATTCTTTTACTATTTCTGCTCTTATTTATCCTATTGTCGGGCACTGGATTTGGGGTGGCGGTTGGCTCGCGAGAATGGGTTTTGCCGATTTTGCCGGCTCGACCGTCGTTCATACGGTCGGTGGTTTTGCTGCCTTAGCTGGCACCAGCATACTTGGTCCGCGGGAAGGAAAGTACAACATAGACGGAACGCCAAACGTTCTTGCAGGTCATAGCATTCCGTTGGCCTCGCTTGGTGTATTTATCCTGTGGTTCGCGTGGTTTGGCTTTAATTCAGGCTCAACGTTAAGTGTCGGTGATGGTATGATGATTGGACGTGTAGCGCTGAACACCAACATGGCAGCAGCTCTTGGTGGTATCGTTGCAATGTTCACCGTGTGGAAAAGGTTCGGAAAGCCGGATCTGTCGATGGCTATGAACGGCGCATTGGCAGGGCTGGTCGCAATCACTGCTCCATGTGCGTATGTAGATCCCTGGGCATCAATTGTGATTGGAGGCATCGCAGGTTATATCGTCGTAAGAGGCGTTGAGCTGCTCGACAAACTGAAAATAGATGATCCCGTCGGTGCCGTTCCGGTACACGGTATATGTGGAGTCTGGGGCACGATCTGCATAGGTATCTTTGGTAAAAAAGCACTCGGCCTGGCAAATGAAGGCTTCATATACAGCGCGAATCCGATGCAGCTTGGCGTACAGATTGTCGGCTCTGTTACAACAATTGCATTTGTTATCATAACAATGGGACTGTTATTCAAGCTAATAGACATGACTATCGGCCTGAGAGTCTCACGCGAAGAAGAACTCCGCGGCCTCGACATCGGCGAACATGGGATGGAAGCGTACGGTGGCTTCCAGATATTCAGTACAAGCTAACTCTTGATGAAGGAAAGCTAAAATGAAGCTGATAATCGCATATATTCAACCTCACAAATTGCAGGATGTCAAAAAGGCCTTGTATAAAAATGAAGTATTCAAGATGTCCGTGACTAATGCTCTTGGCTGTGGTGAGCAGCAGGGTTATACCGAGAGCTACCGTGGTATAAAATTCGAGGTCAACCTGCTTAAAAAGGTCAGGCTCGAAATAACGGTCAACGAGGACTTCGTCGAAAGAGCTGTCGAAGCAATTACTGAAGGTGCAAAGACAGGCCAGATTGGTGATGGAAAAATATTTGTTCTGGATTTAGCTGAGTGCATCCGCATTCGGACTGGTGAAAAAGGTAAAAAAGCAATTGGGTAATAAGACCCCACCTAAAATGTGGGGCTAAATATTTAGCCCCGTGTTTTACACGGGGTTTTGGTTCTTGAAAGGAGCTTAATAATGACGCCGAAAGAATTTTTTGAATTTGCAAAAAAGCACGATGCAGAAATGGTTGATTTAAAATTTACGGATCTATTGGGTACATGGCAGCATTGCTCGTTTCCTATTGAGACATGGGACGAACAAACGTTCAAAGACGGCGTCGGATTTGACGGTTCATCGATACGCGGCTGGCAGGGAATTCATGTCTCCGATATGCTGGCGGTGCCGGATCCTGACACCGCGGTTATCGATCCTTTTTTTAAGGAACCTACTGTCAGTGTTATAGCTAATATTGTCGATCCCATTACGAAAATCGATTACTCTCGTGACCCTCGACACGTTGCCAGAAAGGGTGCAGCGTATCTGAAAGCGACAGGAATCGCCGACATCTGCTATATTGGTCCTGAGCCGGAATTCTTTATATTTGACGAGGTTCGCTATGAGCAGAATCAGCACACGGGTTTCTATCGGATTGATTCGGTAGAAGGTGCATGGAATACCGCTCGCTTTGAAGAGCCGAACTTAGGATACAAGCCGAGCTTTAAGGGTGGCTACTTCCCCGTAAGCCCTACTGATACGTATCACGACCTGCGAGGTGAGATGGTTAATGAGATGCGAAAGGTTGGTATTGTGGTTGAAGCACACCATCACGAAGTTGCCACAGCCGGGCAGGCTGAGATCGATATGAAGTTTGATGAGCTGGTCAAAATGGCCGACAACTTTATGTGGTACAAATATATAGTAAAGAACGTAGCTAAACGTAACGGCAAGACGGTGACGTTCATGCCAAAGCCGGTCTTCGAGGATAACGGCAGCGGTATGCATACGCATTTTTCGCTTTGGAAAGGCCGAAAGCCGCTATTTGCGGATAACGGATACGCCGGGCTTAGTGACATTGGTCTGTATTCAATAGGCGGAATTCTCAAACATGCGCCGTCAATTTTGGCCTTTGCTGCTCCGACGACAAATTCCTACCGTCGTTTAGTGCCGGGCTTTGAGGCTCCGGTTAACCTGGTAATGTCGAAGCGAAACCGCTCAGCAGGCGTTCGTATTCCGATGTATTCGGATAATCCAAGGGCGAAACGCCTTGAGTTCCGCTGTCCGGACCCAACCTGCAACGGTTACATAGCCTGGACAGCAATGCTAATGGCAGCAATAGATGGAATACAAAAGAAAATTGATCCAGGCGAGCCGCTGGATCGCGATATCTACGAAATGACGCCGGAAGAATTGGAAAAATATCCAAAAACACCCGGCTCATTAGCTGAGGCGATTGACGCTTTGGAAAAAGACCATAAGTTTCTAACAGCAAGTGATGTGTTCACCGACGATTTGATCGAAACATGGATTAAATGGAAACGAGACAATGAGCTCAATGAGCTTGCCTTAAGACCGCATCCGTATGAGTTCAATCTGTATTATGATAGTTAGTGCCTAAAGTGAGCTAAAGTGCCTAAAGTGAGCTAAAGTGTCTAAAGTGGGCTAAAGTGCCTAAAGTGAGCTAAAGTTAAAACCGACTCCAAATTTAGGCACTTTAGGCACTCCGGGCTTTAGTTCACTTATTCTCTCATTTAATGGTGTTTTTTTTGCGCCCATATACGATTATTAGAATATTTGCGGATATTATCTATTATTCTTATATTGTTTATTAAAGCAATTTTCATTCTGAACTCTGAAAATCAGAGTATATTATTACAAGACAGTTTCTATTTTTATAGAACCTGTTAGATTTGCCTAAGGTAGTTGAATATTTAGCCCTTAATTTATTCGAGGATTTTTAGGGTACAGTGGCCAATCGGGGAATTTGAAAAATATGAAGTTGAAAAACAAGGGTTTATATGAATCGCAGTACGAGCATCCTCCCTTGCTTTCTGGCGAAAGCAAGAAGGGTAGCTGTGGCATAGGTGCGGTTGTAAACATATCTGGTAAGCGTGACCATACGATTATCGAATATGGCAAGCAGATTATTATTAACTTACGCCACCGTGGAGCTGCAGGAGCTGATGAGACTACAGGTGATGGTGCCGGCATTCTTTTTCAGATTCCACACGAGCTCTTCTTTGTGGAATGTGAAGAGAAATTGGGCTTTTCGCTGCCGCAGCCCTCGCAATATGGTGTAGGAATGGTCTTCGGCTCGCAAGATACAAAGCTCAGAGAGCAATGCGACCAAATCTTGGAGTCTGCGATTACCTACTATGGCATGAAGGTACTTGGTTGGCGAGATGTACCAACAGATAACAGTTGCCTTGGCCGGATAGCGCTGTCTGTTGAGCCTTCGATAAAACAAATATTTGTTCATGGCGGCGGCTTTGAAGGTGAAGAGCTGGAGCGGCGCCTATATTTAGCTCGCAGGCGAGCGGAGCGGCTCATCCATGATAAGTTCGCAGACAAAGGCGGAGATTTCTATGTAACCTCACTTTCGTGCAAGACCATCTGCTATAAAGGCATGTTCATGGCCTGGCAGTTGTTCGCTTATTATCCGGATTTGGCTGATGAGCGGGTCAAGTCTGCACTTGCAATTGTCCATCAGCGATACAGCACCAATACGTTTCCAAACTGGCAGCTTGCTCAGCCGTTTCGGTGCATAGCCCATAACGGTGAGATAAACACGCTTAGCGGCAACCGTAATCACATGCACGCTCGTGAAAGGGAAATGGCAAGTCAACTATTTGGTGATGATATTAGTGATTTACTGCCGGTTCTATCGCCTGAGATGAGTGACTCGGCATGTTTTGATAGTGCGCTTGAGCTTCTCGTTCAGGCTGGTCGAAGTATGCCACATGCAATGATGATGATGATTCCGGAAGCTTTCGGCTCCAAGTATCACATTAGCACGGACAAGCGAGCATTTTATGAGTACCACGCATCAATAATGGAGCCGTGGGATGGCCCAGCGGCGATGGTATTTACCGACGGCCGAGTTATTGGTGGGACATTGGACCGCAACGGCTTAAGGCCTTGTCGTTACCTGATTACGACCGACGGGCTGGCAATCCTGGCCAGCGAGGCCGGAGTTATAGAGTTTCCGCCGGAAAAGATCAGAAGAAAAGGACGTTTACAGCCCGGACATATGTTTTTGGTTGATACCGTTGATGGTCGGATTATTACCGATAATGAGATGAAGAGCAAGGTTGCCCGGCAGAAGCCGTACCGTAGATGGCTTGAGGAAAATCGAATTGAGCTTCGTGGTCTATTTGATACGCCAAAGCTTGTCAGAAGTAATCCTGAGACTATAGCCCAGCGAATGCGCGCGTTCGGATACACAAGAGAAGAGCTTAAGATGATCCTGACGCCAATGGCCGTCAATGGTCAGGAACCTATAGGTTCGATGGGTGATGATACTCCCCTTGCGGTGCTGTCTGATAGGCCGAAGTTGCTGTTCGATTATTTCAAACAGCTATTCGCACAGGTCACAAATCCGGCAATTGACCCCCTTCGCGAAGGGCTGGTTATGAGCCTTATGATGTTTACGGGCAAAAAGCTAAATATTCTGGACGAGACTGCCCAGCATTGCAGGCAGCTTAAGCTGCCGCACCCGATTTTGACCGATGAAGACGTTGAGCGATTGCGTCAGGTTAGACGTGACGGCTTTAAGGTCGCTACTCTTTCAGCCGTTTTCGAGGCCGGTACCGCCTATAGGCAGGATGCCGCTAACAGCCTCAGTTGTGCGTTGGATTCATTAATCGATACCGCGGAAAAAGAGGTTAGGAGCGGGGCGTCACTGCTCATCATCAGTGACCGTGATGCTTCGCAGACTAAAGTGCCAATTCCGTCGCTTTTGGCAACGGCAGCAGTTCATTATGGTCTGCTTAATCGCAGACTTCGTGGCGAAGCCGGTTTGATTGTCGAAAGCGGCGAGCCCAGAGAGGTGATGCACTTTTGCCTCCTGTGTGGCTACGGTGCCAACGCGATTAATCCATACCTGGTATTTGAGCTGCTCGATCAATTACATCGGCAAGGTGATCTGTCTGAGAAGCTGGAATCGGTCCGGATAGCTGATAATTATATAGCTGCGATTAAAAAAGGCATTCTAAAGACGATGAGCAAGATGGGCATATCGACCCTTCGCAGCTATCACGCTGCTCAGCTTTTTGAGGCGATTGGACTGAATCAGTCTTTTATTGAAAAATACTTTACGGGTACGAGCTCACGCATCCAAGGAATTGGGCTTCAGGAAATTGCACATGATGCCGTCGCTCGCCATAAATCTGCGTTTGAGAACCCCCCAATGCCGCAAGGCATCTTGACGATAAATTGGGGGGCTAAATACTCAACAAATTTGGAATTGGAATTTGGTGGAGATTATCATTATCGACGCAACGGCGAGTACCATCTTTGGAACCCTACTACGGTGTCTCGGTTGCAGCACGCAGTCAAATATGATGATGCAAAGGCATACGCTGACTATGCACAGGCCGTAAACGATCAGTCCCAAAAGTTGTGCACCCTGCGGGGACTGTTTGAATTTGTCCCTGGTGAACCTATAGATATTGATGAGGTTGAATCCGCCGCTGAAATAGTCAAGAGGTTCTGCACCGGAGCGATGAGTCATGGCTCAATCAGCAAGGAGGCACACGAGTGCCTGGCTGTTGCGATGAATCGCATCGGTGCGATGAGCAACACCGGTGAAGGTGGTGAAGATCCAGATCGATATATACCTGAAAAAAATGGCGATTCGAAGAGCTGCGCTATCAAGCAAGTGGCCAGCGGTAGGTTTGGTGTTACAATCAACTATCTCGCACACGCCAAGGAGCTGCAGATTAAAATTGCTCAAGGGGCCAAGCCGGGCGAAGGTGGTCAATTACCCGGGCATAAAGTGACCGATGAAATTGCTGCGTTAAGATACTCGACACCCGGCGTGACACTTATATCACCGCCACCTCATCACGACATATATTCGATTGAAGATTTGGCGCAGCTTATATATGACCTCAAGTGCGGCAATCCTGCAGCAAAAGTATCGGTCAAACTTGTGGCGGAAGCTGGTGTGGGTACGATTGCCGCAGGCGTTGCCAAAGGCAATGCCGATGAGCTTCTTATCAGTGGCCGTGACGGTGGAACCGGTGCAAGTCCGCTTTCTTCAATCAAGCACACCGGCTGTCCATGGGAGCTTGGATTGGCTGAGACACAGCAAGTGCTTGTGATGAACGGATTGCGCGACAGGATCAGGATTCAGGTTGACGGCCAGATGAAAACCGGCAGAGACGTGGTCGTGGCGGCGATGCTGGGAGCCGAGCGGTTTGGTTTCGGCACCGCAGCTCTGGTAGCACTGGGCTGTACGCTCTTACGCAAGTGTCACGAAGGCGCCTGTCCGTTTGGGATTGGTACTCAGGACCCTGAGCTTCGAAAACGATTCGCCGGTAAGCCTGAGTACGTTGAACGATTTATGCACTTTGTGGCTGAGGAAGTCCGCCGGATTATGGCTGAGCTGGGCATAAGATGCTTTGAGGATATGGTTGGTGTGGTTCATCGATTGAGCGTTCGCAAAGCCATCGACCACTATAAGGCCAAGGGGCTGGATTTTTCTGCCATCTTCAATAAGCCCAAAAACCCCCAAATAAATTTGGGGGCTAAACATTTAGCCCCGCAATCCTTCGACTCTGCTCAGGACAAGTTTATTGCGGGGTCGAAATCAATTAACGACAATCTCGATTGGCAGATTCTGGAAAAGGCAAAAGAGGCAATTGAGCACAAAAAAAGGTCTGTAATCGAAATGCCTATTTGTAATATTAATCGAACTGTAGGTGCGATTCTCAGTAATAGGATAGTTCTCAAATATGGCCCGAAAGGCCTGCCGGATGGGACGCTGGAGATTGTTTTTCACGGATCGGCAGGGCAGAGCTTCGGCGCATTTCTTGCACCGGGCGTTACACTGCGGCTTATCGGCGAAAGTAATGATTACCTTGGCAAAGGACTTTCCGGTGGACGAATCATAGTCCAGACGCCGCAAGATAGCCCGTTTATGGCCCACGAGAATATCATCGTTGGAAACACTTTGCTTTATGGTGCGACCGCCGGCGAGGTCTTTATAAACGGCGTGGCGGGCGAGCGGTTTGCCGTGCGCAATAGCGGGGCAATAGCGGTTGTCGAGGGCCTCGGCGACCACGGCTGCGAGTATATGACCGGTGGTGTAGTCGCAGTTTTGGGTCAGACCGGCTGTAATTTCGCCGCCGGCATGAGCGGCGGTGTTGCTTACGTTCTTGACGAGGTTCAGCTATTCGACACTCTTTGCAATCTTGATATGGTGGAGCTGGAGAGCGTTTGGCAGCGGGAAGATAAAGAGTTACTGCACGATTTGGTTAAGCAACATCTGAAGTGGACCAATAGTCAGCGTGCAAAATATATTTTGGATGCTTGGCCGGATATGGTGGGAAAATTCGTAAAGGTGATGCCAATAGATTACCGACTGTCTTTGGAAAAGATGCGCGCAGCAGAGCAGCGTGACACGGAAACCACCCCTGCTACAGAGGAAGTATTCCGTTGATACTTGATTCTGGATGCTCGATACTCGACGAGCATTGAGAAGCGAAAGACGAGGATCGAGAATGGGTGAAGTAAAAGGTTTTCTAAAGTATAAACGACAGGACGCAGGTCTTCGTCCGGTTGAGCAGCGGATACACGATTTTCGCGAGTTGGACCTGCATCTTACGCCGAACCAAATCCGCCAGCAGGCGGCACGCTGTATGGACTGTGGAATACCGTTCTGTCATGGTGTCGGCTGTCCTCTGGGAAACTCTATTCCTGATCTTAACGATTTTATATACAAAGGTCAGTGGGAACGTGCTTGTCAGTTGCTTCATGCTACTAATAACTTTCCTGAGATCACGGGTAGGGTCTGTCCTGCTCCCTGTGAAACCGCATGTACTCTTTCGATTAACGATGAGCCTGTGACAATCAGACAAATCGAATACCAGATTGTCGAGAGAGGTTTTTCTGAAGGTTGGATTGAACCTTTGCCGGCTGTAGAAAGAACCGGCAAGCGGGTGGCTATAATAGGCTCTGGCCCCGCTGGATTGGCTGCTGCGCAGCAATTGGCAAGGGCAGGGCACGCGGTGACCGTTTTTGAAAAAGACCAGCAGCTCGGAGGCATTCTGCGTTACGGAATTCCGGATTTTAAGCTGGAAAAAAGGATCATCGACCGAAGACTGAAACAGCTAATCGCCGAAGGTATTGAATTTCAAACCGACGTCGATGTGGGAAGTGATATTTCTGTACATTATTTGCTCAAGATGTTCGATTGCATCTTGCTGGCGATGGGGGCACGCCAGCCACGGCCTCTCGATGTCCCAGGTGCGGATTTACAAAATGTTGTATATGCGATGGATTTTTTGACCGCTCAGAATCCGCCGTGGCGGACAAAAGACAAAGCTGCGGTTGTGATAGGCGGGGGTGATACAGGTAGTGATTGTGTCGGCACTGCGCGTCGGCAGGGGGCAAAGGAGATTTACCAGCTTGAAATTCTACCCAAACCTCCGGAGAATCGGCCGGTTGATACACCTTGGCCTATGTGGCCGCGAATTATGCGGACTTCTTCGTCACACGAAGAAGGCTGTCATCGACGCTGGTCGGTTATGACCAAACGGTTGACAGGAAATAAACGCGTTGAGCAGCTACACGGCTGTGAGGTGCAGTGGATTAAAGATTCGAATGGCTGGAAGGTAAATGAGCTGTCAGACAACGATTTCGTTATTAAAACGGACCTTGTGATTTTGGCAATGGGATTTTTGCATGTGGTTCAAGAAGGTCTTATCGCTAATCTCGACTTGCAGCTCGACGACCAAGGCAACGTGGCGGTAAATGACTGTCAGGCAAGCAGGCCGGGGATTTTTGCAGCCGGTGACATCGTCAATGGTCCTTCTCTGGTAGTAACCGCCATCAAGAGTGGACGCGAAGCTGCCACTGCTATAAACCGCCGGCTTCAGAAAAAAATGTAGAAGGCAGTTAAGCAGCAATGGAGCTTACCTTTTTTTCGTTCGCTACCGCTTTGCGGCGGGGGAGCGGTTTGGCAAGGCCACTTATATAAGCAATCGAGGCCTATACCAAACCAATTAGTATAGGCCCCGAAATCGCACTTTAATTTGAGCCATGCTCAGTTCTCTGCGGTTTTGCCCCTTAGGGGAGCCGCCAGCCACTATTCCGCAGGCAGCATCAGCCCAATATCATCAATGTACAAATCACCTGCACCACCAGGTTGTGTATTGGCCCTATCGCCGACGCCAATAGCCATCTTCTTGATAGCCTGCATATTCACGCTAGCAAAGTCTGTGAACGGAATATTCCAAGGTGTCCAAGTGTCTATAATCGTTGCAGCAGGATCAGGATGTTTGGCTGTTGCACTGTTGCCGGCGCTATCGGCCAGAACTACATACATCGGCTCGGCAATGTTACTCTCTATACCAATGTCCTGCGACAGCCAACCCCCGGCTTGATCGGGGTCTGTAACCGTGCCGGTCATAGTAACGTTGGAGAATTCGGCTGTGCACGTTGCATCGACGTTATGGCTGGTCAGGCATAAGCCTACATAAACATCCAGCAAGATAGGCATATTCACAGAGTCCAGTGTTGTCCAGGTAGCTCCGTTAGCTGAATACTGCCCTATAAAGGTGTTCCCGCTGCGGGTCAATCTCACCCAGTGTGGAGCGGTGATCCCCTCTATCGTGGTGTCTTCACTACCAGCATCTATGAGGGGCCGACGCTGGAAGGAAACTCCATTCTCAGGTGTGATGACTATGGCAGTATTTACGGAACCGGGATCCAGCGACTGGCGAATCATTACACCCACCTTGGCCCAGGGGTCGGTGTTACTAACGCTGACTACCTTCGCTGTTATGCTCCCCTCGCCAGAGAGCTTCTTATAGGCAAAGTGGAACTGGTCAGAATTTCCCCAGATATCCGTACCATTAGCGGTCATCGTGATTGGTGGCCCTTCTGCTTGTCCCTGAGGGGCGAAGCTGCCAACAGATGCCGATATGCCTCTGAACCACAGCGTTAAAGAGTTAACACCGTCTCTGGTCCAATCCTGGGCATCGGCCCACTCTCGTTCGGCTTCAGAATAAAACAGTGTACCGCTCTGTTCATAGTTGGTACCCTCGTTCACCGTACCATCGTTGTCGTAAAGCATGTACATGGATTGAAAGCCATTGTGAACTATCCTTCGCTCCGCAAAAGGAAGATCAAAGTGGCCCACAGTCATGCCGGTATTATTCACAGGGTAGTCTGCCCACACATCGAATATCCTATTGTCGAAATCGTTGTAGTCTTCAAAGTCCTCCACCACGACATAGTCAGCTACCGTGAAGCTCCAGACAAGGCTTTTATTTATCGTCACGCCATCAGCCTCGACCTCATCTATTCGCCAGTAATAAGTCTTATTCCATTCGAGAGGCGCTTCGATGGGAGTGTACTTGGTTTGATCGAGCTCCTGTTGGCCATGGTAGATACCTATTGTTGTTGTGTGGGCGTTTTCTACAGTAGTCTGATCATCACCGAAGTACACTTCGTGATGGGCTGCGTTATCTCCCGCAGTCCACTGAAGAGTAGGTGTCTGCTTTACAGCTACCGCACCATCATATGGGTTCGGGTTGCTGGCCCTTAATGTCGGCGAGAATGCCGCCTGTGGAATCAATTGCTTTGGCGTTTTGGGGCCTTCCCAGAGCAGTTGTGCTGTTGCAATCTCCCAGTTTTCATAATACTCCATCTTAAGGTCACATTTCCCGGCGACAAGTTCAATTAGGTCGCCCCAGTTCTCGGTGGCCGAGTAGCGGTCGGCCCAGTTCTCAACAATCAGTTCGTTATTTACCCATAGACGCACGCCGTCGTTGATATTGGTATAGAAGGTCCAGATGCCAGAAAACGGTATCTCTAACTCCCCGGCCCATATAACTGAGAAAGCATCGGTGTTGACACCCGGAGCCGGTGAGTCATTGCCCCAGTCAAAGTTGATCTGAGGGTCTATGCGCTCCAGCACCAGTTGCTCAAAGGCTATCCCGTTATAATACGACCCTTTCAGGCCTCCGCCAGGACGAGCAGTTGTAAAGCTCCAGACATTGCCTGTATGTCTTCTCATGCCATCGAACTCATCTACTCTCCAATAATAAGTCTTCTCACGTTCGAGCAGGCCGGGGTGATAATTCAGTTCACCAACAGTACCTTTACTTGTGCCGCCGGTGCCGGCTTGCACATCTTCAAGGTTATCACCGAAATAAAAGAAATGTATAACCGAACCTGTACCTGCAGTCCAGCTTAGCGTGACATTTGGGTCAACAAACAGAGAGCCATTGCCCGGAATGGGTTGGAAGGCAGACTTCGAGGCAATCGTAAAGCTCCAGATATCGCCTCTCCACGGACTACCGGGTTGCAGGTCATTTACCTCATCGGCTCGCCAGTAATAAGTCACGCCTTCAGTTAGATTCTCGACCGTAAAACTATTAGCATCGTTGCGTGCTTTGTAAACTTCACCGGGGCCCATTGGACTGCTGCTGGTAGCAGCATTTACCTTGGCAAAACTGTCGCTTAAATACACATCGTGCGAGGCGGCATACACTCCAGCCACCCAGGTAAGAGTCGGCGTAGTTTGCTCAACCACGCTATCATTTAGGGGGATGGGATTAAGAGCCTTTGTCGGTGGCTTCCCAGTAAACAGCCACACAATATCGGCTCCTGGCAACGCGCGGTTGTAAATGCGGGCTTCGTCTATCTTGCCTTCGTAGAGGCGGCTAGTTTCCTCAGAATTGCTTCCTATATAGATAGGGTACGTAGGCTGGCTGTCTATAGATCCTGTGTGCGCAGAAGTAACTTTTAATATGCCATCGACGTAAAGTCTAAGCATACTTCCGTCATAAGTTCCAACCAGATGGTGCCATTCGTCATTAAACGAAGCATCTACAGAATATTCAGTCGTGTACCAGGTTCCATCGTAAATAACAAATTCTACGGCGTTACGCTCGCCGTGCTTCAATCCATAACTGTGGTCGCCTTTGTGCACGTAGGGGTTCCACTCACCACCACCACTATCATTTGTTTTTACCCAGGTTGCAATTGTAACTACATCATTAATATCTAAGCTACTACCATCTCCACAATCAACGTAATCATCAACTCCGTCAAATTCCAAAGCGCCGCCTATCCAGCCAGCTACCCACTGTGGGTCACCTTCAAGTATACCGTAGTTGCCATTTCCACTTGAATCATAGGCAGTATCACCGGAGCCCTCATCTAACTTCCAGTGCCCGACCAGACCTGTGTCGATGTCTGCTGTTGCCACGCCCGCGGCCAGCCCGAGCAGTAAAACAAAAGATATTAGATATCCTTCGACACGGCTCAGGACAGGAATCAATCCGCCATAGCGAATCTTCGCCCCCTCATAACGGAACTTCGACTTTCCACACATAATATTCCTCCTTCAAAAAAGTCAACTGGCTCCACTTGGCTCTGGTTCTGGTTCGGGTGTTGGAAGATACAGCCCAATATCATCAATGTACAAATCACCGGCGGTGCCGGGCTGTGTACTCGCTCTATCACCGACACCAATGGATATCTTCTTGATAGCCTGCATATTGACGCCAGCAAAATCAGCAAAGGGAATATTCCACTGTGTCCAGATTCCTATGATGGATGCAGCCGGATCTGGGTGGTTGACCAACGCACTATTATCGGCGCTATCGGCCAGAACTACATACATCGGCTCGGCAATGTTACTTTTAATGCCGATGTCCTGCGACAGCCAGTCGCCTGTAACCGTGCCGGATATGGTAACATCAGAGAATTCGGCTGTGCACGTTTCATCAACGTTATGGCTGGTCAGGCATAAGCCTACATAAACATCCAGCAAGATAGGCATATTCACAGTCTCCAGTGTTGTCCAGGTAGCTCCGTTAGCTGAATATTGTCCGATAAAGCTGTTGCCGGCGCGGATTAATCTGACCCATTGTGGAGCGGTGATGTCGTCTTGTGAAGTTTCCTCGCTGCCACCGTTCACAGCCATTCGGCGTTGGAAAGAAACTCCACTACCAGGCGTGACGACCATCGCAGCATGCAGGGAGCCGGGCTCCAGCGACTGGCGAATCATCACACCCGCCTTGGCCCATGAGTTGGTATTACTAACGCTGAGAACCTTGGCTGTTATGCTCCCAGCACCGGAAAGCCGTTTATAGGCAAAGTGGAACTCGTCAGCCGTATCCCAGATATCCGTACCATTAGCGGTCATCGTGATTGGTGGCCCTTCTGTAAAGCTGCCGACAGACGCCGGTGTGCCTCTGAACCACAGTGTTAAGGAGTTAACTCCGTTTATGGTCCAATCCTGCGGATCGTCCCACTGGCGTTCGACTTCAGAAAAAGTGAGTGTCCCGCTCTGTTCATAAGCAGTACCCTCGTTGACGGTACCATCGTTGTCGTAATGCATGTACATAGCTTGATAGCCGCCGTGAACTATACTTTGCTCGGCATACGGAGGCTCAAAGTGCCCCACAGTCATGCCGGTATTATTCACGGCATAGTCTGACCACGTATGGTATATTCTATTATCATCATCGTTGTAGTATTCAAAGTCTTCCACTACGGCATAGTCAGCTACCGTGAAGCTCCAGACACGGCCTTTATTTATCGTCACGCCATCAGCCTCGACCTCATCTATTCGCCAGTAGTAAGTCTGGCCCCACAGAAGAGGAGCTTCGGTGGGGATATATGTGGTATTTTCAAGGTCTTGCCGGCCGCGATAGATATCTGGTGTTGTTGTATCAGCATTGTTCACAGCCGTCTCATCAATGCCGAAGTACACATCATGCTGAGCAGCTTGATCTCCCGCAGTCCATCGAAGCGTAGGTATCTGTCTGATTTCTGTGGCGCCGTTATCTGGTCTTCCACCTGAGGCGCTTAGTGGTTGTGATAATGCACTAGGCGAAATAATTTGTCGTGGTAAGGATGGACTTTGCCATCTTAACTGTACCGACGCTGCTCCGTCGCTATCAAAGAACTCCATCTTAAGGAATACCTGCCCGGCAACAAGGTCGATAACGCCCTTATCTTCTATAGCCCAAGCATTTACAACAGTCCAGTTGTCAATAATCAGTTCTCCATCTATCCACAATCGGACGCAATCATCGCTTAAGGTATAGAAGGTATAAGTCTCGGTAAATGGCACATCTAACTCAGCGGTCCACCTGACCGAGAAGTTATTTGCATTAACCAAATCATGCGGAGAATCCTCACCCCAGGTAAAATCTATTTTTGGGTCTATACGGGTGAGTACTGGTTGGCCTGTCAAATCTACGTTGTTATAGTACTGGCCCTTTGCACCATTAGTGGGACCGACAGTAGTAAAACTCCAGACATCGCCTGTATATCTTCTCATGCCATCGAACTCGTCGATCCGCCAATAATAAGTCTTCGCAAATTCGAGCGGGCCGGGGATATAATTCGGATCTGTAGTAACAGAACCTTTATTTGTGCCGCCGGTGCCGGCTTGCACATCTTCGAGGTTATCGCCGAAATACACAAAATGTATAATCGAGCCTGTACCTGCAGCCCAGCTCAGCGTGACATTTGGGTCTATAAATTCAGCACTATCGGGGGGGACGGGATTATAGGCGTACTTCGAGGGAATAGTAAAGCTCCAAACATCGCCTGTGTGGGTAGTAGTGCCATCGGCTTCGACCTCATCGACCCGCCAGTAATAGGTCTTGCCGGTTTCCAAGCTCTGAGGTGAGTAATTGTTCAGATTGGTTAAGCCTTTGTCGGTGCCTTCGGTTCCGTTTTGTACATCTTCAAAGTTCTCGCCAAAATATAAGTAGTGTGAAGCAGCACCATCTCCGGGGATCCAGCTAAGCGTGACCTCTGTTGTGACAAGTATTGCCTTGTCATACGGCTCGGGCGCCGTGGCCCTGGGCTGCAGAGGCATCAGCTCATTTATCTCGGTCTGTGACAACGCCCGGTTGTAAAGACGCACATCGTCGATGAGGCCGTCCCAATAGCGTCCTGCTGCCTCTGGGTTTTCGCCAATAAATAGGTTTGCGGTATTGGTACCTATGGCAGTAGTACTTGAGAGTGTCCCGTCAGGCACTCCGTCCAAATATAGGTTGAGCTCTGAACCATCATGCGTTCCGGCAACGTGATGCCACTCGTTGTAGCCGACCGCAGTGCTTCCATTGACTGAAGGGTTAGCGTCCGACCAGATAGTGATACCAAAGTGAAACCTCGGGTCGCTCTCCACGTTACTAAGTCTCCAAGCGTATTCACCCTTAGTGACGATAGATACCCACTGAACGGGGATCGACCTGATATTTACCCATGCAGCGAGCGTAATCTCGTCGGTGATATCAAAGATCGGATCATATCCGCAGTCGATGTAGTCGCCATCACCGTCAAAATCCAGTGTGCCGCCTATGTACCCGGACACCCATTGCGGGTCACCCACGAGGCTGCCATGATTGTCATGACCGGACCAATCAATAGCGGTGGAGCCAAAATCCTCATTGAGCTTCCACCAGCCGACAAGTGAGGGGTCAATTTCTTCCGCTGCGCTTGCTCCAGCGAGGCCCAGCACCAATACAAAGGAAATCATATAAATCAATCCGTTCCGTCTGTATGCCGGACCGGATCTTTGCCCCCCATAGTGGAACTTCGACTTTCTACACATAATATTCCTCCTTCAAAAAAGCTACACTAACAAATAACAGTACTTTAATCTAACATCTTTCGCAGAAAACCAGGGGTTTTAGCCGTGGAAGCTGCTTTCCATAGCCGAACTGTGGCGTCGGATGATGAATGCAAATGGCGGTCCCACGGGCTTTGCCCGTGGGACCGCCATGTTAACAAAATCTGCCGAGGGAATATTCCACTGGTTCCAGATGTCTGTGGTTGCTGCACCCATGTCCGGATGTGCGACCACTGTACTGTTGCCAGAGGTATCCTCAGTATTATTCTCACATGCATTGTACCAGACCCTCATTGCCAGGATCAACCGTCTCCACCTTCATCCGGCTCTTGTTCAGGTTCAGGTGTCGGAAGATACAGCCCAATATCATCAATGTACAAATTACCTGCACCACCAGGTTGTGTATTGGCCCTATCGCCGACGCCGATAGCCATCTTCTTGATAGCCTGCATATTCACGCTAGCAAAGTCTGTAAACGGAATATTCCAAGGTGTCCAAGTGTCTATAATCGTTGCAGCGGGATCGGGATTAGTTACAACCGCACTATTGCCGGCGCTATCCTGTAATACTACGTAAAGCTGCTCACCAATATTGCTTTCTATGCCGATATCCTGTGATTGCCACTGGCCTGTGCCGTCGGTGGTAACATTAGAGAATTCGGCTGTGCACGTCGCATCGACGTTGTGGCTGGTCAGGCATAAGCCTATGTAGGTATCAGGAAGCATAGCTATATCAATGGAGCCCAGCGTTGTCCAGTTAGAGCCGTTAGCAGAATACTCGCCGGTAAATGTGTTACCACTGCGGCTAAGTCTGACCCATTGTGGAGCGGTGATATCTGCTTGTGTAGTTTCCTCTGAACCAGCGTCCATGGTAATACGGCGCTGGAAGGAAACTCCACTACCCGGAGTGACAACTATCATAACATGTACAGAACCTGGCGAAAGTCCCTCGCGGATCATAACTCCCGCCTTGGCCCAGACGTTAGTGTTACTGATGCTGACTACTCTCGCTGTTATGCTGCCTTCGCCGGATAACTGCTTATAAGCAAAGTGGAATTCGTCAGCCAGATCCCAGATATCTGCACCACCAGCGGTCATCGTAATCGGTGGCCCTTCTGTAAAGCTGCCGACAGATGCTGGTACGCCTCTGAACCACAGTGTTAAGGACTCAACATCTCTTCTGGTCCAATCCTGTGCATCTGCCCACGTTCGCTCTGCTTCAGAAAAAGTGAGTGTTCCGCTCTGTTCATAGCTAGTGCCCTCATTTACAGTGCCATCATTGTCGTAGTGCATATACATTGATTGTGAGCCGCTGTGAACAATACCAAGCTCAGCAAACGAAGGCTCAATGTGCCCTACAGTCATACCGGTATTATTCACGTAGTAATCTGCCCAGGTATTGTATATTCTATTATCGACATCGTCATAGCTTTCAAAGTCATCCACAATAAGATATGGCAGTACTGTAAAGGCCCAGATTTTACCTTTGTTTACCATCGCATCGGTATTGATCTCATCGATACGCCAGTAGTAAACCTGGTTAGGTTCTACACCTTCAGGTGGCATGTAACTGTTGGCATCCTGCTGGCCTCGATATATGCCTGTGGTATCAGATGCATCAGCACTTTCTACAGCCAGTGCATTTGTACCTAAGTACACATCGTGCTGTACAGCCTCATCTCCGGGCGACCAGCTAAGAGGCAACACATTTTCTACATCTGTTAATGCTCCATTGGATGGAATCGGATTCCAGGCACGCAGCGTGTCAATTCGCATCACATCCGTAATCTCATCCTGTGTCATTGCATAATTGTAGATGCGGAAATCATCCAATAGCCCGGTAAAGTATGCTTCAAGGCCGTGCACCGTATGGCCAAGCATGTTGCTTGTGATGTCGTTGAGGTCTGCCGGTAGGGTTTCCGTTATATCTTCTGCAACAACCGTACCGTCAAGGTAAAGCTGCATAGAGTGAGGGTCGCTCTGTCCATCTATCGCAACAGCTACATGATGCCAGCCGCTTACAAGTGTTGAAGGGGCAATTAATTGATCCGTCTCATTACCCGGGTACGGGCTAGCGAAATCGGTTACGATAGCAAAAGTCATGGGTCCGCTATCTCCAGAGCGCGGTGTCAGGGTCATGTAAGAAGTGAATCCGTTGGGGTTGAAAAAGCCGAATATGCGCTGCCAAGGACCACCTGTGTTGGAGAAATCGACCCACGTTGTGATGGTGCAACTGGTTAGAGAGGGGATAAGCGAGTCAATCGGCAAATCTACGTAGTTGTTTATGCCGTCGAACTCGAGCGCGCCGCCATCATAACCGTCCACCCAGATTGGACCGCCGTAGATGGTGCCATGTCTATTATAGCCGGACCAGTCCACGGCCCGAGTACCCAAGCCCTCATCAAGCTTCCACCAACCCACAAGGCTGGGATCTCTGATAGGTATATCCGGCAGGATTGAGAAACTCCAGACATCACCCACATGCGTGTCCGAACCATCAAACTCATCGATACGCCAGTAATAAGTCGTGTCATAATTCAATGTCTCCGGCTCGTACGTGGTTGTTGTTTGAGCTGTCGATTCCAGTGTCAGATTATTCGGGTCGGTACCTAAGTACACATCATGTGACTCTGCCCCCAAGCCCGGGCTCCAGGAAAGAACGATATCAGGATCCAGGTATTTGGCTCCGTTCGCTGGCGTCGGCATATAGGCAGTCAATGGCTGAACCAGGAAGCTCCAGACATCACCCCGCCAAACTTGAACATCATTGGCCTCATCCACTCGCCAGTAATAGGTTTGTCCGTACACCAGGGACTCGGCTGGGCTGTACGTGTTTTCGCTCTGACCCAGGCTGACCTCGACATTCGGATGATTATCGGCGGTGGCTGCACTGACGTCCTCCATTGTTGTTCCCAGATAGACATTATGGGTTACGGCCTGCTTTCCGGGATTCCAGCTCAGAATAGGGTCAATACCTGCCACAGAGCCATTATCAGCCGGATTCGGTTTCCAGGCACTGGCAGGCGTCATTATATCTTGTATTTCGTCCTCCCATAACGCCACGTCATAAATCCGCAAGTCGTCAATCTTGCCCGTGAACCAGTTGCGTCCGATAGCGCTACAGCCGTTATCGCCGGCGATATTTAAGGGCATATTGGTGTTGTCACGCGGCAGAGGGACTTCCTCGGCGCTGTCTACTTCTTGACCATCTATGTATATTCTCAGTGTGACACCGTCATACGTGGCAGCCACATGCATCCACGTTTCGGGTACGAATGGAGCTGCGACATAGCCAGCAACAGTACCCCAATTTACCGTGCGGACACCGAAGACCAAGCTGCCCTCCTGCTTTGGGGGACCACCAAGATTACGGGCATCGGGCTCACCTTCCGTCACACCCAGGTACCAGTTTGCCCATGCAACACACCCCTCGCCACTGAATAAAATGAGTCCGCCGTCCGGGTTCACGACATTCACCCAGACCGCCACCGTATATTGCCCAGTACTACGCAATTGCAGTGCCGAGCTATTTGGGATAGTCACAAGGTCTTCATTGCCGTCAAAGTCAAGGGCACCATTGACCGGGCCGACAATCCACGTGGGATCTCCCTGCAAGGTGCCGTTATTGCCGCCGACGACATCATTCAACGTGGTTCCTGAGCCCTCGTCAAAGGGCCAGTGCGCAATCAGTTCGGCTGAAGCTGAGCCGGTCACCCCAAGAACTAAGACACACAACATCAGATAAATCAATTTCTTGCACATAATATTCCTCCTTCAAAAAAATCAATTGGCTCCACTTGGCTCTGGTTCCGGTTCGGGTGTTGGAAGATACAGCCTGATATCGTCAATGAACATTGTACCTGCACCACCGGGTTGCAGCATATTTGACTGATCGCCGATACCTATGGCCAAGCGCTTGATAGCCTGTATATTCACGTCGGTAAAATCAGCAAAGGGGATATTCCACTCCGTCCAGCTTCCTATGAGAGATGCAGCCGGGTCTGGGTAGTTGACCAATGCACTATTACCGGCACTATCGGCCAGAGCTACATACATCGGCTCGGCAATGTTACTCTCTATACCGATGTCCTGTGACAGCCAGTCGCCTGTAACCATGCCGGATATGGTAACATCAGAGAATTCGGCTGTGCACGTTTCATCAACGTTATGGCTGGTCAGGCATAAGCCTGCATAAACTTCCAGAAGCATAGGTATATTCACAGTACCCAGTGTTGTCCAGGTAGCTCCGTTATCAGAATGCTGTCCGATTAGGGTGTTGCCGGCGCGGATTAATCTGACCCAATGTGGCGCTGTGATATCTTCTTGTTGAGTTTCTTCGCTGCCGCCGTTCACGGCTGTTCGGCGTTGGAAGGAAACTCCACTGCCAGGCGTGACTACCATCGCAGCATGCAGAGAGCCGGGCTCAAGCGACTGGCGAATCATTACACCCGCCTTGGCCCATAGGTGTGTATTGCTAACGCTGAGAACCTTGGCTGTTATGCTACCAGCACCAGAAAACCGTTTATAGGCAAAGTGGAACTCGTCAGCCGTATCGTAGATGTCCTTACCATTAGCGGTCATCGTGATTGGTGGCCCTTCTGCTTGTCCCTCAGGGACGAAGCTGCCAACAGATGCAGGTAAGCCTCTGAACCACAGCGTTAAGGACTCAATGTCGTTCGCGGTCCAATCCTGCGGAGTCTCCCACTGGCGTTCAACTTCAGAATAAAACAGTGTTCCGCTTTGTTCGTAGTCGGTCCCCTCGTTGACGGTACCATCGTTGTCGTAACGCATGTACATGGCTTGAAAGCCGGTGTGAACTATAGTTTGCTCGGCATACGGAGGATTAAAGTGACCCACAGTCATGCCGGTGTTATTCACGACATAGTCCGCCCACGTATCGTATATCCTGTTAGTAGCGTCATTATAGTCTTCAAAGTCGTCCACTGTAGTGAAGTTGGCAACTGTAAAACTCCAGATGTTACCTTTCCAGGGACTATTTGGCTCTGTGTCATTAACCTCATCGATCCGCCAGTAGTAGGTCTGATCAAAATCCAGATAGACGGGAGGGTCAAAAGTGGATTCGGCCAGGTTTTGGCTGAGAAGAACACCCCGCGTATCGTCTGTACTCGCCTCGTTGACATCATCGAAAACTGTTCCTAAGTACACATTATGCGTCTCGGTATAGATTCCGGCTTTCCATCTAAGAACCACATCCTGTAGTACATCTGTTTGACCGTTAATCGGATTCGCTCCCCAGGCAAGTGAGGGGTCATCTCCCATATATGACATCACTGCCGCTATCTCATCTTCCGTCAGTGCTACATTGTAAACCCGGACATCGTCGATGAAGCCATCCCAGTAGCGTTCTGCTGCTTCTGGGTTTTCGCCAATAAGTAGGTTTTCGGTATTGGTACCTATGCCAGTATCATTGGAAATGTTCACGTCAAGCACTCCGTCCAAATATAAGTTGATGTTTGAACCATCATACATTCCGGCGACGTGATGCCATTCGTCGTAGCCGACCGCAGTGCTTCCATTGACTGAAGGATTATCGTCCGACCAGATAGTGATACCAAAGTGAAACCTCGGGTCGCTATCATCGTTACTAAGTCTCCAAGCGTATTCACCCTTAGCGACGATAGCCATCCACTGAACGGAGATCGACCTAATATTTACCCATGCAGCGAGCGTAATCTCGTCGGTGATATCAAAGATCGGATCATATCCGCAGTCGATGTAGTCGCCATCACCGTCAAAATCCAGTGTGCCGCCTATGTACCCGGACACCCATTGCGGGTCACCCACGAGGCTGCCATGATTGTCATGACCGGACCAATCAATAGCGGTGGAGCCAAAATCCTCATTGAGCTTCCACCAGCCGACAAGTGAGGGGTCAATTTCTTCCGCTGCGCTTGCTCCAGCGAGGCCCAGCACCAATACAAAGGAAATCATATAAATCAATCCGTTCCGTCTGTATGCCGGACCGGATCTTTGCCCCCCATAGTGGAACTTCGACTTTCTACACATAATATTCCTCCTTCAAAAAAGCTACACTAACAAATAACAGTACTTTAATCTAACATCTTTCGCAGAAAACCAGGGGTTTTAGCCGTGGAAGCTGCTTTCCATAGCCGAACTGTGGCGTCGGATGATGAATGCAAATGGCGGTCCCACGGGCTTTGCCCGTGGGACCGCCATGTTAACAAAATCTGCCGAGGGAATATTCCACTGGTTCCAGATGTCTGTGGTTGCTGCACCCATGTCCGGATGTGCGACCACTGTACTGTTGCCAGAGGTATCCTCAGTATTATTCTCACATGCATTGTACCAGACCCTCATTGCCAGGATCAACCGTCTCCACCTTCATCCGGCTCTTGTTCAGGTTCAGGTGTCGGAAGATACAGCCTGATATCATCAATGAACATTGTACCTGCACCACCGGGTTGCAGCGTATTTGACTGATCGCCGACGCCTATGACCATACGCTTGACAGCCTGCATATTCACGTTGGTAAAATCAGCAAAGGGGATATTCCACTCCGTCCAGCTTGGTGTAGCCGATACGCCTGGATCCGGGTGTGTGACCACAATACTATTACCGGCGCTATCAGCCAGAACTACATACATCGGCTCGGCAATGTTACTTTCTATACCAATGTCCTGCGACTGCCAGCCGCCTGTAACCGTGCCGGATATGGCAACATTAGAGAGTTCAGCTGTGCACGTTGCATTAACGTTATGGCCGGTCAGACATAAGCCTGCATAGACCTCCGAAAGCATAGGCATATTCACAGTACCCAGTGTTGTCCATGTAGCTCCGTTAGCTGAATACTGCCCTATAAAGGAGTTGCCGGCGCGGATTAATCTGACCCATTGTGGAGCGGTGATATCGGTTTGCTGAGTTTGCTCGCTAACGGCACTCACAGCAGCTCGGCGTTGGAAGGAAACTCCACTCTCAGGCGTGATGACTACTGAAGCATGTGGAGAGCTGGGCTCAAGTGACTGGCGAATCATTACACCTGCTTTGGCCCATGGGTCGGTATTACTAACGCTGAGGATCTTAGCTGTTATGCTCCCAAGACCGGAGAGCTGCTTATAGGCGAAGTGGAACTCGTCAGCCGTATCCCAGATGTCCATACCGGCAGCAGTCATCGTGATTGGCGGGCCTTCTGCGAAGCTACCAACAGGTTCTCGATAGCCTCTGAACCACAGCGTTAAGGACTCAGCTTCATTTGCGGTCCAGTCCTGCGGGTCCGCCCACTGGCGCTCGGCTTCTGAGTAAAGCAATGTCCCGCTCTGTTCGAAATTGGTGTCCTCGTTTACAGTACCATCGTTGTCGTAAGTCATGTACATTGCTTGAGAACCACCGTGAACTATGCTCTTCTCGGCAAACGGAGGATCAAGATATCCCACAGTCATACCAGTATTATTCACGGCGTAGTCTGACCACACATCGAATATCCTGTTAAGCTCATAGTCATTGTAGTCCTCGAAATCGTCCATAACAAGATACCAGCCTACCGTAAAGCTCCAGACAGTACCTTTCCAGACGGTTTCATTGACCTCGTCAATCCTCCAGTAGTAGGTTGTGCCAAATGACAAAGGATATCCGAGCTCACCTGTGATATCAATATTGTTAGCGTCGTAGTCCCGGTCCTCACCGTAAAATAGCAAGTCAGGGTGGTCTGCTTTGCTGGCGTCGTTTACTTTGTCATAATCGGTGCCGAAATATACGTCGTGTGTGCCGGCACCTTCCCCAGGACTCCAGCTAAGTGTCGGTTCCCTCTGTGCTTCTGCCTCATTGTCGCCCGGCATTGGGAGAGAGGCAACTTTCGAGCTGTACAATCGCGCATTGTCGAAGTGATAAAGACCTCTGTCATCTGCCATTGTGGCGATACTCAACGTCAGGTTCTCAGGTTCAGCAGGAAGCAAACTAAAATCAACAGCAGAGTAGTCCCATGTAAACGTCGTCGTATCCAAGCCACCAGCAGAACCAATAATCGTTTCACTTATAGGTGCTAACTGCAACCCTCCAATCCCGTCGCCATCGATAACAATACTTTCGATATCCCCTCCAAACATGGTAGTATCCCATGTCACGTCCAATGAGAATCGGTTGTTAGCCATAAGTTGGTGAGTAAAACCAGTTTCGTTAATCGGGATTTGCACAGTCTCATACCATTCTATCGGAGCTTCCACCGTGAGGCTGTAGTTGTTCAACGTGGCCCCGACAGTACTGTAGCCTAACACCATATTGGCGTCATCGGGCTCTGCGTCAACCCATCCGTCCATCTGCTGTTCCCAGTCGCCGATAACAGTGCTTTTTGCGCCCAGAAGAAAAGTCGTAAAGTGCCAGACAGTACCTTTCACGGGGGTGCCGTCAACAACATCATCGATCCGCCAGTAATAAGTCGTACCATTAGTGGTTCCGCTTAAAGGATAGTTGTTAGGATCCTGGTTCTCGCTATAAAACAGCAAGCCCGTTTGGTCTGTTCTGTCGGCGTCGTTCACATTGTTAAAATCGGTGCCGACATATACATCGAATGTGTCAGACGGTGATGCTTCATCCCACTTAAGGGTGGGATTAAGCTCCATACCCCACGCACCGTTTCGCGGTTGCTCGTGACGGCTGGCCAGTAGTTTTATATTGTCAATGTACCAGGTCCCGTTGCCGGTGTAACCATTGGTATTGGTGGCGATTACAATCTGTACCGACGTAGCGTCAGGGGACAGCACGTCAGGTTGATCTTTATATACAGTGTAGTCCCAGGTAGCTGTCATCGTATCGTTAGCGTTGAGGTCATTACTATCCCAATCACCACTGTTGCCTAAGCCCACCAAGTTATAGTTAGAGGTGTCTTGGAAACGCAAGTCGAGGTTGCACCCATGGTCTCCGGTTCCACGTGTCCACTCGTTAGCTAACCGCGTGATGTCTATCGAGATGATGTTGTTAGCCCTGAAGTCATTACCACTCACATTGGTATTTATCAAAAACCAATTGAATCCATCGGTCGGCTGCACCGCCTTGAGACTGTAGCTGCCTAATGTGACCCCGGTCGTGCCGTAATCAAAAGTAGGATTCCCGGGAGGACTCCAGGTGCATGATGTCCATCTGTCCATTTGCTGCTCAAAGTTGCCTATCACAACTTCACCGTAACTGGTGCACGCCAGACTTAGCATCAAAACAGAAAGGATTAAAAAACACAATTTCTTACACATAATAATCCTCCTTCAAAAGCAAAAATGATAATAATGGTAATTTAGTTAGACACCAAAACAACAACTTAGAATAAGAATACCGATTTCTAAAAAGGTTAAATCTATCTGACTATGGCCATCCTGCTTCGGTGAAGGGCTATGCAGAGCCGGGGGCTTCGCCGGACAAGCACTCAATTTTACGCTGAAAAAAGAATTTGTAACTGGCCTGATTTACTACCTCCTTCCTTCACTTTCAGCAGAGCTGATCTATACAAAAAAACACATTATTTTGATTCGCTGAAAAGCAAAACCACAAATTTACACATTTTATTTATACCAAATTATTGCCCGGTAGTACAGCTTTTTCTTAATAATCTTGCAATATCAGACTATTTTTTATATAGAATAAGCTGAAAATAACAAGAGGTGTTGCTATACCCAGAAAGAATATCTCTGGAAGCTATAATCATAAGTTTTTTGTTTTGGACTAATTATTGGGGAATAGTGTAACGGTAGCACGACTGACTCTGGATCAGTTAGTCCAGGTCCGAATCCTGGTTCCCCAGTACTTCGACTCGTTCGCCCTTCGTTTTCACAAAGGGCTTACTCGCTCAGTACAAGTGGTTCGATATGAAGCGTTGAGGTGAACGAGGAGAAGTATCCTGAGCGACCGAGCAACAGCGAGGGAGTCGAAGGATGCCAAAAATATGTGGTATGTCTATATCATTGAATGCTCTGATGGCCGCTTTTATACGGGAGTAACGGATAATATAGAAAAAAGACTCGAAAAGCATAAAAGCGGCCAGGGCGGGCGCTTTACAAAAATATTTGGCGCCAAAAGGTTGCTTTATCGCGAAAAGTTCTCTGTTCGGTTTGATGCGCTCAAGCGAGAGGCACAGTTAAAGGACTGGACGAGAAGAAAGAAATTGGCACTGATCAGTGGAGACCTGGCGCTGCTGAAGAAACTGTAGTGCTTCGACCCTTCGATTTTACTCAGGGTCGAACACTGAGCAAAGTCAAATGTGTTCGACTCGGCCTACGGACTTACTCAGCACAAGCTGGTAATCGACAATCCACAAAAGTATTTTGTCTGCCAGGAAGAATCCCCAAGATTCCATTTGATGTATTCAGCGAGCATGGTATGATTTTTGTTCGCAGGGCGCCTTACTGCGCTGACTGGAAAAATGCAGGCCTGTCTCTCCACAGTGGCGCAAGCCACACTGCGTGGATGCCTCACGGCAGAGCATGGTTGAGAGAATGCAAATGCGGAACCATATAAGACTATGATTCTAAATGAAGGAGGTGACATAAGAGTAATTGATTTGCTGAGCTACTTCTTTCTTTTTATGTCTATGTGTGTAATCGTGGGATGCGAAGATAGCGGCGAAAGTGACAACGGAAGGGAGGAAGTTTTACATCCGTATAACGGACCCAGTATTAAAGGTGTTGGCAACGAAACACTGAATGGGAGGGTCATGTGTGGTTATCAGGGTTGGTTTAATGCTCCGGGCGACAGAGCTGGCAAAGGATGGACACATTACGAGAAACGCGGACGCTTTGAACCGGGCTTCTGCACTATTGACCTATGGCCTGATGTCAGAGACCTGGACGAAGGCGAAAAATACGCGACCTCCTTTAGGCACGCCGACGGCAGAGCGGCTGAAGTCTTTAGTTCTTATAACCGCAAGAGCGTTCTTCGACACTTCTACTGGATGCAGAAGTATGGCATTGACGGGGCCTTCGTCCAGCGATTCGCCGTAGCGACGTACAGCCAGCCAGACCTGAGGCATGTTGATACAGTTCTGTCAAGTTGTCGAGAAGGTGCAAATCGATATGGGCGATTGTACGCTCTGATGTATGACCTTTCCGGTTTGCATAGAGGCCAGATTGAGCATGTCAAGAGCGACTGGAAGCGCCTTATCGACGAAATGTGGCTCACACGAGACCCTAATGACAAAGCCTATCTACACCACCAGCTAAAACCTGTGGTTGCCATCTGGGGAATCGGTTTCAATGATAACAGAGCTTACACTCTTCACGAGTGCCTCGAGCTCGTCAACTTTTTCAAAAGTGATACCCAGTATGGTGGATGTATCGTCATGGTAGGCGTGCCCAGTGGTTGGCGGACGCTCGACTGGGAGAGCGTTTCCGATCCAAGCTTGCATGATATTATAAACGCGGCGGACATTATTAGTCCGTGGACAGTTGGACGCTACAATTCGCTTGCAGGTATCTCTTGCCATGCTCGTACTCGTTGGCGTCCGGATATGTCCTGGTGCGCATCTCATGGAAAAGACTACCTTCCTGTTGTCTTTCCGGGCTTCAGTCGGCATAATACGTTTCCTGAGTCACCTCTGAATGCAATCCCGAGATTGACAGGCCGGTTTCTCTGGCGGCAGATTGTGGAAGCAAGGAGAAGTGGTGCTGCGATGATATACGTAGCAATGTTTGACGAAATGGATGAGGGCACGGCAATTTTTAAATGTACGAACGATCAGCCTATCGGCTCCAGTCCATTCTTGACGTATGAGGGATTACCTACGGACCACTACCTCTGGCTGACCGGCATCGCGGGCAGAGCCATCCGCGGCGAGATACCGGCCAGTGATGAAATGCCATTGCGGTAGAAAAATTTGTGTGTGGAGCCACATTGGTTTAGACTGTACGGCATAACAAATGCATCGACCATGACATTAAAAAACTGCGCTTTGACGCGGCTTTCCACTGTGGTTCATGTATGGCTTTACTATCTTGCCACCGGATCGACTATTGAATATCCGGAATGGAAGATGGTATGCGTAGCATATCCTACCGTTTGGGTGGTGCACGGCGTCCTGTGTTTACCAGTCAAATTCAGCGATAATTGGGGTGTGGTCGCTGGGGCGCTCTGCGGTGCGAGGTTCCTTATCTATATAACAAGCAGTGCAGTTTTCAGCCAATTGCTTTGTCGCCATAATGTGGTCAAGGCGCCAGCCGAGATTGCGTTTGAAGGAGTTCGGTAATCTATAATCCCAGAATGTATAATGGCCTGCCTCGCTGCAATGGAGTCTGAATACATCAACAAATCCCCACTGCATAACTTTATCCAGCGCTTTGTGAACCTCCGGATGGAAACAAACGTGACCCTGCAAGGCAACCGGATCGTAAACATCTATCGGCTGCGGTGCGATGTTTAAATCTCCTACCCAGATGATGGGATCTGTCGGAGAGAAATGTTTTTTGAAAAGGGCATAAAGGCGCTCGAACCATTCTAATTTGTACTGAAATTTGTCCGAGTCGGGTGAAACGCCCTGCGGAACATAGGTATTGACAATCACAATGCCGTTTGTTTCTACCTTAATCAGACGAGCCTCGTCCCTTGGCTCATCGTGAAAGCCGAATTCTACATTTGTAATCGGGCTTTTACTAAAAGTTGCTACGCCGTTATAGCTCTTTTGTCCCTTAAAAACATATTCGCAGAATGGCCAGGCCCATTTGTATCCGGTCTGGTCGAGCTCACCTGTTGGAAAATCAATATCCTGGACCTTTGTTTCTTGCAGGCATAAAACATCGGGCTGATGTTCGACCAACCATTGAAGGACAAGCGTCAAACGAGCGCGTAAGGAATTGACATTAAAGGTAGCTACTTTCATTTAGAGCGCCTTTGGATTATGGCCAGAGTTGTTCTTCAAGCCAGCTATCAGCTAAGATAGCAAAATCGCTGAAGTTTATCTCATTGTTAGCGTCTAAATCAGCCGGCGACATAAGCCCACCGCCGGGGGGATCGAAAAGGCCCATGCCGTTGGTTGCAATATAGGCGACTTCCGGCTGGCTGAGAGCATAGTCGTAAATGCGGAAGTTGTCGATTAAACCGTCATATCCGCCATACCATCCGGAGCCTATTTCGAATGACGTGATTGACGAAATAGGTGAGTTTGCATCCGTTCGGCTGTCATAAAGAGCGCCATTGAGAAATATTTGCATTATGCCCTGATAGACGTTTTTGGTGAACGCCCAGTGGTTCCATCGGCCCACCCATTCGCTTTTATATTTGTGGTCTCCACTAAGGCGGTTATCGAAAGACCATGGATAGCCGCAATCCCAGCTGTACAGGCCGGCCCCTCTTGGGCGGATCCAGCAACCAAGATTAATAGCTATCACAGGATTATTGACGTGTTCCCGCGGCTCGACTGAGCTCATCGAAATCAAGGTTGTGTTCTTGTCATATTCGTAATTTGAGCAGCATAGCGTGTCATTGCGATGCGCCGAATCCGTACCATATTGCCAAAAAGTAATGGTGATCCCAGTGCTGATTCTTTCAAACATCTCGGCAGCTTTGGTTATATTCACAGAGTCTCTATATCCGTCGAAACTTATCGCTTGGTTATATATGCCTGGGACGTATGTTGGGCTGCCGAACGGCTGGCCATGGTAGCCGTTGTTGGAATTATCGGTGGTATCGCCGTCGAATTTATACCAGGCCAAAGGTGCATTGGGATGTACAACCGCATAAGTTTTAGGGCTTCTGTCAAGCCAGTTGTAAACAATTTCTTTAAGGTCCTCAAAGTCAACACTACAATCGCTATTGAAATCGGCTTGGGGTCTATTTTGTTCGAGGCATCTGGACGGGTATAGCTTGATATCATCGAAATAGACAGTGCCGCCACCACCCTTTAGGGGTTGGGTTTGACCGACACGAAAGCCGATGGAGAAAGTCTTAATATTGCTCAGATTCAGGCTGGCTAAGTCTTGAATATTAATTCTCCAGCGCTGCCATGCTTGCTCTTTGATGTCGTTCGGGTCGGCGTTGTACGGCACAATCAAATCGACATCGCCGTCGCCAAGGCTAATATACATTTGTACGTCGGCAGCATTGCTTCTTCGACCATAAAATAGCAATTCCAAAGTCTTGGTGCCGATTGTAGCCCAATCCAACGCAGGGCTAAACGTACGTACAGCTTCGGAAGAATAACTTACGTCATAGTAGTAAACAAACGCCATAGATTGCTGGCATGTGCTAAGCGGATACGTCGAGACACCCACGAATGCTTCGCCGGTTTCTTTCCAGCTCTTATATATCTGATTATCGTAGTTGTTGTAGGACTCAAAATCGTCTAAAACAAGATGGTCGGCTACTGTGAATTTCCAGATATCGCCTGTAACGGGATTATTGGGGTCGGTGCTATTAACTTCATCTATTCGCCAGTAGTAGGTTCGGCTTAATTCAAGGCCTCCGGGGTCGAAGCTGTTGGCGTCCTGCGGCTGCTCTGGACTACTGATGGGATTTGCATTTGCATCTACATTAGCAATAGCAGTGCCGAAGTAAACGATGTGTTTATCTGCGGAATATCCCGGCAACCATCTGAGGACTGTGTCAACCAGCACGTTTTTAGCGCCGTTGAAGGGAATGGGGCCGGTGGCAGCTTTACTTTGTTCGATGTACGTTCGAGCACGTATATTAGCTATGTCAAATCCGGGTGAGCCTCCTCCTGTGTCTAATGCTACGATGCGAACAGCACTCGGTAAAAACGGCAGGCAGATACCTGTGATATCGAAGCCGATCTCGGAGTCCGTGTCCAGGCCGGAATTTAATGCTGTAGCTTTACCAAGCAGATACTCTTGGTTGGCACTATCTGTAATGAAAAGGAGAGCTTGTTCACCTACTTGACCCAGCTCTATAAGCAGTATATCATCGCCAGGACCGTCAACAATTCTGCCTGGAAACTTTAGCTCGATCCATTGGTCTATAGGCACGGTAACACCTGACTGGTCCGACAGCGGCGGGCCAACAAGCCATTTTTCGGGATCTACCGGAACCGGCCAGCGTCCATCAGCACCAACACCTTTCCAACAAGCATCGTCCGGGTTATATATATCAAGCAAATAATCCGGGTATCGAAATGCTTCTTGTCCTGTTGAAATACTCCCACTGCATAAGAGAGTTAATGCTATAACAGACAAGGTGAATGTGCTGACTTTTTGCATTTTTTTGTCCTGAAGCCCATCTAAAAGTGCGGTTTAGAAAATAGCGATTTCAGGTAATACAATGGATTAAGCAGATTATATCATTTTTGTATTTATAATTCAATATAACATGTATTTATCTGAGATTGAGTATGGTTTTGGCGATAACGAAGCAAAAAAACCTTGATATACGGGGTGTTACTGATAAACTTGCGGCGTTTATTGGAAAAGACAAGAGACAAACGGTCTTTGAGGACGCTTGTTAAAATCTGAGCAAAGACTATTTATAGGAGAGGACAGAAATGGTTGATTATTCGATAAGTTCGGCTGGTGAAAGGTTTCCAATTCCCAGCAAGGAGGAGTATTCTACAGAATTCAATCGCGTGGAGTCGCTGGCGGCAGCGGCACGCAAGGATGGTAAGGAAATTGTCGTAGTAATGGGTGTCGGTTTTGTTGGTGCCGTTATGGCGGCTATTATCGCCGACAGTATTGACCGGCAGACCGGCAAGCCCGGCAAATTGGTCATCGGTTGTCAGCGGCCCAGCACTCGCAGCTACTGGAAGATTCCATTGCTTAACAGAGGACAATCACCGGTTAAAGCCGAGGACCCCGAGGTCGAGCCGATGATCGCTCGTTGTGTGCTCGAAAAAAAGACCCTCATCGCCACCTACAACAGTGAGTGTCTTAAGTTGGCCGACTGTGTTGTTGTGGATGTCCAATGTGACTATACAAAAAACGACCTTGGAAATATGCGAACCGGCTGGGTGGAGATGGAGGCATTGGAAGCGACAATAAAAACCATCGGCAAATTTATACCGCCCAAATGTTTGACCTTAATCGAAACAACTGTTGCACCCGGTACCACAGAGTTCGTCGCCTGGCCGATTTTGAAGAGGGCATTTGCAGCCCGCCAAATTGATTCAGAGCCACTGCTGGCGCACAGTTATGAGCGTGTTATGCCAGGCAGACAGTATGTATCATCGATACGAGATTTCTGGCGGGTCTGCTCCGGCTGTAATGAAGAAGCAAAAGAGCGCGTCGAGAAATTTCTTCGAGAAGTGTTGAACACCGCCAAATTCCCTTTGACGGTTATGGATCGGCCTATCGAATCAGAGACTGCTAAAATAGTTGAAAATTCTTTCCGTGCCACAATGCTGGCTTTTTTGAATGAGTGGAGCTTGTTTGCTGAGCGAAACGGCGTGGATTTGATTAAGGTCATCAAAGCAATTAAGGTCCGGCCTACTCACAATAACATCATATTCCCAGGTCCAGGTATCGGCGGATACTGTCTGCCGAAGGATGGTGGTCTGGGATATTGGGCGTACAGGCACATTCTTGGTTTCGATGACGATATATTTAAGATAACCACTTCGGCCATCGATATAAATGACACGCGGGGTCTTCACGTAGCGGAATTGACAAGGGATGCGCTTCGGAACATGGGCCGGTTAATCGCCGGCGCACCGGTACTTTTATGCGGGGCCAGCTATCGCCAGGATGTCGCTGATACTCGTTACAGCGGCTCGGAAGTAGTAGTCCGAAAGCTGACTGAGATGGGAGCAGAGATGAGGGTACACGATCCGTATGTCGAGCATTGGTACGAGCTGGAAAAACAGGATACCTATCCGGCACCGGGCCACTCGTTAGCAAGATTTTTCCGCAACCAGGATTACTTGGTGAATATTACTGTCCAACAGGATATTGCTACTGCCATAAAAGGTGCTGAAGCACTTATCTTAGCTGTGCCGCACGAACCTTATTTGAAGCTTGACCCCGGCCAGATAGTCAAGTGGGCGGGCGGGCCTTTAGCCGTGATTGATTGTTTCGGCATATTAGATGATGATAAAATTCGCCGGTATTTCCAGCTTGGCTGTGAGGTCAAAGGCTTAGGTAGGGGACATATCCAGAGAATAAAAGAGGAAGTGAGAAGACAGAGGACAGAAGGCAGATGACAGAAGACGAAAGACGTTTAGCCGGCACACCTGTGGTGCCGGTGAATGACTACATTTCTGATTTCTGACTAAAGATGGACTTTAAAAACAAACGCATAGCAATTCTGTCGCCGGTTGCATGGCGGACTCCGCCACGGGCCTACGGCGCATGGGAGACCGTGGCGAGCAATATCACCGAAGGTCTGATTGCCCGTGGCTGGAAGAATGTAACGCTGTTCGCCACAAAAGATTCCATCACTAACGCAAAGCTTGTTGGTTTTGTTGAAAAAGGTTACGAGGAAGATAAGACCCAAATCCCGCTGGTCTCGACGTGTCTGCATATTTCCAAGGTTATGCAGCGATCTTGTGAGTTTGACCTGATTCATAACAATTTTGACTATCTGCCATTGACCTATCTACCTTTCGTAAAAACGCCGATTCTGACCACAATCCATGGCTTTTCAGACCCGGACATACTGCGGGTTTACCACGACCATAAAGATTCTTACTATGTTTCGATCAGCGATTCGGATAGGGACAAAGAGCTACCGTATTTGGCGACTGTTTACAATGGTATTGACCTTTCTAATCTTACGTTTAGGGAGACGCCTGGAGACAAGCTCGTCCATTACGGACGAATACACAACGACAAAGGGACACACCTGGCGATTGAAGTCGCAAAAAAGTGCGGTATGGATTTAATAATAGCCGGCATAATTCAGGACCAAAATTACTTCGACACGCTTGTCAAACCTTATCTAAACCAATCCTCGATTCAGTATATAGGCCCCGTTAATCCCGTCCAGCGTGACGCGCTTCTTAAAGAAGCGTATGTGGTCATTCACCTTAACACAATTCCTGAACGGTTCGGCTTGGTGATGGCTGAATCAATGGCCGCGGGCGTGCCGGTAATTGCGATGGATTTAGGCTCATGTCGTGAGGTCATCGCGGATAAGGAAACCGGCTATTTGGTCAATAATGTCGATGAGGCGGTGGAGGCTGTGGGCAAAATTGATAGAATAGACCGCAAAAAATGCCGCCTGCGCGTGGAAGATAATTTCACCATCGACCGTATGGTCGAAGGATACGAAAAGGTATATGCGGAAATCTTTCGCAGAGAAGGAAAGTACTGAAATACATGAATTAAAACAACCAAAATAATGAATTCTCCATACAATAACCCCCGATTCAAGAATCGGGGGCTAAAAAAGAAAAATATAAATGATTGGATATATGTTGACATGGACAACCTATGGTAGTTGGCTTCAGGGAGATGAAAGAGGCTGGGTCAAAAACGGAAGAATATTACAACCTGATAACAAGTTATATTTGACGAATAAACAAAAACTAAATGGAACGCCTGTCAAATTAAAAGAAGCGCAAAAAAGGTTAGTAAAAGAGATTATTCTTGCCGAATCAAAAAGGATAAATCAGAAAATATGCGCCTTTACTGTCTGCAGTGATCATATTCATATAGTTGCCGAATCCTGTTCAGAATCAATATCGCAAATAGTACAACGATACAAACGTGTAAGCACTTATGCCTTGCAAAAAAATGGATTTAACGGCAAAGTATGGACTAAAGGTTATGATAAAAGATATTGTTTCAGTGTAAAAGATTTAAGAATCAGAATAAATTATGTTTTAAGACATGGTTAAAGTAAATTTATTTAGCCCCAGATTCTTGAATCTGGGGTTACTTAGAAAAAACGTAACCGTTCACACAGAAAATAAGGCGTTTTTGTGTCATTGCGAGGCCTTTAGGCCGAAGCAATCTCAAAAACGTACGATTTTAGATTGCTTCGCTTCGCTCGCAATGACAAAAATGCGGTTTTCCCGTGAACGCTTACGAAAAAACAAATGAGAAAAGAAATTGTAAAAAGATACACAAACAATCCTATCCTGACAAAGGATGATATTCCGTATCCGGTGCAGACGGTTCACAACGCCGGCGTTACGAAATTTAATGACAGATACATAATGCTGTTTCGTTCGCACCTCGATACCGGAAGGTCCCTAATCGGCTTAGCTGAAAGCGACGACGGCTTCAAATTCAAGGCGAGGCCTGAACCTTTTATTATGCCGAGTAAAGAGCCGATATTTTGTGAATATGAAGAGTTTGGCGTTGAAGACCCGCGGATTACACCTTTGGAAGGAGTTTATTATATCACTTATAGTGCGTACTCCAGGTATGGCGTCCGCATCGGCTTGGCTAAGACTATGGATTTTGAATCGGTCGAAAGGGTTGCCTTTATTACCCAGGCTGATTATCGCAATACGGTTCTTTTCCCTGAAAAGATTGGTGGCAGATATGTCAAGCTGGATAGACCTCATTCCGACATCAGTCCCTGGTCGATCTGGATAAGTTACTCGCCGGACCTGCGTCACTGGGGCGACTCACGCGTCGTGTTAAAACCCGTGCCGTACCATTGGGACGAGATGAAGATCGGTCCCGGCGCTCCGCCGATTCGCACCGACAAAGGCTGGCTGAATATTTATCACGGCGTTTTTCCCACAATGGACGGCCATATATATCGGCTTGGCGTCGCATTGCATAAGCTCGATAATCCCGCTGTGATACTCGGCGTTAGTGACAGATGGATTTTGCAGCCGGAGGACCCGTGGGAAGTTGTCGGCTACGTGCACAATGTTGTCTTTACATGCGGTGCGGTCCCGGAGGATGATGGGACGTTGAAATTATATTGGGGCGGAGCCGACAAGGTAATGTGCGCCGGCACAGCGGTAATAGATGAGCTTGTTGAGCTTTGCCTGACGGACTCTCGGCCTGCGATGTAATCCAGGCGGGGGTCATTTCGAGCGGAGTCCCGATCAGAATCGGGATGAAGTCGAGAAATCTGTTTTGAATAGATTTCTCCGCTGCGTTTGCTGCGCTCACTTCGGTCGAAATGACATCCTCCTACAAAGCAATCAGGATTTTATGAAGCAAAGCCATCCGTGACATATTCTCTTGAGTTCTCCTCCTAATTGTTGTTCTAAATACTAACCTAATTAAAGATAATGAATCAAGAAGGATATTGAGAGAAATTCCGTTCTTATTTGTTAATGCGGGATTAAGTATGTTCTCTAATTATCTCTATTAAACTCCCAAGTAAGCCGGAGAGCCGCTTTTTTGGTTTCTCACATATATCTTTTAAATATCCAACCCCTTTTTTGAATAAAGTGTATTTCTTTATATCTAAAGGCATCAATCGATTTTCTGCTCTTGCCTTTGTCATACGATTGTATCTATTAGCTCTTGCAAAAAACCGCCACTGTTCGAATGCATCTTCAATTTTGTTGTCAATAATCACTTCTTGGTTGTATTGTATTTTATTATTAGAATATTCAAGATGCTCCTTCCATAAGTCTTGTCTCAATTTTTTAGCACCATTGCGATCCCAAACAGCAACGTTTATTTCTGAATCGGTTCTTAAACTTTGGTAACTAATATTTGCTGAGCCGATAGAATACCATTCATCATCAACAATGAATAATTTGGCATGTACATAGATATCATTGTAACTATATATTTCCTTGTTTTCTCCATTATCTTTGTATGATGTTGCAAGAGTATACACATAAATATTGGGATGATTCTTGACTTCTATTAAAAATTCTTTGGAAAATAGTTTTGTGAAATCAGGATTACCGGGGAGAATGATAAAAATCTTAACTCCTCTATATGCGGCATAAATCAATGCTCTTATTATTGAGTGGTGGGATACTTTGTCAAAAAAGTATTGATTTTCAAGATAAATATACCTTTTTGCATTATTGATGGCGTTTAAGTAGCTCTCTCGGATGCTATATTCACCATCACTTATATTTGGATATATATTACTGGGAATTGTTCTTGTAACTTGAATCTTAATATTACCTTCGTTTTCTTGAGGTGGCTGTTCTGGAGGGTACGGAAGGTCAGCTGGCTTGATATCCTGTGGGAATGAGCCATATTTCTTATTTTTTTCAGTTGCTTTATCCCATCTTTGTACAAAATTATGAATTACATCTCTTACTACAGGTCCTCTAATCTCACAAAAAAGGTCATGTGTAGGATGCGGTTCCTTTCTATCGTGAGCACTTGTATCAATATGAGTTTTATCCATGTTAATGCCACCAACAAATGCAATTTTGTCATCTATAATAAAAATCTTCTGATGATGACAACCAAGTTTATTATAATCCCATCTGAATTTGGCTTTACAATTAAGCCCCTTTAATCTCTCGAAATCCTCTTTTGTCCCTTCAAAATCACCTCTTATTGCTTTACTTCGCCAGGCTAGAACTTTGAAATCCATGTTTTCCTTTTGGCTGACCTCTGAGACAATCTTTATTATTTTATTATCAAATGATGGAATTATAAAATCAATATCAACGTAGCACATCGTTAGCCACACTTTAGCTTGGGCTTTCAATATCGCATTAAAAATGTGCCTCATAGCCTCTTGGCCATCTATATACGGGATTGCAATATTACCTTCTCTTTGAGGATAACATGGAGCTTGTGATGCTGATGGGATAGGCATATTTTTCCTCTCTATTTATCTGTATAATATCCTAACTTTTTAATGGATTACAAAGTGCTTACTGTATTACTCGCCGATCTACAGATTGACTAGGATTATCTCACCAGCACTGAAGAATAAACTGCACCAGCGAAAAAGTCAATTGATTTGGAGCAAAATTAAACGTTTTCTCGAGCTTTATTGCTTGGTGCATTTAATTTTTATGATTCTTATTGATTGGTATAAATCATTTTTCCGCATTCACATATCATATACGACATACGTAAAGCGCGTACGCGCTTTACGTATGAGCTTTTTTCTTGCGATTGGTCGTTAAGACCAAATAATTTCTGATTTAATGTGCCGGAGGTGCGGCGCACAGAACATTTGGATTTATCAAAAAGCTTATGCAGAGCACAGACTACATTAGTGTGGTCACTGAGGGTTCAAGCCCCCGGTTACTTCTCCCAATTCAGCATAACATTTTTGAAGAATGCGCCTTGCTTTGTGGGGGTGTAATTCCAGTCTGAAATCAATTGCGGCGGCCAATCGGGATCGAAGCACCAAGCCGTCCATGATATACCCTTTTTCTTAAAATACTTAATTATTGTTTTGCCGTATTCTTCATCACTAATCACAGGGACATGTGCTCCTGGATCATCGGCGGACATAAATCCAAACTCTGTGGCGAATAAAGGATATTTATCGGCTACGAAGCCAAAGTCCCTCTCCCAGTTCTTTTCAAACGGCTCTGTAGTTTTTTGCGGGTATGGATGAGAAACATATCCGATTCCTTCTATTTCAATCGGATCAGCTTTAACGGGTTTAATATCATAGCCCCAGTTAAAACCGGCAGCTAACGGAATAACCTTTTTATCGTGGGCAAAAATGATTTGAATGATTTCTTCGTTGATTTTTTTCCATTCCGGCCAGGTCATGCGTCCCAACTGTCCATTGTAGGTTGTAGGCTCATTAAAAATTTCATAGAAGGCAATAGTCGGAACATTTTTATAACGATAAGCAACGCTCCTCCAGAAATTAAGGGTCTGCTGTTTGGTGGTGTCATACATTGGATGTTGAAAAAGACCTGTTTTTAGATTCCCGATGGAGTGCCACTCGATAATTAAGTACAGCTCAAGCTCAGAGGCCCAGGTAACAGCCTGGTCTAATAGCTTAAAGTATTCTTCTTTGCCGCGCTGCCGCCAGGCCATAGGATGCACCGGCACTCTAACGATATTCGCACCCCATTGTTTTATTACTTCAAAATGTTTCTTGGTCCAACGGCCGTTTTTCTGGATTTTGTCCGGGTCGGAAATATTAACTCCTCTAAAAAGTATGCTCTTACCTTTTTCATCGACAAACTTATTTCCTTCGACGTGTATAAAATCCAGCGGTTTACTAATCTGACTGGCATCAAAAGTATCCGGGTACGGTATATACCACCATTCTTTTGGAGTGCTTTGGTCATGTTGTGAGGCAAGCAGTGGATTATTTGAAATCATTATAAACATCAGGCAAAGAATTGAGAGTGTAATGATATTTTTCATATAGCCTCCAATTATCTTATCAATTCAGGTCCTTCCAGCATTTTGCCACCGTTGAAGAATAAACAGCTTCAGTGAAAAAGTCAACTGATTTGAGGTAAAAATCCACGTGAAACGCCGTGCTCCGGCAGGCTCTCAGGCTCGGCGTAGGCCTCCGACGGAGCGAGCCGCCCTGACGAGTGGGGCTAACTATTTAGCCTCCCAATTTACTCGCCTTTGCGTAGCCGCTTTAGCGGAGCGAGGTTGGGGGGTTCTTTTCTAAATGTTTAGCCTGCGGTTCCATGCTTTAGCAGGGAAAGTTTACCATAGGTTCGGTCTGTTGTCCATCAGCAGGGTCGTTCGGCCGTATTTCTCCGGTGACAGAGACTCCTTTAGTATTTTACGAATCTCTCGCATCGGTGTGCGCTGTGTTGTATGAGTGATGATGATGTGCTCGTTTTGCAGCTTTTCAATTAGCTGTGCAAATTCGTTGATGTGCATATGTTTGCCGGCCTCAGCCCTTCCGGTATGATCTGTCTCGTAAAACGTGCACTCGGCGATCAGGATTTTGCTTTCCACAATGTAATCCAACTGTGAAAAATCGGCATACTGAGTGTCACCGATATAGGTGACAATCGGTACCTCAAGCGGATAGTCAATTTGGATTCCCTGTTTTTTTAGCTCGACGAGTTGTGCCCCGGCAAGCTGAGCATACTCGGGTTTAAGTTTTTTTCGCTTTTCGATTACGCTATAGCTGACAGAGCCGCTACAGTGCCTGGTGGGAAATACCCGAACGAACAAATTCGGCTTTATTTGGTGTTCATCGCCGGCTTTTACGCCAATTAGTTTGCCCGGCACTTGATTTCCGTCTAATCTGCCCCAGGCCTCGATTATATCTCTCATCGGTCCAAGCAGATTTTGCGGAGCATATATCGTACCGGCAGATATGCCGCAAAAGTTCCGTTGCGATAGGTAATATGCGAAACCCGCAGCATGGTCCATATGTCCATGCGTCAGCAGCATGTTATTTATTGATATAATCTGGTCCGGGGCCTTTCCGATGTCGAAGCACACGTCCAACTGCGGGATTGCAACTACGGTCTCTTCACCTGCGATTGAGTAGCCGATGATTTCCAGGTTATCTATCTTTATATATGCTAATCTATGACTGGGCATTTGATTTCATAACGACTAAATATTTTGGATACACTGAAATTTCGTCGCCGTCCTTCTCCATAGTAGTTCCAGCCTTCGTAGTCCCTTAGGGAAGTAGGCACTACGAAGGATGAATTCCGGCGACGGCTAAACGACATAGTAGAGTGCTGTTGCAGTTATGTCAATTTGTTTTTGACATTGGCAGTTGAAGGCTATATAGTTTTTCTTTTGTAATGTCGGCACACAATAACAAATCACAAGCAACTTTTAGTTGAGGGAGCTGTCTCAATGCCTGCTGGTAAAGCTGACGACAAAGTGATTACCGATAAGAAAGGTCGGTTAAAACGGCTGGTTTGGATAGTCGGTAGCATTATCCTCGTAATGTTGGTAATTTTTGTCGCAGCTAAGCTCTGGCTTGTTCCTGGTCTAATCCGGCAGGAAGCAGAACGAAGATTGTCGGAATTTTGCAAAGGTACGGTTGAAATTGACACCGTCGAGGTGAAACGCTCTGGACAGATTTATCTTGAGAGAATTAGGTTTTACGACAAGACAAAACGCCAGTGGCTGTTAGCCGACAAGGTAAAGGCGACTTTGACTAATTGGCCGAGCCTGAGTCCTCTGATAACCGGGATCGAAGTTGACAACTTAAACCTGCAAATTTTTGAAGAAGACGGCAAATTCACAACGCCATTTCTACTTTTTTCAAAGCAGCCAGGCGATTTATCCTCCGGGTATTCGGACATCCACAAACTTATAGTCAAAAAAGCCTCAATTTTGGTGTCTAATAGCAATGACTCGGCGGTGAGATATGACAACATACATTTATCAGTAGCAAAACGAGAAGGATTTTATGATATCTTGCTGGAACGTCTAATCCCCCAGGCTTCAGAGTTGCTTGTAGCTAAGGGCACAATCAATTCAAAGACTCTTCAGGCCGACCTTTCTTTACAAATGAAACATACGGTCAGCAAAGCTGAAATGAACGAACTTTTGGCCGTATTGAATCAACCAAACATTTCAGCCGAGGGCAAAATATCAGCCGACTTAACAATTGCCGGCCCTCTAAAAGAGCCAAAGGCTCTAAAGGCCAAGGGCAAGATAAACCTGGACGATTGGATCGCGGAGACAAAAAATAATCTAATTGCACAAAACGTAACGACCCAAATTAAACTGAATAACCAACGCTTGGATTTTGAGAATTTCACCGCGAATTTCTGTAAAGGATGGGTAAACGGTTCATTTTACGCCGAGCTTAGATTAAGCCAGCCTACCGAATTCGGCGGCCAAATCTTGGCTATGGATGTCGATTTGGTGCAATTGACTTCGGTGTTAGCTGCGAAAAAAAAGGCAACAAAGGGCGCGATCACGCTCAATTACAAATTTACTGCCAGCGGTAGTGATTGGAAAAACCAACAAGGCGAAGGGCTGGTCTTCTTTGATGATGCGGATATTAGTGTTTTGCCTGTAATTCCTAATATATTTGGTGCTGTAGGATTATCGAGCTACGATCCACTTACAATGTCCGATGCTCAGGCAACCTTCAGCACGGCCGGGCCAATCGTAACGATAAAAAATGCACACATTGCTAATCGTTTCGCGGCCATAGAAGCTGAGCCCGGCGGAACAGTTAACCTGCAAACTGAGCACATAGATATGCGCGTTGTGGCGATACCGCTTAAACAGCTCGACTCGTTGATGAGACGCATACCCATCGTCGATATTTTTACCAACCTCAAAGACAAGCTTACTCGCCTGCACATTGAGGGACAGTGGTCGGATCCGCCGAATAAACTAATAACGAAAGAGCCGATAAAGGATATTAAAGACGGCACGGTAGGTTTTTTGCAGGACGTGGTAACAAGCGGCGGCCAGTTTAGTCAAGCAATGCTTGGGAAATTCGGCATCTTGTTTAAAAATAAGCAAGATAATAAAAAGTAATCCAGGAGACACCTCATGCCTGATAGGCGTATCCATAGGGGGCCGCATCCGGCAGATGAGAAATTATTCGCCGACGACAAAATCGGCGATTTGAGGTCTGCGCTGAGTGACTTCTCGCTTTTACTGACGAAGGGTTATGCAAAAAAAAGTGCCCTGAAATTAGTCGGTGACAGATTCTCACTTACCGAGAGACAAAGATTAGCTATTATGCGAAGTGCCTGCTCCGACCAGCAGCTTGCCTCTCGCAACCAGCGTGAAGTTAAAATTTCTGACTTGGTTGGTCAACCTATTGCCATTGATGGCTACAATATCCTTATAACCATCGAGGCTGCAATGAGCAGCGGCGTGATTTTCAAAGGCCGTGACGGCTGTTTCCGGGATTTGGCGAGCATCCATGGAACATACCGCAAAGTAACGGAAACAATACCGGCTGTGCAGCTTATAGGCGGATTTCTAAAAGATATTGGCGTAATAAAAGTCCTCTGGCTGTTGGATAGCCCGGTTTCCAATAGCGGCCGATTGAAAAAACTAATCGGTGAATTAGCTCAAAAGAATGATTGGAGTTGGGAGATTCAACTTTTATTCAGCCCCGATGCGGAGTTGATAAAAACCGATTTAATTGTAGCCAGTAGTGATAGTGTCGTACTGGATGGCTGCAAGAAATGGACCAACCTCGCCGCCGAGATCATCACACAGAAACTTCCCTCTGCAACCGTGATTGACCTAGCCCCAAACTCCGCGTAGCCCTTGAATCCACGTTTCTTTCGGCAAACCTCAAAGAAAGTTATAATTTCCTTCCGTATTCGTGTAAGGCGCTCCAAAGGATTTCATACCATTCCTGTCATCGTGCCCAACACCGGGCATAAGGCAAACTTTGGAACCGGCTATTCGCTCTGTATAATCTGAACCTCAGCAAGGAAAACTCCAGGTAGTCAAAGCGAATTCGAGTCATTACTGACTAACGCCACAACCTCCTTGTCCTCCAGCCACTTCTTCAGAGTTACCGGAGTCGGTTTTGCCTCTTGGGCTGGTGGCTCATGCGCCGCCTTGGGCATTTCATCCTTGTCTGGCGGCTCTGCCGGTTTAGCCTGAGTCTCCGGTTGGGTCGTGGTAGGGGGTGTCGCCGCCGGCGATTTTCTCTTGCAGCCCTCTGCATAGAGCAGCAAAGCCACGGCAAAACCTGCCAGCGTTACCCATTTCAAAAAGCGTTTCGTCTTTCGGTCCATTGTTATCTCCTATGCCAAAAGTCCACTCCACCATTACGTTGTGTCTTTCTAATCCGCTGCCGGAACTCGATGTCGAAGCAGCCTTCGTTATCGCCGATCCGTCCGTATGATTCTCTTATGTCTAGCATACATCTGGTTCTCACTTACTTATGTCTAAGAGCGTATCATGGCGCATTGGTCAAGTAAAGATGGTCAGCCAAAAAAGTTTCGGCTCGTATTTTATCACTCGTATCTTGTAGAGGTTGGCAGCGTCAAGGCCGAAGGACTTGTCGATGGTCGCTTATCACTAAAGAATTCAGCCATCCCCAAGACTTCGGCGAGCTCAGTCGAGCCGCTGTGCTTGGGGCTGCCACACGTCAGTTGTCGATAGTTTCCAAATCCCTCTAAGGTATGTTGCAGTAAAATTGATATAGTCCTTTTGATTAATCAAAAAGACTATATGCTTAAAACATACACCTTATTTACAGTCAGGGGCTAAACATTTTTATCGATTAGTTTTGTGATTATAGGGAGGTCAATCTTTTCAAGGGAATCACAGATTAAATCAGCTTGATAGAGATTATCTGCGGTTGTGGAATTCGTCACTGCGATACACTTAGCGCCTGCGGCTTTGGCGGCCTGTACGCCGCTCGGAGCATCTTCAAAAACCACACAATTGGCAGGCACAAAACAGTATCTCGTCTCTCGTCGCTTTCCTCGACTCTTCGACGTTGCTCAGAGTAGGCTTTGCTCGGGACAGGCGTATCTCGCGAAGGGTGGCAGCGTCATCTCTGAGGGATGTCCATGGTCGCTTATCACTAAAGAGTTCAGCCATCCCCAAGACTTCGGCGAGCTCAGTCGAGCCGTTACGCTTGGGGCTGCCACACGTCAGTTGTCGATAGTTTCCAAATCCCTCTAAGGTATGTTGCAGTAAAATTGATATAGTCCTTTTGATTAATCAAAAAGACTATATGCTTAAAACATACACCTTATTTACAGTCAGGGGCTAAACATTTTTATCGATTAGTTTTGTGATTATAGGGAGGTCAATCTTTTCAAGGGAATCACAGATTAAATCAGCTTGATAGAGATTATCTGCGGTTGTGGAATTCGTCACTGCGATACACTTAGCGCCTGCGGCTTTGGCGGCCTGTACGCCGCTCGGAGCATCTTCAAAAACCACACAATTGGCAGGCAAAATACCCATACGACTTGCAGCGACAAGGAAAAGTTCCGGGTCGGGCTTTTTTCGCTTGATTTCGCTTCCGGTGACATAGACCATCTTTTGGTAGGGGACCTTTGCAGATTCTAAAATAGCACGAGATAGCTCAAGCGTTGCGGATGTAGCAATGGCTAAACGAAAGTCCTTTCTTTGCAATGCTCCGTTTATCAACTCCAGTACACCCGGAAAAGCAGGCAGCGGTTCTTCCTGCATCGCTTTTATCAGATACTGCTCACGCAACTGAGCCGCGGCTTTTATCTGCTCATCGGTCAAATTCAAGCCATGTACGTCGGCTGCTGCCTTAACATATTTTTCGGCCCCTCTGCCTATACCGGCTGCAAAATCATCCGGCTTGACACTTTTTAAGCCGAACATGTCCTCGAAAACCTTGATGGTAACTTTGGCGTTTACCGGCTCGGTATCGGCAATCACCCCGTCAACATCAAATATCAGACCATACAATAGCACCATATCAAAAGTTAAATATCAAACATCAAAACCTGTCCTGTCCGGCTACGGATAGGCGCTTTGCCGAGACGAGAGCTAAGTCGAAGGATTACACGTAGAACAACGACATAAAACGTCATTGCGAGGAGGCCAAAGGCCGACGAAGCAATCTCGACCATCCGAAGGTAGGAGATTGCCGCGTCCTCACGTTATTCGGGCTCGCAATGACAATTACATTTTGCATTTTAATACGTCATTTTGACTTTTCCATTTTTATCCGCCTTTGGCGGGTTGATTTTTCATGTTTTCTGCATCGTTTTTTGCGAAGCGCAAAAATTTGGCCGTGGGTTCTTCCCGACCCACGGCCAATCCCGATAAATCGGGACTACTATATGACCACCCCTCCGAACGATAAGATTATGCGTTTCTTCTCAGCCCTACGGCTTGGAACTACTTTTCATTTAGCTTTTGCTTTATGAGTTTGCCCGCACGACAGGCAGCGTCTTTGCCGAAATCAACACACTTGTGCATCCCTTGGTTGAAAGATTTCGCAAATTCGTCCGATTTAATGGGCGAATGTATAAATTTTTTTTCATTAGATTTATGAACCCGATTTTCGGGTACAGGTGCAAGAGTATAGATTGCGGTTGCAAAACCTGCAAAATAGACAATTAGAAAAAATACCACTTTGGTTGCCCAGCGCCTCATTAATCCCCCCAACATATAAAGGCAGCGATTTTACTCGTGCTTCGCAGCGATCCATCCTCCGTAGTATCCTTCTCTGTAGTAGGTACAGCGAAGGATGAACTGCAGAGCGTGGAAGCGCTGCTTTTCAGCAGTAGCATCGGTCATCCCCCCAGCCGTCCCATGCAAACATCTCTACTAAATATTTAAGATAAAAAACCACCGATGCCAAACGCAAATTTGACATTTTGTTCTTAGTTATTGCCGTATGGATATAGTATAATTTTATCGAGGGTAGAAAAGATGGATTGAATATTTGGATTTAAAGGGATTTAATGAATACGAAAAAGAAAATTGATTACTGGCTGGATATCGCGGATTACGATTTAGCCAGTGCGAAAGCGATGCTGGAATCAAAAAGGTTTCTGTATGTTGGTATTCTTTATCATTAGGTGGTAGAGAAATGTCTGAAATCTTACTTCTGGCATACTCAGAAAAAAGAACCTCCTTATAGTCATAATCTTCTGTTGCTTTCAGAAAAATCAAAATTTGACAAGCACGCCAACCAAGAGCATTTTTCGCTTTTCAATGAGCTTATGCCGCTTAATATACAGGCTCGTTATCCTGAAGACAGAGAGCTTTTGTTGAAAGTGCTCAATGCCAGGAAGTGCGAAGAGCTTTATATGAGAACAAAGAAATTTTACTCATGGATAAAAAAGTTGTTGAAATAGCCAAACTTTACGCCCAAAAAGTAAAGGGTTTTATGCCTGTCAGCATGGTGATACTTTACGGCTCACATGCTAGAGGTACCGCCAAAAAAAACAGTGACATAGATATAGCTGTTGTGGTGGATAAATTTCGTGGTGATTATCTTAAGACAAGCGCCGATTTGTTTAATCTTGTGCGTACAGTAAATAAACGTATAGAACCGGTGCTCTTATGCCGTGAAAACGACAAAAGCGGATTTCTGGAGAACGTGCTGAAACATGGCAAGATTATTTACAAGTCCTCCCCATAAGCGGGGAATCACAATTCAAAACTCAAGACTTAAAACTCAAAAAAGCATCCTATATACTCCGTGTCACCTGTAATAAGAGCAATTGTTGAATTTGTATATATGTGACTGCCGACATTTTGACCTGAAATCAAGGTAAAAAAATTGATTTTTCAAGGTAGATTGTGTATTATATTATCAGGCAAAGCAGAGCTTCCAAGCGGATATTATCTCGTGCTACATAGCGCTTCGCAGAGTAGCATGGGAACTCTCATAAGCTCAGAAGGTTGAAAAGGTTTGACTTACGTAGGAGGGCAAGAATTGTATCAGGCTCGTTTTACTCTTTTGATAGTCCTGATTTTTTTACTCACTTTTGCTTCGATCTGCCAAGCCCAATACCCCGGCGGCTCAGGCGCGGAGGCAAATCCTTATCAGATTAGTTCGGTCGCTGACTGGCAGAGTTTGATGAATACCCCGGACGATTGGAATAAGCATTTTATCCTGACAGCCGACTTGGATTTGCAGGGGATCAATCTATCTCCCATCGGCAATAGTAATAACTACTTTACCGGTGTCTTTGACGGCAATGGGCATATCATCCGCAACGCAGACGTGAATATGCCCGGCAGCAATGTCGTCGGACTATTTGGTCGAGTGGATTGTCCTGGACAAATATGTGACCTCTGCGTAGAGAACATCGAGGTTACCGGCAAAAATTATGTTGGCTGCCTTGTAGGAAATATTGGTTATCTTAGCAGCCTCACCACCTGTTACGTCAAAGGTTCGGTCATTGGAAGTGAAAATGTTGGAGGCCTTGTGGGGTATAATTGGGGTGCCACCATCACTGCCTGTTATGCCACCGGCTCTGTCAGAGGAGATGATTTTGTTGGCGGACTGTTAGGATATATTGAATATGGTAGCATTTTGACCGCTTGTTATGCTGATGGCTTGGTCAGCGGAAAATTTGGTGTCGGCGGCTTGGTGGGATGGAATTCCGGCGGCATTGAAGCCTGTTATGCCACCAGCTCTGTCAGGGGAGACGAAATTGTCGGTGGCCTGGTTGGAAATAATTCTGGCAGCCTCACTGCCTGTTACGCCAACGGCTCGGTAATAAGTGGAATCCGTTCTGGTGGCCTGATGGGATGTAATTCTGGCTCCCTCACCGCATGTTTCTGGGACGTCGAAACGTCTGGCCAGACGGGCAGTGCTTATGGGGGCAAAGGCTTGACCACCAGCGAGATGAAATCTCTGGCTATTTACCGCAACGCCGAATGGGCAGGAAAAGGCTGGGTCATCAACGATGGACAGGATTGTCCTCGCTTAGACTGGGAAAATACCGGCGGTGTCCCCATACCTGAACCCGAGTCCATTCCTCTTTTGGGTAGTGGTACCGTAGAAGATCCTTATCAGATATGGGCAGCTTCGGATTTTGCCCTTCTGAGCTGGCATACTTCAATTCTGGATAAACATATCGTTTTGCTGGACGACTTGGACTTATTCGGAATTACGCTTTACCCTATTGGTGATTTGGGGCCTTTTATAGGGACTTTCGAGGGCAATGGACATATTGTCCGCAATGCAGATGTAAATATACCCAGCAGCGATAACGTCGGACTATTCGGTTATTTAGGCGAGGACGGCCGTATCCAAAATTTAGGCGTAGAGGACATCGTGATTAACGGCAGAAATCATTCTGGTGGCTTGGTAGGTAATAATAGTGGCACTCTCACCGTCTGTTATGCCACCGGCACGGTCAGCGGCGATAATGATGTCGGTATTCTGGTGGGATTAAATTATAGAGGCAGCTTAACTACCTGTTATGCCACCGGCTCAGTCTATGGGAATTGGGATGTCGGCGGCCTGGTTGGAGATAATAGTTATGGCAGCATCACTGCCTGTTATGCCAACGGCTCGGTCAGCGGAGCCAATTCAGGTGTCGGTGGCTTGGTGGGTGAGAGTAGGGGTATCCTCACCGCTTGTTACGCCACCGGCTCGGTCGAGGGAAACAGTTCTGTCGGTGGTCTATTAGGGCAGAATTATGGTAGCCTCACCGTGTGTTTCTGGGATATTGAAGCTTCCGGATGGACTACCAGCGCCGGTGGGACGGGTAAGACAACAGCCGAGATGAAAACCAGGAGCACTTTCACAAATGCTGGCTGGGATTTTGTCGGTGAGAAAGCAAACGGAACTGAGGATATTTGGTCGATTTGCGAAGGCACAGATTATCCGAGGCTGACTTGGCAGATACCAGCGGCTGATTGGCTTTGTCCGGATGGGGTAGGAATGGAAGATTTCAGCTATTTAGCCCAGTTCTGGATGATACCGGAAGGTGGCAATAACCCAGCCGATTTGGATAAAGATAACGCCGTTGGAATTAGTGATCTGATTATCTTCTGCGAACAGTGGCTGAGGACAAGATAATTCACGAACCGAAAAAGATGAAAGGATTTGATTTACTTATGAGGGCAAGAAATGTGTAAGTCTAGTCTTACTTTCTTAATAGTCTTAATTTTTCTATTCGATTTTATCGCGGTCTGTCAGGCCCATTATTCCGGCGGCTCCGGCACAGAGGAAAATCCTTACCAAATTGCTACGGTTGCCGACTGGCAAACTTTGATGAATACCTCGGACGACTGGAATAAACATTTTATCCTGACAGCCGACCTGGACTTGAAGGGGGTCGCCTTATTTCCGATCGGTAATCTTAGCAACATGTTTACCGGTGTCTTTGACGGCAACGGCCATATCATCAGCAATGCAGTGATAAACATGCCCAACAGCAATTATGTCGGCCTGTTTAGTTGTGTGCAGTCTGTTGGACAAATACGAAACCTTTGCATAAATAACATCGCGATTACTGGCAAAAATTATGTCGGTAGCTTAGTAGGAGACAATGGCGGCAGCCTTACGGACTGTTGTGCCATCGGTTCGATCAGTGGAAACAAATATGTTGGTGGCCTGGTGGGGGGAAATGTGGGTGGCAATCTCACTAACTGTTCCGCCAGCGGCTTAGTCAGCGGTAGTGAGTGGTCTGTCGGCGGCCTGGTGGGAGACACCTTTTTTGGCAGCTTCATAGCCTGTTACGCTACTAGCACTGTAATAGGAGATATTTCTATCGGTGGCCTGATTGGAGATAATAGTTATGGTAACATTACAACTTGTTATGCTACCGGTTTGGTCATCGGCAGTGCTGATGTTGGTGGCCTTGTGGGAGAGAATTCTGGCGGCAACCTCACCGACTGTTATACCACCGGCACGGCCAGCGGAAATCAATATGTTGGTGGTCTAGTGGGATTTACCTATGAATCCGCCAATATCACCAATTGTTATGCTACTAGTTCAGTCAACGGTAATCTTTATGTTGGTGGTCTGGTGGGATATAATCGGGGATGTACTATTATCACATGTTTCTGGGATGTCGAAACTTCCGAACAGACTACAAGCGATGGTGGGATGGATAAGACAACAGCCGAGATGAAAACCAGGAGCACTTTCACAAATGCTGGCTGGGATTTTGTCGGTGAGAAAGCAAACGGAACTGAGGATATTTGGTCGATTTGCGAAGGCACAGATTATCCGAGGCTGACTTGGCAGATACCAGCGGCTGATTGGCTTTGTCCGGATGGGGTAGGAATGGAAGATTTCAGCTATTTAGCCCAGTTCTGGATGATACCGGAAGGTGGCAATAACCCAGCCGATTTGGATAAAGATAACGCCGTTGGAATTAGTGATCTGATTATCTTCTGCGAACAGTGGCTGAGTGGAAGATAATTCACACACCGGTAAATACGAACGACGAAATACGCATCATGAGATAAAAGATACGGTAGATAGTTGTTTATTGAGAACCTCTTTTAGTGTCTTGCAGACGATTGCGATTTCGTCTTTTGTCAGGTTGTTATAAAACGGAAGGGCGATTGTATGATCACTGACGGATTCGGTGATGGGGAAATCGCCGTGTTTATAGCCGAACTGCTCGACCATTAACGGCTGCAGATGCACAGGCGGAAAATAGTTTCCGACCTGAATGTCCCTGTCTATTATTGCTTGTAGAATCCTGTCTCGCTGTTGAGCTGAAAATCTATCCGCAAGCTGGACAACAAATACGAACCAGCTCATATCACAGCCATCCGGCTCAGCGGGTACTTTTAGTCTGTCATCGTCTGCAAGCATTTCTTGATACCATTGTGCAACCTGTCGGCGTTTGGCTTTGATTTGCTCGATTCTTGCGAGTTGCGCAATGCCGAGCGCGCAATTAATGTCACTAAGCCGAAAATTATAGCCTAAGTGTTTATGGCACAGCCAATTATTATCCTTGTCCCTGCCTTGATTGCGAAGCGACACACACATATCTGCCAAATCATTGTCGTCGGTCAAAATCATTCCACCCTCGCCGGTGGTTATTTGCTTATTAGGATAGAAGCCAAACACACTCATTGTGCCGAATGTGCCAACCTTTTTTCCATTCAGCTCAGAACCAAGCGCTTCACAACTATCTTCAATTACCTTGAGATTATGTTTTTGAGCGATTTGACAGATTTTATCGAAACCGGCTGGATTACCGAAGACTTCTACCGGTAAAATAGCTTTCGTCTTGTTGGTAATTTTGGATTCAATTTTTGCAGGGTCAATATTCAGACTCACAGGGTCAATGTCAACAAAGACCGGTTTGGCACCGGTCATCATAATAGAAGTCGCAGAGGCAATAAAAGTAAATGGCGTAGTAATGATTTCATCACCCCGGCTAATGCCCAGTGCCAACATGCACAGGAATAAACCGCTGGTGCCGCTATTGACAGCAACTGCCCGTTTTGTACCGATATATTTAGCGAAGGCTTGTTCAAATTCTCCTACTTTTGGACCAAGTGACAGATCCGGACTGCGAAGCACTGCACAAACCGCCTCGATTTCTTTTTCGGTGATATCCGGACGAGACAAATATATCCGCATGATAAAATCCTTGTTAAAAAGAACCAATTACCCCCACCACAAGGGTGGGGGCTAAACATCATAATCTTCAAGTTTGAATTTTACTGCTTGGAATTAATAAATCAAAAACATTTTCAGAGGCTTATTAACGTCACTGCTTGGTAAGTAGGCAATCCGAGCGAAATATAAGAAATGAGAAGCGTTTATGGGACGTGGAGCCTCAAAGATAACGGTTTATTGTGGAAAAGATTGAGAAATGTGCTTTTTGTGTAAACGGCCTTTGCTTTAAGGCCGAGTAAAAAGCAATGTAAATACCCTAAGTAATAGGGCTAAAAAAAATGGCAAAGGGAAAAAATGTACTAACGACGGGTGATGTGGCTAAGATTTGCAACGTTGCTGCTCGAACAGTTTCAAAATGGTTTGACACCGGCCAGCTGAAGGGTTATCGCATACCCGGCAGTAAAGACCGTAGAATACCATTGAGTGAGCTAATCCGCTTTATGAAGGTGCATAATATGCCAACAGGGGGTTTGCCGGTTGGCAAAATCCGGGTCCTAATAGTAGATAGCAACGAGGAAGCATCTTCAGCTTTAGCCGAGACTTTGAAAACCAAAGCAGGTTATGATGTGCAAACCGTTCGGAGCGATTTTGAAACTGGTGCGATTGCTCATAGATTTGCTCCTCACGTTTTGCTGGTAAACCTCTTGGCTGATGATGTAGATGCGGCAGGCATTTGCAGAAGTATCCGTACCGATGAGGATTTACAGACCATTAAAGTTATAGCCCTTGCGAATCATCTGAGCGATTCCGAGTACACTGCATTGTTAAAGAAGGGCTTCGATGGCTGTATATCCGACTTTTCGGATATCACCGGTGTCATCAAGAAGATAGAAGAAGCCATCGCTATCATATATTAGTCCCGCACCGGTTAAATTAGGCTTGGACCTAATGGATGTGGGAAAGAGTTGTTCTCAACAGTGAATTAATAAAAGGCTGGTGTGGAAGACCAGCTTTTTTTTTATACTGTTTTTCTTTTTAATAATCTTTAAAACCTCTCATCCATTCCGGCCAGTCTTCCGGCTGGACACCACCGACTTGGGTCCAAGGACCGTTTACGTTGAAGTTACGATGCCATTTGAGTGTCCACAATTGTTTCAGCCCGACTTTTCTGACAGACCAATCCAAAAATGCGCTATTTACCACCGCTTTGTGCCGGTTAAGGCAGACACGCCTCATTTCATTACTACCGGTGAAACCTTCCGTAGATCCATCATAAGCCGGTGGTATATCAATATCGAACGGCCAAACATCGTACCAAAAGCAATCAAGAAAAAGCGGTATATTTTCAGTGGGTTTAACGTCAATATTCTTCCAGTAGTTTTCTAAGTTGCCGCCTATAGCACCTGAACCTCGATTGCAAAGCCACTCGTTTTCACCGTAGCTGGCGTAACTATGATCGCTAAATTTGCCCCAGGCCGCGAATGGATTTACACCTCCCTCTGATAAAGGTTTTGTGGCCATAGGGCATAAACCCATCTTAGGATCTTTATAGTAGTCCCGCAAAGTATAAGTCCACCTGTCCCTGCCCGTTTGGCTCTCACCGCCGAGACCCACATCAAAATAACCGTTATTATCGTTTGTGTACATCGACCAGATGAGACTCCATTGGCGTAGGTTTGCCTGACAGGCTACCGCTCTTGCTTGATTCTTCACACTCTGTAACGTCGGCATTAATATCGCCATTAACAGCGCAATGATTGAGATCACCACCAAAAGCTCAATAAGTGTAAACCCTCTTCTTTTGCTTATAGTTATTACTCCTTTTGTTAATTGTATTAATAATAATTACTATGATTATGTTACAACAAAATGTGCGGAAATTCAGGCAGTATGTAGATATATTTCTAGAGGGATTATATTTTCTCTTGCAGCATTTTGCCCAATAGTTCTATTAGTTCTTCGGGACTGACGGTTCTTTCCCGTAAATCTCCGGTGATTATGGTGTAATTGCCGTTGGGAAGTTTCCACTGCAATAGCACCGCATTGCTATCGTTCAAGTACTCTTTGTCGCCATAATATTCTGCCTGCACGCCTTTGCTAAGCAAGTGACTATATCTTGACTTGATTGACAATAAATCGCTTCTATCAATCCGGCTTCGCAGAATATATGTTAACAACATCTTGCTGTCTTGATAAATGCCGTTTTCCAGTGAATCCTGCCCGCTGAAGAAGCTCGCCAGTAGAATCATCATCGTAATTATTATTGCCGCCGCGGCTAATTTATTTATTCTTAAGTCTATAATAATATTGATGGTATCCATACCGTGTCTATGTGGATTAAGTGTGCCTGGGATGTGATTCTTTATATCCTCAGCGAGGTTGGGACGAACAGGCTCTGCAGTGGCTTTTGCCAATTCATTTAGCGATTTTTTTAATTGCTCTTCTCTCATCTCTGACCTGCTGTTTAATCGGCAATGTGCTTTCTCAGAATTTTTAATGCTCTGTTAAGTCTGCTTTTGAAAGTGCCTTGCCTTATATCTGCTGCCTCGGCGGCTTCGGCGATACTTAAATGCTGTATATAATGTAAGATTATAGTCTGTTTCAGCTTCCAGGGAAGTTTGTCAACAGCAATTTTCAACCGGCTCAAGTTTTCATTATATTCAACTCTGTGATGTTCAGTGATACCGCTAACCAGCGGAACAGTTAATTCTATTTCGGTTATTTCCTTGCCTTTATGCTTACGCCAATAAAGCTTTGATACATTGCTGGCAATACGATATAGCCAGCTGCTCAGCGCCTTGCTGTCTCTTAGTTGGCCTATATGGTGCCAGGCCTGTAAGAATGTCTCTTGGGTCAGATCTTCACTTACCTGAGAACTATGACCGAGCCTCCTCATAAACACATATATCTGTTGGTAGTTTTTATCAACAAGCTCGATTGCGGCTGCATGCTCGCCGGCCCTAAGGCGGGCTGCAAGCGAATCCTGCTTGCTTTCTGAGTGCGATAGCATCTGTTTAGAGGTTTTCGGCTGATTTTCCGGATGCGCCAAATCCGTGTTCTGTTCTGTCAATTTGGGATTTTTTGCCATTATTTTTTAACCATCTTTCTGTACATATCAATATACATTAAATTTGGCATTCACACAATATCAAAAGGCCTTAAGATTACCTGCAGCCGTCCGCAAGATTGTTAAAGTGAAGGATAGTGCTATAATAAAGTTAAACGATTTTTCTATATGGGAGATTGAAGAGTGAAACTATACCTGGTCCAACATGCAAAGGCAGCTCCAAAAGAATTAGACCCAGAAAGGTCACTGACCGAAGAAGGTCTGCGGGACATGCAGAAAATAGCCCGGTTCATTAAACCTTTGAATTTATGTGTTGATTATTTATGGCACAGTGGAAAGAAACGGGCTGTCCAGACTGCTGAGGTTTTGGCTAAAGTTATCAAGGTAAATAAAACACCAACCGTGCACGAAGGTCTTGGCCCGACCGATGATGTCACGGCATTAAGAACCGAGCTTGCCTTTGCTGCTAATGATATTATGATTGTTGGGCATCTGCCTTTTCTCGGCGGGCTGGCTTCGGTGCTTTTGACCGATTGCGAATTGACCAACATAGTGACTTTTAAGAACGCCGGCATTGTGTGCCTGAATTGTTCCGAAGCAGATAAATGGCAAATCGATTGGGTGGTGACACCGGAGTTGCTTGCCGATTGATGCTTGGTTGTTTAGCCCCCAAATCCTTCGGCTTAGCTCAGGACAGGTTTATTTGGGGGTTTTGATCAAACAAAGGGTTGAATATGACATCTCTGCCGACCGACCTTGATTCTTTTAGCCAAACCGTTAAGCATTTGTGGCAGCGGATAAATCCATGCACGCTTTGTCCGCGTAACTGCAAAGTCTATCGCAGCAAGGGCGAGGTTGGTTTTTGCGGCATCGCTCGTTTACCGGTAGTTAGCTCTGTAGGACCACATTTCGGCGAGGAAAGCGTGCTTGTCGGCACGGGCGGCTCGGGCACTATTTTTTTTGCCGGCTGCAACTTAGGCTGTATCTTCTGCCAGAATTTCGATATTAGTCATCATTGTCACGGACGCAAAGTGACTATTGAGAAGTTAGCTAAATCTATGCTCGAGCTGCAAAGCTACGGCTGCTGTAATATAAATTTTGTCACTCCTACCCACGTTGTCCCTGCTATTGTAGCAGCGATTGAATTAGCCAGAAAGAACGGCTTGTCACTGCCTACGGTCTATAATACCGGCGGCTATGATTCGGTTGAAACGCTCAGGTTACTTGAGGGCTACATTGATATTTATATGCCGGATATGAAATATTCAGATTCTAAAGTTGCCCAGCAGCTTTCTGCTGCGCCGGACTATCCAGAGGTAAACCGAGAAGCTGTCAAAGAGATGCACCGCCAGGTTGGTGACCTTCAGGTAGAAAAAGGCTTGGCGACACGCGGCCTTTTAGTAAGACATTTAGTTTTGCCGGACAACTTTGCTGGCAGCTTCGAGATTATAGACTTTTTAGCGGAGCAGGTTAGTCCAAAAACTACCATCAACGTGATGGATCAGTATCGTCCCTGCTACAAGGCTTCTTCGCACCCCAAAATAAATCGCAGACCTACACTTGAAGAAATTGGCAGTGTCCGCCAGTATGCAATCGAAAAAGAATTGAACTTACTTTAATAGTTGAATTTCATATAAAAATCATCTCAAAACGAGTTTGAAGGAGCTACTTTGTCGTTCGTTGAGCAAAGGTTACATTGCATTCACTGTACAATTCATACTTCACAAGATACCCAATTGTTCTTTTAATGTCTTCGCATTTTCGATAGCGTGGCCATCGATATCATTGTTAAAATAAGCGTAGATATTGTGGACTTCTTTGATATGCTTTTTTATCCAGTCGGCCCAGTTTTTTAGCATAGCCTTAGTGTAATTGCCTTGGTATTTTCCGGTTGGGCCGTGAAAGCGCAGGTAAATTACGCCGCCTGTTATTACGCGAGGTGTAGGGACACCGACCAAATCGTGAGTGCAAAAGCCGATGCTAAATTTATTAAGCAGCTCGTAAGTGTCGTCTGAAAACCAGCTGGTGTGTCTAAACTCAAAAATACTGGTTTTTCTTTTGGGAAGGGACTTGATAAAACTTTCCAGCCGAGAAAGGTCTTTGTGCATGCTCGGCGGCAACTGATAAAGAATAGGCCCAAGGTTACTTTTTAAGAGTTGGGCACCGGCGAAGAATCTTTCAAGCGGCTCTTGTGGGTCTTTGAGCCTTTTAATGTGAGTGATAAATCGATGGGCCTTTACCGTAAAGAGAAAATTTTTAGGGGCTTGTTTCCGCCAGTTTTTGAAGGTTTGCTGTTTTGGTTGATGATAGAAAGTGTTATTTATTTCAACCGTATCGAAATGCTGCGTATAATACTCTAACCACTTATTTTTTGGCAATTCTGCTGGATAAAAAGGCCCCGTCCAGTGGCTGTAATGCCAACCTGATGTGCCTATTCGGATATTACAAGCAGCTTTTCCCATAAGAAATATTTTAACACTTTGTGCAATTCTTGAAACTGTTATAATATTATGTACGTGTTATGTAGATGGATTTTGTTCCAACGGAGGCTGAAACGGTGAGCATTAAACCTCTTTTTACGTTTTCGGTGCATAGCTTGGCTTACGCCATTGTTGTTCTATTAGCGCTGATAGCCGGGCCGGTCGAGGCAAAGTACGAAGAGTTGACCGGCAGCTACAGGGTTCACGACCCGGTTATGGCCCGACAGGGCGATACCTACTATGTATTTTACACGGGCAGGCGCATCCCAATTTTAAAATCGATGGATTTACATAACTGGCAGTCGGCTGGTAGGGCACTTGAAAGCATACCAGAGTGGGTCTCCACTGCGGTACCGGCGTTCACCGGTAGCAGTGTTTGGGCCCCGGATATCTCCTATTTTGATGGCAGGTACCACTTGTATTATTCGGTCTCGACCTTTGGCAGAAATGTTTCTGCTATAGGCTTGGCGACCAATACAACGCTCGATCCTTGCGATCCGGCGTATAAGTGGATTGACAGCGGCGAACCTGTTGTAACTACGACGTGGAGCAGTAGATACAACGCTATTGACCCAGCCTTATTTATAGATAACCAGGGCGAAACGACAAGATATTGGCTTACCTTTGGCTCATTCTGGAGCGGCATCAAATTGACGGAGATTAATCCTGTTACAGGACATCCGCTTTCTGATCAGCCTGCGATTTATTCAATCGCATCACGCATCACTTCGTCTAACGCGATTGAAGCTCCATTTGTTGTTTTTCACAATGGTTATTATTATCTATTTGTTTCGTTTGATTATTGTTGTTGGGGAGTCAATAGCACCTACAACGTCAGGTTTGGCCGAGCTAACTGTGTCACCGGTCCATACATAGACCAAGACGGCATATCAATGATGAAAGGTGGTGGAACACAGTTGACCTGGCCCGATGAACGCTGGAGGGGGCCGGGACACAACGCAGTTTTTCTGGATAATGATGGAAGGTTCTGGCTTCTTCATCATGCTTATGATGCTCAAGATAACGGCAGGTCTTATCTGCGGATTCACGAATTGTTCTGGACACCGGATGGTTGGCCGAGCCTGACCGAGCCGAATTGCGCAGACGTTCACCGCCTGGGCTTAGGCCTTACGGCGGACTGGACACAAGATTGTTACGTAGATTTTTACGACCTGGCGTTTTTAGCCAACTCCTGGCTGGATAATTTTGGCTGGAAGAATATTGCCGATTTAGCTGATCAATGGCTGCGGTGTAATGATCCGCAGGATCCCAACTGCAAGAATAACTTGTAAATTCGTGTGAAGCCGCTCGTTCCTCGTCTCTTGAGTTACTGTTCATGAGTCGCGAGCGGTATTTTATGTCTTGCCTTCTTCCCGAATCTTGGCAAAAATAGGTACGAGAAAGAATTGACAACTTCAGTTTGGCACTGCGCCGAAATAATTACCAGAAGTTTGAGGATAATTGATGCTTAATATGTATGAGATTGAATCTGTTTTAGAAGACGCCAAGAAGGTAGCAAAGCGCTATAAAAAACTAACCGGAAAACCTCTTGGAATCACCGGTGAAATAGCTGAGTTCACTGCTGCAAAGTTGCTAAATCTTGAATTGACTGAGGCAAGGCAGGCGGGATATGATGCAATAAAGAAGCAATATAACAAGGAAATTAAGGTACAGATTAAAGGAAGAAGCCTTCCTCAAAAGGCAAACCCTGGTGCGAGAATTGGAAGAATCCAGTTGGATAAAGACTGGGATATTGTAGTTCTTGTTCTATTAGATGAAGATTTAGAGCCGATTGAAATATTTGAGGCAGATCGAGCTTCTGTAACTGAGGCACTTTTGCGACCGGGTTCAAAGGCAAGAAATGAGCGTGGTGCATTAGGAATATCTAAATTCAAATCTATAGGGAAAAGAGTGTGGCCTGTAAATAATAGGGAAAGCCACCTATAATGGACAGAGATGGTGAACACAGAACGATCACTTCGAGTTGACCAAACTGTGTATCAGAAAGTCAAGTATGGATTTTGGTCCGCAACAAATCGGTAAGTGGTTAATTGCCGCCGGTGTTATTGTAGTGCTGTTGGGAGTATTTATGATAGTGCTTGGCAAGATAGGCCTATTTAAATTGCCCGGCGATTTGCAGTTCGGCGGCAAAAACTGGCGTATCTATTTGCCGATAGCAAGCTGTATAATAATCTCAATTGTGCTCACGCTTATCTTGTGGCTCATTCACTATTTCCGCAGGTGATTGTGTTGTTTTTGGACCGGTGATAGGTTGTGAGTTTCTAAATAGACTATTTTATTTCACTCTTTTGAGATAGCCGTTTGGGTTGAAAGTCAGGTAAAATTTTTCTCTGTTCTTATCTATAATGAAATCAGAATTCGTTTTCAGGAATTCCTTTACGGCTTCCATCGGGCCGGGATAGTAATCTGGTTTTACGGGATGTCCTCCTATGTTGGTATCTTCAACGATGATGTAACTACCGACAGTCACTAACTTGCTATAGAGCTTCAGTTCCTCCAAAACGTGTTTTTTGGTGTGCTCGGAATCAAGATTAACGAGCACCTTCTTATCATCGCTTATTAGCTGTTGGACTTGTTGCAGGATTTCTTTCGATGTGGATGAGCCGAGCAAGTAAGTAATTCTTTTGTGCTGAGGTTTGTCTGACATGTCTCCAAGCTCTATGCTTATGACTTTGCCCTTATTCGTCAACTCACAAAGCGAAGCAAAAAATAAAGTGCTGCCGCCGGAGCCTGTGCCTGTCTCAATTATGACATCCGGCTGAACCTCAAAGATTATTTCCTGGTAAGTCCACAAATCCAACGGACACTTGCTTATAGGCAAGCCCAGCCAGGATGTACTATTCCAGGTGGTTTTTCTCGAGTAATAATACAATTTATGAAAGCTGTTAGTTATCAATTTTTTTGGTAGCAATTGTTTTAGCTTGTTCATAACGCAGAAATTAGAGTGTTCGATTAAACTTGTCAAGCATAAGCAGTAAAATAATGCTGCAAAAAATTATTAGGCCTTTTTAAGTATTTGTTTTTTCTATTTGATAGCTTTCTTATTAGGTTTTGAGTCGTATAATAAGATATATGAAAAATGCAGTCCTCAGTGTACTTTTTAACCAAATGGCCGATATCATGGAGATAGTCGGCGAGGACCGTTTCCGCATCAATACATACCGAAAAGTCGCACGCATTATCTCTGATATGCCCACCGATGTCGAGACTCTTCTGACGACCGGCCGGTTGGCAGAAATACCCGGCATTGGAAAATCAAGCCTGGCCAAGATCGAGCAGTTTATAAAAACCGGCACTATAACTGTGCATCAGGAACTGCTAAAAAAGATACCGTCATCTTTGCTGGAGCTGCTCACTATACCGGGTATGGGGCCAAAAGGCGTAAAAGCGGTCTATGAAAAAATAAATGTCACAAGCATTGATGAGCTGAAAAATGCTATTCGGAATGGCTCTGTTGCAGATCTACCCGGCTTTGGCGAGAAGAAAGCGGCAGCAATTGCAAAAGGCATCGAATTTCTTGAAAAGTCCACCGGCCGAATCCGCCTCGACCAGGCGATGGAAGCAGCAGATATGGTCTGCGCATTTCTTCAAAAACAGCCCGGCATCGAAAAAATCCAATCTGCAGGCTCACTGCGACGCCGAGCTGAAACAATCGGTGACGTTGACATCCTTGTTGCTGCTGACACAGGCGAGCAAATCATTCAGGAATTTACCGGCGCAGATTTCGTCCAGGAGGTTCTCGCGTCAGGTCCTACTAAAGGCTCAGCTATTATTCAAACGGGAACAGCTCCAGTGCATGTCGATGTGCGGGTGGTGCCTCGGAAAAGTTTTGGTGCGGCGGCGCAATACTTCACCGGCTCAAAGCAACATAACGTACGCTTACGAGAAATCGCCATAAAGGCAAAGTGCAAGCTCAATGAATATGGGCTCTTCAAGAATGACAAAATGATTGCAGGTCCGGTTGAGGAAGAAATCTATAAAAAGCTCGGCCTTGATTATATAGACCCGCTTTTACGTGAGGACCGCGGCGAGGTCGAAGCAGCAAGAAGCCACCACCTGCCTGAGCCAATCAAGCTGGAAGATATTAAGGGCGACTTCCATGCCCACACAAACGCATCGGATGGCAATTGCAGCATTTCCGATATGGCCACAGCAGCACGGGACTTAGGCTATAAGTTCATCTGTATTACCGACCATTCAAAATCTTCAGCGATTGCCAACGGCCTATCCCCTAAGCGGTTATCTCAACAAATTAAAGAAATTCATAAACTCAACGAAAAACTAAAAGGCATAACTATCTTAGCGGGATCCGAGGTTGACATCTTGGCCGACAGCTCTCTGGATTTCGATAATAAACTACTTGCCGATCTGGATTTTGTGATAGCTTCGATACATTCCGGAATGGGCAGCTCACGAGAAAAAGTAACTACTCGAACATTAAGAGCAATGGATAATCCTTATGTAAACTGCATTGCTCACCCGACGGGCAGACTCCTTGGTCAGCGTGAGCCGATGGATATTGATATAGCCGCTGTAATCAAACATGCTGCGCAGACGCATACTGCATTGGAAGTAAACGCAAATCCGTACCGCCTGGACTTGAAGGACGTCCATTGTAAGATGGCCATTGAGGCGGGTGTTAAATTAGCTATCGGCACCGATGCTCATAACGTTGACGGCCTTGGCTTGATGGATTTCGGCGTTGCGACCGCAGCCAGAGGCTGGGCTACAAAGGACGATGTTCTTAACACTCTTTCAAAAGCAAAACTCAAAGCTTGGATTAAAACCAAAAGACCCAAGTAAGACAAATTTGTATTATGTACTGTGTATCGCGTTTTGCACATGACACACGATACATCAAGCACGGCTAAAGGGATGGAATCTTTTAATTTTATTGCACGGCAAAGTATAATATGATAGTGTATAAACCACGGTGATGCTTTATACTTCATTCTCGTAGCTCTCAATAGTGTTGATTTTTAGTTACTCGACGAGAAGGAGGATTCAGAAATGAAACAAGCAAATATCGCATTGGCTTTTCCATGTTTAGCAGATACATCTATGAAAAGAGGTTTCTTGTTCGGAATTATAATCTTATTTTTTGCTTTTCAAGGCAGCTTATGGGCTGATTTGAATGTGACATTTGATGTTAATACTGTTGTAGACAGGGCGCCGATTAGCCCATATATCTATGGCTCTAATTTCGCTCTCGGTGAGGATGAGAACCTGGCATCAAGACGCATCGGCGGCAATCGCCTTACAGGTTACAACTGGGAGAACAATTATTCAAACGCCGGCTCGGACTGGTACCATTATAGTGACCAGTATCTCGTCCGCGATTTACCACAGCAGCAAAGAACAATTCCGGGGATTGTTCTGACCAGCTTCCAGGATTCATGCATACAGGCAGGAGTGTATTCTCTTGTCACGCTTCAGATGGCTGGTTATGTCTCAGCCGACAAGAACGGCTCAGTAACGGAACAACAAAGTGCTCCTTCTTACAGGTGGAAAGAGGTCATTTATGTAAAGCCGACGTTATTTTGTGATCCACCAGACAAGCCGGATTTAACGGATAATTGTGTGTATATGGATGAGTGTGTTAATTTTCTTGTATCTATCTATGGTAATGCCTCTACGCCGAACGGCGTCAAAGGCTACTCACTTGACAATGAGCCTGCCTTGTGGCCCTATACGCATCCAAGAATTCACCCAAATCAGACCCAGTGTCAGGAGCTCATTAACAGGTCTGTTGCTCTGGCATCGGCTGTAAAGAACATAGAGCCTAATGCTGAAGTTTTTGGACCGGTGCTCTATGGCTTTAGTGCTTATGAGAGCCTTCAAAGCGCGCCCGACTGGAACAGCGTTAAAGGTAGATGCGGCTGGTTTATTGACTACTATCTTGACCAGATGTGTCAGGCCTCAGATGTACAAGGAAGAAGGCTGCTTGATGTCCTTGATGTGCACTGGTATCCGGAGGCAAGAGGCGGCGGTAACAGGATAACAGATTCCCTTGCCTCTTACTCCAGAGAAAATGCAGAAGCTCGTATGCAGGCACCGAGAACGCTCTGGGATGCAGGTTATTACGAAGATAGCTGGATAGGTCAGTGGCGAAGGTCTTATCTACCTATTTTGCCGAAAATACAGGATTCCATTAACACATATTACCCCGGCACTAAGCTTGCCATTACCGAATTTTATTACGGTGCACCGGAGCATATTTCAGGCGGTGTCGCAATGGCGGATGTGCTTGGAATCTTCGGAAAGTTCGACCTGTACATGTCCAACTATTGGGGTGATGACGGAAGTTTCGTTAGCGCTGCTTACAAAATATATAGAAACTACGACTGTAACAATTCCACTTTTGGTGATATTAGGATCAAATCGCAGATGAGTGATAAGCAGAACAGCTCTATTTATGCTTCGGTATTCGATGTCAATGATTCAGAGCTGCATCTTATAGTAATAAACAAGAATTTGGATTATTCGATAAATGGGGCATTTTCTATAAATAGCACAACGAACTATGTATCTGCAGGGGTCTGGGCTTTTGATAGTAACAGCCCGAATATATCGGAGATTGCACCTATTGAACAGATCACTAATAATTCATTCTCTTACATTATTTGTCCTCTTACGGTCTGTCATATAGTTCTTGAGCCGCAAATAACATGTCCGATTGATGACGTCAACGGCGATAGGGGCCAGGATACAGAGCAACCGCTGTAAGGCGTCCTGCGGAGAGTGTCAGCGAAGGGGGTATGGACGATGGATGATGTGACTATGACAGGGCCATCGCATACTTTTACTACCCCCCAAAAACGCAGCGCTTCTAAAATTCAGCTTAGTGTGCCCCCACAGTCGGCCAGCCCGGTGTAAGATAAACTTACAGAAAAGCAATCTTTTTGGTATAATACATGTCATCGGACGGCTTATAGGTGATTAACAGAGATTGCAATGTTTCACAGGCAAATAACCAGCTATAGGGGCATGCTGCGTACTGCCCTCATCTTTATCTTTGTTCTTATAGCGGCTTTTCGTACGAATGGCCCAGCTTTGGCTGCCCAGACCGACAGCAGCTACGAAGGAGCTCTCCAAACGAATACCTTCTGGACACCGCAGCAAAATCCTTATCGAGTTACCGACGAATTGATTGTGCCCACAGGTGTGACAATGACGATTATGGCCGGAACAAGCGTTCACTTCGGCACCAACGCGAGGATCGTCATTCAGGGACGTCTGGTTGCCGAAGGCACCGAAACGATGCCTATCGCCTTTACCGGGGGGCTCGAACGACACCACTGGCGAGGTCTTCAATTCGACCAGACGATGGAAGACAACCGCATTCGATACGCCGTTCTCGAAGACGCCCGCACGGACGACGGCATGGTCGGCCTCCAGGATTCACGATTGCTCGTCGAACACGTGACCTTCGATCACTGCACCCGACGACGCATCCGAACGCTGGACTCCAGCTTGATTGTACGCAACTGTAGCTTCGAGAACATGTTCGGCCCGGATGAGCCGCCGAGCACCGATAACCTCAGCGAACACATCTGGGGCAGCGGTATTCCAGATAACGGATATTTCATTATCGAGGAAAACATCTTTGGTACCAACAAAGGTCATAACGACGCCGTTGACTTCGACGGGCCGGCCCGGCCCAATCCCATCCCTCATATTCGTAATAATATCTTTTTGGGTGGTGGTGACGATGCACTCGATCTCGAATGTGACGCGGTCATCGAAGGCAACACCTTCATGAACTTTGTCCGCGACTCGTACAATAAGGCCTCCGACGAAGCCAACATTCTCTCCGCCGGTTCAGAGAAACACTACGAGCTGTCACACAATGTCTTTATCAACTCCCAGCATATTGCACAAGTCAAAAACGGCGCCTTTCTGACTTTTGCCAACAACACCGCCGTCAATATCTCCGGCGTAGCTATCTATTTCGACCTCGATCTGCCCGGTCGAAAACCCGGTCATGGAGCCTATCTCGAAAACTGTATCTTCCAGCACACTTCTATCGTCCTCGAAGGAATCGCGGACGACACGGAAGTGAGCGTCAACTACTGTCTCCTGCCGGCCCAATGGCACAACCTGGGCACCGGTAACATGGATACCGATCCATGTTTTGTTGATCCAGGCCGTTGGGTTAAAGTAAATGACCCAAATAAGATTACCGAACCTAATGATCCAAATGCTGTTTGGGTTGATGGTGATTACCACTTGAAGTCTCAAGCTGGAAGATGGGATCCCGTAAGCGAAAGCTGGATTCAAGATGATGTCACAAGTCCCTGTATCGATGCAGGCAATCCGATGTCACCAATCGGCTTAGAGCCATTTCCCAATGGTGGTATTGTCAATATGGGAGCCTACGGCGGAACAGCCGAAGCCAGCAAATCATATTTCGACGAACCGGTTTGTGAAACGATTGTCTCAGGTGATATAAACGGCGACTGCAAAGTTGATTTTGCAGATTTAGCGATTATGGTCTTGCACTGGCTGCAAAGTAATACATCGATATGAGCGATAGCCGAAAAAAATTCATGGAAATAGGTAAAAAAATCTTGAAAAAAGCGAACAGTTACAACTAAGATGTAATCTAAAAGAATAAGCAGGCTAAAATATATTATAATTTGTTTTGTCATCATAATTCCTCAATATCATCTATAATACGCCTGCTCTTGAAAAGTGAGAGGTTTTTCTGATTTCGTGCCCAAAATGCAGTTTCTTTGGGTTTTTTCTCAGGAAAACAAGAATATCTGGAATATAGCCTTGAGCGTATGCATTCGCCGAACCGACCCTTTTGGCGTAAATGCGCTACGGTATTGTAGTCCGTAGTGCCGTTATATATTTATTATTTTTATTGAAAGGGCAGGAAAATGAGAGGGAAAGAAAATCTTGTTAGATGTGCCGCAAGGCGCGCAGCATGGCTTGCGCCACATCCCATAGTGGAGTCTCTGTGCGTACTGTTTCTTTTAGTGGCCATGTCCATGGCCACCGCACAAACACCTATACCTGAGCCATCTGGTACACCAACGATAATTTATGTTGATGTCAATGCAAACGGATTAAATATTGGCTCAAGCTGGGCGCATGCTATCAACTCCCTGCAGGATGCTTTATTGCTTGCCTATTTTTATGAGAAGCCGGTGGAAATCCGTGTTGCTCAGGGTATTTATACTCCAGATCGAGGAATAGGTATCATGCCCGGAGATCGTACGGCTTCGTTTCAACTCATAAACGGTGTAACTGTTAAAGGCGGTTATGCGGTCTTGAACCGCCGAGGCGGGGGACCTGATATCCGGGATATCAACCAATATAAAAGCATTCTAAGCGGCAACCTTAACGCCGACGATAGCCCAGTTTCCGCCAATTACGGGGACAATAGCTGTCATGTAGTAAGAGCCAGCGGAACCGATGCGACAGCCGTACTGGATGGTTTAACCATTACCGGTGGTGGTTACGCCGAGGGCCCACTTCCTTATGGTGGTGGTGGGATGTACAACGATAGGAGCAATCCGGCTCTGATCAATTGTACATTTACTGGAAACGCGGCAGTAGAAAGTGGAGGCGGGATGTACAACAACAGCAGTAATCCGGTGCTGCTCAACTGTACGTTCAGCGGGAACACAGCGCCGAGAAGCGGCGGTGGGATGTACAATTCTGAAAGCAACCCTACACTGACCAATTGCACATTTGTTGATAATCGGGGAGGTGACAGTGGCGGTGGAATGTACAACATTAATAGTAACCCAATGTTAGCTGACTGTATGTTCAGCGGCAACACGACAACAGGAAGCGGAGGTGGGATGTTCAATGATAGTAGCGCCCCGACACTGCTTAACTGCATATTTAATGGAAACTCGGCGCAGATAAGCGGCGGTGGAATGTACAATCGCTACACAAGCCAGCCGAGTCTGACCAACTGCATATTCAGCGGCAATTCCGCCGGAAGCGGCGGTGGTATGGAGAGCCTCGATGATAGCCATACAACTTTGCTCAATTGCACTTTCAGTACCAACGTTGCGACGGCGGGTGGTGGGGCAATCTCAAGCATCCAGGATAGTATTACAAAACTGGTCAACTGTATTCTATGGGCTGATATGCCTGACGAGATATGGATTGTAAGAAGCGAAAGGGGGCGTATAAGTACAAGTGGAGCAGTAGAGATTACATACAGCAATGTACAAAATGGTTGGCCTAGTGAAGGCAATATTGATATTGAACCATTATTTGCCGATCCTGAGAATGGTGATTACCATTTGAAATCTCAGGCGGGGCGGTGGGACCCGATAAGTCAAAGCTGGGTCATAGACCAGCAAAGCAGCCCGTGTATCGATGCGGGTGATCTCGGCATGCCGGTTGGCCTCGAACGATTTCCTAATGGCGAACGAATCAATATGGGTGCATACGGCGGTACAGCAGAAGCCAGTTTGTCGCCGCAGCAACAACCAAATTTATTTAGTAAGGCTACCGACCCAGACCCTGCCAAAGAGGCTGAAAATGTTCTTCGGGATGTCACGTTGAGATGGACCGCCGGCATAAACGCCGTCTGGCATAATGTTTACTTCGGCCCCAGCATTAATGATATGTTGCTTGTATCAATGTATCAAACTGCGACTAAATTCGAGCTCGAAATGTTGGAATATGGAACTACATACTACTGGCGCATCGATGAGGTTGATAGCGATGGGTCTATAACGACTGGTGGAGTCTGGACATTTACAACAACTACCCCGCCTCAACGTAGATGACGCCAATTCAGAACAGAAGACAGAGAACAGAAGACAGAGAACAGAAGACAGAAGAAGGACGAGTGATGATGGACGTGGGACAACGTTTAGCCGGCACGTCTTTCGACCCGGCTCAGGCCTGCCGCGAGCAAGGCCAAGGGGACGGGCCTGTAGTGCCGGTGAACGGCTGCCGATGCGGATATATCTCTTTTTGGGTAAACATTTTGGGCGTAAGATGTAAATATGTTATAATATCATTGAATTATAAACATTCGTAGTATCCCTTGCAGGAGGATGAAAAATGCAAAGGAGTAAAGATCAACGTAAACCCCCTGTGAAACCGCATGTTGACCCCGCAATAAATTGCGGGGCTAAACCTGTCTCGAGCAATGTCGAGAGATATTTAGCCCCCAAATCCTTCGACCTGGCTCAGGACAGGTTTATTTGGGGGTTTATATTTTGCATAGGATTTATGTTTTACGTGGTCCCAGCCTATGCAAATAATTCCCAGCAGCCAGTTGAAATCCGTGTTGCAGGCGAGCTTACCGAGGATACCACGTGGTCCGGAACAGTCGTTGTCGAAGATAACGTTTTCGTACCGGCTGGCATTGTTTTAAATATTGAGCCGGGAACAGCAATCTTAATGAAGGACTCCGTCTCGCTTCTCGTCTATGGCCAGCTTTTAGCTGACGGCAACGAAGCCGAGCCGATTCGCTTTACACGTTATGAAGACGGCACAACGTGGAAACAGATTATGCTCATTAAGGCAGCGGACAGTCGCTTTACGCACTGTATCATTGAGTACGCTGACAGCGAAGGTGCACATCAGGACTACTATGAGCCTGGGCCGAGGACGTATCACGAGGCTTTGGTTGTATTAGCAAGTCATGTCGATTTTGAAAGGTGCATCTTTCAAAAACTTCCTGACGAGAGCAGAAATGCAGAGGGTGACGCCATAGCCATAATATCGGATGACCCAAATCATCCTGGAGATGCAAAAGCAGATATTAAAGGCTGTCGGTTTCTTTCCATCGGGCAGGGTGTGCATACGAGGTACTCATACGTATTGGTTGAAGATTGCTTCTTTACAGGTAAACGCGGCGATAATGATGATGTTGATTTGTGGGGTGAGAGCGACCCCCCACCTCTTATCCAAAATAACCTGTTCTTGAATCCTGAACACGATGATATGATAAATCCCACAAGGTGTTCGGCGGTTATTACTGGAAACGTCGTTGCCGGAAGTGATGATCACGGCATTGTCCTGCGTGACAGGTGCTTTCCGGTCGTGATGAATAATGTAATTTACGACTGCCGTAACGCCGGTATAGCGGTAGAGAATTCTTGTGAGGCGCTTTTGGTTAATAACACGATTGTAGATTGTGGCAGAGGGCTTAGGCTTTTCGATTTGGGCAGATGGGGTCCTCCGTATCGCCTCAATCCGGGCGGCGGAACAGCAACAGTCATCAATTGTATCATCTGGGATTGTTCACAACCTGTCACTCTGACAGACAGTTCAAATAATGAAATCGAAGATACTGGCTCTCACATAACAATCAGTTACTCCAACGTCGAAGACGGCCAGGATGGCATATCGATCTCCGGGGATAATTCGACTTTTACATGGGGACAAGGTAACATCGATATCGACCCGCGTTTTGCTAATCCGAATAGGGAAGACTTACATTTGAAATCACAAGCAGGGCGCTGGGACCCAAACAGCCAAAGCTGGGTTAAGGATGATGTCACCAGTCCCTGTATTGATGCAGGCGATCCGAACAGTCCTGTTGGATTAGAGCTATTTCCTAACGGCGGCAGAATCAATATGGGCGCCTATGGCGGCACAGCAGAAGCTGGCAAATCATATTTTGGTGGCCCCGTATGCGAAACCATCATAGCAGGCGACATAAACGGCGACTGCAAAGTGGACTACAAGGATTTTGCTATCATGGCTTCTAACTGGCTTGAGCAGAGATAACAGGCCTAAAAACCGAAATTCGATATTCGAATTTGATTCGTTGGATATGTCATCCAGGTCAGCTAAAATCCTGATAACAGGACTGCCGGGCTGTGGCAAAACGACCGCCGTAATGCAAATCTTAGAAAATCTGAACTGCAAAAAGGCGGCAGGTTTTTATACGCAGGAAATCCGCCGAGGAGACAAGCGTAAAGGTTTTCGCTGGACTCGCCTGGATGAGGCTACGGCAATACTTTCACACATCGACATCAAAGGGCGTTTCAAAGTAGGAAAATACGGCGTAGATGTCACCGGCTTTGAAAAATCCGTAGTGCCTGTCTTAGACATTGAGCAAAGTGATGCGGAGTTATTTGTCATCGACGAAATCGGGAAAATGGAGTGTTTATCTGGTAAGTTTGTTGCGGCGGTTCGCCGGCTTTTTGAATCCGAGAAATCCGTATTGGCGACCGTGGCACAAAAAGGTTCTGCTTTAATCTCTGAAGTAAAAAGTTATACCGATGTCGTGCTATTTAATTTGACCCGACAGAATTATGACGAAACGATAGCTGAGATTCTGCAGATTCTGTCGTTTTTAAGAAATCCTTCCTAACAAATAATGCGATGAGACAGCGGTCATTTCAAGTTGCCGGTGTGGATGGATGCAAAGCTGGATGGTTTGTTGTTATCGCTTCGGTGGCAAAACGCGGCTCGAGGCGGGTTTTGCCTGCGGTTTTACCGCAGGTTAACATGCTTTGTGGAATCTGGACATAGTTTGATTTTATGGATATGATACTACAGATTAAAATGATTAAGAACGAGATTAAACATGCGTGAAATAATAAACCTTCCCAAACCGAGCCAGGACGGTTCAATGTCACTGGAGCGAACAATAGCTACCCGGCGGTCCTGGCGTGACTTTCGGTCTCAGCCTCTTACACCTGAGCAAATCGGACAATTAACCTGGGCGGCTCAGGGGCAGGACACTAAGAGCAGGTATCGCACAGCACCTTCAGCAGGAGCTACCTATCCGCTGGAACTTTTGTTAGTGGATGAGCAGGGCCTTTTTCACTATTTGCTTGGTGAACATGCTCTGGAAAAACTTTCGGCTCAGGACCTGCGTTCTGCGCTTGTGTCTGCTGCGTGGGAACAGGGATTTATTGAAGCGGCACCGCTGACTTTGGTTTTTGCAGCCGAATTTGCCAGAACTACGGGACACTACGGCCGGCGAGGTATGCGCTATGTTTATATGGAAGCCGGCCACGCTGTCCAGAACGTCCACCTTCAAGCTGAGGCTTTAGGGCTCGGCTCTGTTGCTGTCGGGGCCTTTGATGATCTTGGTGTCGGCAAAGTTTTATCACTACCGGATAAACTTGAGCCTATATATATGGTCGTGGTAGGGTATCGTCGTAAGAATCCTAAGTGAGGGTTCTCCCAAGGCGGGGTCTCAAGCGTGGTAGTGAAACCCCCCAAATGAATTTGGGGGCTAATCTGCTCAGGCCTGTCCCGAGCAAGGCCGAGGGGACGGGCATGTGGTGCTGGTGGATGGCTATTAAAGCTTAAGCTAATTGTCAAGGTAAAGTATAATGCTATAATAGTCGAAATGCTATAATAGTTAAAAAAGATTACTGTTGAATGAAAACCGTGTATGAATAGGAGAGTGTATTATGTTTAATCGGCAGCTATTTCCGATAAGATTGGCTTTATCACTGGGCCTATTGGTAGTAGTCCTTGATAACGGCTGTGCTGCAGAGCATGCAGAAAGCAAGCCAGGACCTGAAAAGCGGCAGCAAGAGCAGGCAGCCGTCAAAGCTGGTGAGCAGTCGAATATTGTTGCCAAAATCGGCGATTATGTCATCACTAAAGAGGAGCTTGAAAAGAGATTGATGATGGAGCTTCGTCCTTTGGGTTATAACAGGTACAGTGACCCAATCGAGTCTGTTGATGTCAATGAAGTGCTTTTGACAATGATAGCAGAAAAAGCAATAGCTATAGAGGCACGCAAGCAAGGCTATTTGGAGCGTGAAGAAATCAGCGTCCAGATTGGGCAATTCAGAGATAGAAAACTGGCAGGCTTAGTTAGAGCAAGTTATTTGCAAGGCAGGCTGAGCGAATTGGAAGTTACCGACGCTGAAATCGACAAGCAAATAAAAGCCAATCCCAAGCTGGATCAAAGGCGGGCAAAAGCACTGCTACAAAGACAGAAGGCTAATCGGCTTACAGAACAATATTACAATCAGTTATGTCAAGATTTCCACCTTAAGAAAATCAGCGATAATTTTCCTAAGGCAGCCCAAATCCATCAAAGGTTATTATCCAATCCGAAAAGACCGCGTGATAAATGGTGGGTACTTATCTCTCAAGTAAAAGGAGAATTAACGCCGGAGGAGAAAAACATTGTCTTGGCAACTTTTGACGGTGGAAAGTTAACGTTAAAGGACTGGTTCTATACCTTGGTAAGCATGTCTCCACCAAGCCGACCAAAGAATTTGAATACAGCAAAGGGTGTGGAACAGTTATTAAACGCAGCTTTGAGGATTCCGATATTTGTCGCTAAGGCCAAAACACTCGAGCTTGATAAAGATAAAAATTTCTTAGACCAGCTAAAAGAGCGAGAAGCTATGGTCCTGCTCGGCAGAGTCAGAGCGGACAAAGTCAAAGATATAAAGGAACCGAATGAAGCGCAGATGGTTAAATATTTCGAGAATAACAAAGAATTGTTCGGCACGTCCAAGACGATAAATATCGATCAAATTTGGTGTCCGGACCTTGAAGCAGCCCGTAAGGTAAAGGCTGAGCTGGAAGGCGGCAAGGATTTTGAGGCGATTAAAGAAGAATATTCTTTGCAAAAAAAAGGTAAACCTTTCAATGTTTATCCGGGCAATGAAGGAATTTTCTTCAGCGATTTGTGGAAAGGTGAGCCAAATCAAATAATAGGGCCGGTAAAGGGCTTCTACGGTACAGCAGTCAAGTGGCGCATAGTCAAGATATTGGAAAAGAAGCCCGCTGAGCTGAAAGAATACTCCAGTAATTTGAATAATGGTATCAAATGGAGAATGTTAGACGAAAAACGGGAGCAGATATTAGCTAACTACAAAAAGCAGCTCCTACAAAAATATCCGTATGAGCTTTATGCCGATAGAATCAAGGATATGGACCCGTTAGATGTACCATAAAGTGCCCAGGTATAGCTGATGCTATTCTGCGAAGTAGCTCTCTGCTCTGCGTAACCGTTGCGCAGGGCAAAGCAGAGTTGCTACGTAGCACGAGGTGATTTCTGAGAGCTCAACGGCTGTTTTACATTTGGCTATGGGATTTGTTTTAAGTGCCAAAGTCACAAGGCTTTATAGATGTTTTCTGTTTTTTTGATTGCTGCAGTACAGACACCTTGAATTCTGGTATTTTAGCAATCAGGTCCAACGCATCGTTAGTGAGTATATTGGCAAGCCCCGCCAGCCTTTTGCCACCCGACTGCCCACGCTGGCTAAAATTATAACCTTGCCCCTACGTTTGGAAACCTTTACGTAATCGCCGTCTGCAATACCATATTTTTCGGCATCGTCATAATGCAATTCAACATAACCCGTCGGAGATTTTTGGTGGATAGCTCGTGATTTTCGTGTAAGTGTCCCCGTGTGGAATTGATACAATTGTCTTCCGGTTGAGAGAATAAAGGGAAATTATTCGTTCGGGTTTTCAGCCGGCTCTATAAACCGCACTGCGTGGAATTTCACTTTTTTATTTGTACATATCTTTTGATTTTATTAAGATTGCCCAACTAAAAATAAAGATTAGACAGAAAAACGAAGGGAAAAAGTAGCTCTGAAATTGTAATCGCCCAGATAGTTTCTATGGACAGTACCTTTACTGTTTAATCCTGTTGTTGCGTTACGTCGCGAAAAAAATCACACGAATAATTATTTAAAATGAGGAGACGCTATGAGACTTGACCCTACAAAGATGAAGGATTGGCAAATAGCTGAAGCTGCTGAGGAAAACTGTAAATCTATTAGCCAATTGGCTGATGAAATGGGACTGCAGGCCGACGAGATAATCCCTATGGGTCGCAGGTTAGCCAAAGTCGATTTTCAAAAAGCTTATGCCCGCCTAAAAGATGCCCCAATAGGAAATTATATTGATGTTACCGCCATTACACCTACCCCGTTAGGTGAGGGCAAAACTACAACGGCCATGGGTTTGGTTGAGGGCTTGGGTAAGCTTGGTAAACGTGTGGCCGGGGCGATTCGCCAGCCAAGTGGCGGGCCGACGTTCAATATCAAAGGTTCCGCTGCCGGCGGCGGCCTTGCGCAATGTATTCCTCTTACACCTTTATCCATAAGACTTACAGGTGATATCGATTGCATCACAAATGCCAACAATCTTGCTATGGTAGCTCTTACTTCCCGTATGCAGCACGAGAGAAACTATGACAACGCCCGCTTAGCCAGGAGCAACCTCAAGCGGATAGATATTGATCCTGAAAGGGTTCAGATGCTCTGGGTGATGGATTTTTGTGCTCAGGCCCTGCGGAATATCAGGATCGGCCGGGGCGGAAAAATGGATGGCTACGAGATGGACTCAGGATTCCAAATTGCCGTCTCCAGCGAGGTTATGGCGATACTCTCGGTGGCCAAAGACTTGAAAGACTTACGCCGGCGGATAGCCAAGATTGTTGTGGCTTATGACAAAAAAGGTAACGAAGTTACTACTGCCGACCTCGAAGTTGACGGCGCAATGACAGCGTGGATGGCCGAAGCGCTTAATCCGAATCTTCTGCAGACCATCGAGGGCCAGCCCGTATTTGTGCACGCAGGGCCGTTTGCCAATATTGCTGTCGGCCAAAGCTCCATCATTGCGGACATGCTCGGCACGAGGTTAGGCCAATACCATATTACCGAAAGTGGATTTGGAGTCGATATCGGTTTTGAGAAATTCTGGAATATAAAGTGTCGTATGTCCGGCCTTACTCCCAATGCGGTGGTAATTGTTGCTACTGTTCGTGCTCTGAAGATGCACGGCGGAGGCCCCACCGTTAAGCCCGGCATACCTTTAAGCGAGGAATATACCAGCGAAAACCTTGAATTAGTGGAAAAGGGCTGTGAGAATCTTGTTGCTCATATCGAGACCGTCAAGAAAAGCGGAGTCCGGCCGGTGGTTTGTATAAACAGCTTCCACACCGACACCAAAGCCGAAATAAACCTGATATGCAAAATCGCCGAGCAAAATGGAGCTCTGGCTGCGGTTTCAAAGCACTGGCTAATGGGTGGTGACGGTGCTATCGAGCTGGCGGAAGCTGTGATTCAGGCGTGCAGCGAAAAGAACCATTTTAAGTTCCTTTACGATTTGGAAACTCCACTTAGAAAACGAATTGAACTAATCGCCAAGGAAGTTTATGGAGCTGACGGCGTAACATATACAGACGAGGCTCTGGAAAAGGCGAAGGCTATGGAAGCTGATCCCGACTCCAGGACGCTCGGGACCTGCATGGTTAAGACTCACCTGAGCTTATCACACGACCCTGATATTAAGGGCAGGCCTATCGGCTGGGAGCTTCCAATTCGTGACATTCTTGTCTATAAAGGTGCCGGCTTTATTGTCCCTGTAGCCGGTGCGATTAAGCTAATGCCGGGCACCGCTTCGAATCCTGCGTTCCGACGAATCGATATGGACGTCAATACCGGAAAGGTTCAAGGATTATTTTAACCAACGTTTAGCCCCGATCCCTGCGGTCGGGGTATCAACGGTTAGCCCCGGCACCTGTGGCCGGGGTATCAACGTTTAGCCCCGGCACCTGTGGCCGGGGTATCAACGTTTAGCCCCGACCCCTGCGGTCGGGGTAGAGTAGTTTAGCCCCGGCACCTGTGGCCGGGGTATCAACGGTTAGTCCCGGCACCTGTGGCCGGGTTAATAAATGAGGATAAAAACAATGACAGCACAAATTATTGATGGCAAACAGGTGGCCGCTGATATGCGGGCGGAACTAAAAGAAGAAGTAGCTAAGTTGAAAAAGCAAGGAATTGTGCCGGGCCTGGGTGTAATCATTGTCGGTGAGGACCCTGCTTCCAAGTCCTATGTCACGGCTAAAGAGAAAACATGCGAAGAGATAGGGATTTATTCCGATGACAACCGACTGCCGGCTGAAACTTCACAGCAAGAGTTGATGGCGTTAGTTAAAAAGATGAACAAAGACCCAAAAATCCACGGTATTTTAGTACAATTACCCTTGCCGAAGCACCTTAACGAAGCCGAGGTTCTTTTAGCAATTGATCCTGCCAAAGATGTCGATGGTTTTCATCCGATGAATGTCGGCAAAATGGTGGTGGGTGAGAAAGGGTTTTTGCCTTGTACGCCGCACGGCGTTATCCAGCTACTTATCCGCAGCGGCGTGACTATTGAAGGGGCCGACGTGGTAATTGTTGGCCGAAGTAATATTGTCGGCAAGCCCCTTGCAAATATGCTTATCCAGAAAAAGCCCAATGCAAATGCTACTGTAACCATCTGTCACACTCGCACCAAGGACCTTGCCTCGCACACCAAACGGGCTGACATTCTCATCGCGGCAGCAGGTAGGCCGAACACAATTACAGCCGATATCGTAAAAGAAGGTGTGGTCGTTATTGATGTAGGCGTTAACCGCGTGGAAGACCCTACTAAAAAGAAGGGTTATCGTCTCGTTGGTGATGTTGATTTTGAAGCGGTTAAGGAAAAGGCCTCGCTTATCACCCCCGTACCCGGCGGCGTAGGCCCGATGACGATAACTATGCTGCTTTATAACACCGTTGAGTCCGCAAAAGGAAAACAGAAGACAGAGGACAGATGACAGAGAACAGAAGGAAAACAGTTATTAAGAGTGTAAAAGATCTGAAAGTATATCAGATGGCTTATCAGCTTGCTATGGAGATATTTGAGATAACCAAGAAGTTTCCTAAAGAAGAAACATATTCATTAACAGATCAGATGAGGTGCTCATCGAGATCCGTTGCTATAAATATACGCGAAGGATATGCTAAAAGAAAATATGAGCAGGTATTAATTAGACATCTAAATGACTCTTTAGGATCGTCTGAAGAAACAAGAGGATGGCTGGACTTTGCAAAAGACTGTATGTATATCACGAAGGATGAGCATAGGAAGTTAGATGATGGATATGACGAAGTCAATGCTATGCTTTATCGTTTAATGAACAACTGGCAGAGTTTTTCTGACGTCTGACTTCTGGCATCTGACTTCTGATATCGAAAGGAACACAAGTGGATACTAAGAAATATCCGGTAGTTTGGTTGCAGGGGGCAGGCTGTACCGGCTGTTCTATTTCTGTTTTAAATGCAGTTAGTCCCAGGATACAGAATCTTCTGCTGGATGAGTTAGTGCCGGGCCATCAACTGAACCTGCTTTTCCATGCTACGATAATGGCCGGCCAAGGAGAGCCGGTAATTGAGGTTCTAAAAGATACCGAAAAGGACAGGAAGGGCAGCTATATATTGGTCGTGGAAGGTGCAATTCCTACCGCAGAGGGTGGTCTTTATGGCAGTATTGGCGAAAAAGACGGAAAGCATATAACCATCTTAGAAAGTGTTCAAGACCTGGGCCGAGATGCGCTATTGACTATTGCTGTCGGCACATGTGCCACTTTCGGCGGGATTCCAGCGGCCAAGCCTAATCCGACCGGCTGCAAAGGAGTAAGAGAAGTGTTTGCTGAGAACGACATCAATACGCCGGTGGTCAATCTGCCAGGCTGTCCCCTGCACCCGGAGTGGTTCACAGGGACTATATCGGTGATTCTTTTTTCAGGAGCAGATGCGCTTGATTTAGATGACTTGGCTCGGCCAAAGCTTTTCTACGGCAAGCTTGTTCACGAGAACTGTCCCAGGCGAGCGGATTTCGACAAAGGAAAATTCGCGAAAAAATTGGGTGATGAAGGCTGTCTTTATGAATTAGGCTGTAAGGGACATTATACTTATGCGGATTGTCCTTTAAGGCAGTGGAATAACGGCGTGAGCTGGTGCATAAAGGCAGGCTCACCCTGTATTGGCTGTGTGGAGCCGGGATTTCCGGATGGTACCTCGCCAATGTACGAAAAGGTTATTTTTAAGGAATTGACATGGTCACAAAAATAAAGATTGACCCTGTAACCAGGATAGAGGGCCACATGGCTATCGAGGCCGTCATTGACAATGGTGTGGTCAAAGAAGCTAAAAGTGCCGGCACACTTTTTCGAGGGTTTGAGATAATTTTGCAGGGCAGAGACCCTCGTGACGCGAACCGCCTGACACAACGGATATGCGGCGTTTGTCCGACAGCTCATGCAACGGCGTCGGCGCTGTGCCTCGACGCAGCCTTCGGCTTAACAGATAAGGTGCCGGATAACGGCAAGCTCATCCGCTGTCTTATCCTCGGCTCCAATTTTTTGCAGTCCCATATCCTGCATTTTTATCACCTCGCAGCGCTGGACTATGTAGATGCGGCAAGCGCTATAGGCGATTTATCGCTTTTTGTGCCGCGATATGAAGGTGATTATCGAGCGTCGGGCAAGGTGAACGCTGAATTGGTAAATCACTACTTAAAGGCCCTGGATATCAGACGCAAGTGCCAGGAGATGCTTTCGATTTTCGGCGGAAAGATGCCGCATAATGTCGCTATTGTCCCCGGCGGTGTCACTGAAAAGCCCACCGAAGATAAAATAACTAATTTCCTGTGGCGATTAAATGAAATACGTGATTTTATTGATAATATTTATATTCCTGACGTGATAGCTGTGGCAAAGGCCTACAGCGACTATTTCCAGATTGGCATAGGCTGCCAAAGATTTCTTGCTTATGGCGGATTTGATTTACCGACCGGCAGACTATTTAAATCCGCAGTGGTTTCCACGAATTTGAAGCCTGAGCCGTTCGCCAAGGAAAATATTACAGAGGACGTAAAACATTCCTGGTATGCTGATTCCGGTTCGGGAAAAAATCCGGCTGAGGGAGAAACAAAACCTGACGTTAAGAAAAAGCAGGCCTATTCGTTTTTGAAATCTCCACGTTATAAGGGCCAGGTTTGTGAGCTTGGGCCTTTGGCGAGAATGGTAAGCAATTATGTACAAGGTGACGCCAAGGTAAAGGAATTGGTGGATTTGCTGCTTGGCCAGGTAGATGTTGGTGTTGATGCGTTGTTTTCGGTACTGGGCCGGCACGCAGCGAGAGCTTTGGAGGCCAAATTAGTTGCCGATGCAATGGCCGACTGGCTCACAAGCTTAAAACCTGATGAGCCAACCATCGTTGATAGCAATGTCCCTGAGCGGGGCGAAGGCGCCGGTTTGGCTGAAGCACCCAGAGGCGCGGTAGGGCACTGGATAACGATAAAGAATAAGAAAATTGAACGCTATCAGGTGATTACGCCGACAGCCTGGAACGCTTCACCAAAAGATGACAAAGACCAGCCTGGTGCGGTCGAGCAAGCGATAATTGGAACCAAGGTCAAAGATAAGGAAAATCCTTTTGAATTGGTGCGGATTGTGCGGGCTTTCGATCCGTGTTTAGCCTGCTCGGTTCACTTAATTGATGTCAGAGGAAATCGCTTAGGAGTGTTTAAGGTTGTTTGATGTGCAGATAAAAAACGACGAGGAAGTTCGAGATGTTATACACAGAAAATAAACCAATAGATGAAATCCTGCAGTCGCTGGGAGCAGAAAAGAAAATCTTTTTGTTGGGCTGTAACGGTTGTGCCGAGGCCTGCCAAACCGGCGGGGAAGAGGCTCTCTCGGCGATGAAGGCAGATCTGGAAAAAGCCGGCAAGAAAGTTACCGGCGTATGCCTGGTGGACTTTTTGTGTAACAAAATGTTGGTGACAACACGGCTGTCCAGGCACATGGACAAGCTCCAACAATCGGATTCTATTTTGGTGCTGACTTGTGGTATCGGGGTCCAGGCGGTCTCCAAGGTTGTAGATAAGGTTGTACATCCTGCGGCCAATACGGTGTCACTGGGCGGCCTACAGGGGCTTTGGCCGTCGGATGAGCGATGCCAGGCGTGCGGAGATTGTGCTTTGGATTACACCGGAGGCATCTGTCCCGTTACGTTTTGCGCAAAGAGCTTGCTTAATGGGCCTTGCGGCGGAGCCAAGGACGGAAAATGTGAGGTTGATAACGAGAAGGATTGCGGCTGGCAGTTAATTTATGAGCGGCTCCAGAAGGTCGGGCGTTTAGAAAATCTCAAGAGGGTCCGCTCAGCACGGGACCACGGTAAGATGCTGCCATCGAGCGAGCTGCGTAAGAAATCATTTTATGACATAGAGAGGTCTAAAGCGACGATGGACGACGGATGACGGACGATGGACGTTCGTCACTCGTCCCGCGTCCCTCGTGCTTCGTACCATAAGGAGACTTTGGAGAAATGAAGATTACCGAGCTTTTCAAACAAGGAAAATTTGTTATCACCTGTGAGGTTGGACCGCCCAAAGGCGTGGAAATAGAAAAGATACTCGATGAATTAGAGCCTTTGCGCAAAAAGGTCGATGCCTTCAATGTTACTGATTTGCAAAGCTCTGTAATGAGGGTCGGCTCGCTGGCGACTTGCCGTCTTTTGAAAGAAAGAGGCCTTGAGTCTATTATGCAGCTTACCTGCAGAGACCGCAATCGCCTGGGTTTGCAGTCGGATGTCTTAAGCGCAGCGGTATTGGATATTGAGAACCTATTGTGCCTTACAGGCGACCATCCAAAATTGGGCGACGATCCTGCGGCGATGCCGGTATTTGACCTGGATTCGGTGCAGCTTCTGTCGGCTGTAAAGAGCTTAATGAACGGCAAAGACTTAGCTGGAAATGAGTTGCAAGGAAAGCCTCCGCAATTTTGCGTTGGAGCGGTAGTCAATCCGGGCGCAGAGCCTTTAGAGCTGCAGATTATCAAGATGGCCAAAAAAGTCACCGCCGGCGCAGAGTTTTTCCAGACACAAGCCGTCTATGAAGTGGATAAGTTCGCTGATTTTATGAAAAAAGTTAAGTACCTAAACATGCCGATAATAGCTGGAATTGTGTTCTTAAAGTCACCTGCTATGGCCAAGTTTATGAATGCAAATGTCGCGGGGATACACGTCCCTGATGAAATCATCGATGAGTTGGCCGGCGTGCCGAAGGAGGAAAGGGTCAAAAAGAGCATGGAAATATCCGCACGTCTGATTAAACAGTTGAAGAATTTATGCCAGGGTATTCACATCATGTCACTCGGCTGGGAACGCCATGTAGCAACTGTTCTGGAAATGGCCGGCCTGTGATGGGGTAACAAGAGGTAACAAGAAAGGTACCGGCATCCCCACGTCTTCTTGTCAAGACAAGGGTGGGGGTGTGCCGGCTAATCTAATCCCAAAGTTTTTGTAATATTATACCTGCGACAATGAAGACCAGCCCTATTATTGTTGAAGAAGAAATTTCTTCGCCGACGACAAAGTGAATCACTATCAGCGAAAAGAACGGTACTAAATATACCAGATTTGCGACATACGCGGTGGTCTTGGCTGATTTTAGCGCTTTTAGCCAAACCAGGAAAGTGACACCCATTTCAAATAATCCTATATAAACAGCTCCTAAAATACCATTGCGGTTTGGCAGCTCTGTTTTGTTGAAAAGCAGCATCGCTGCAAAAATAAAGGCAGAGCCAAACACAAAGTTCAAAAATAACCTCGCAGCTTCATCGTGTTTATCCTTTACGTTGAATATCCAGGATAAAGCCCAGATTGCGGTGCTTGCCAGTGCCAGTATTAGGCCGGCGGGCTTATTAAACTTAAATCCCCCAATATCCCCGCCGGTCGCAATTATAAAGACGCCCAAAAAGCTAATCGTTATTGCGAGAATACTCCTGAGCCTGATTTTTTGATGGAGCAGAGGTATGGACAGCAAAACAAGTGTTATCGGCCAGACCCAGTTTATGGCCAAGGCTTCCTGAGCACGAAGTATGTCGTATGCTTCAAACAGGACAATGTAGTAGAGAAAAGGATTAAGAAAGCCTGCCAGTGCGGACCGTAGATAATCTTCTTTGGAAAAGGTTTTAAGCAGATATGTTTTTCCGAAAAATAATAAATAGAGCAAGAATGCAGCGGTCGATACAAGCGAGGCGTAAAACAAAAGCGGCAAAACATCTATGAAACGCAAAGAAACTTTGAAAGCTGAGGCTATGGTGGACCACAGAAAAATTGCAGTCAAAGCATAAAGAAAGGTGCGTTTTTGATTTGTCGAATCAGTCGTCACAGGGTAGCATTATAAATAGATTATTGTCTGGTGTCGTCAGTAAAATTAGTTGTTTCAGCCTTTTTGGCATACGTAAGGAGTGAGACTAACTGAATATAAGCTCTGTAGAGAGGTATTCAGTATGTCATTTCGAGCGAGCCTCAGGCGAGTCGAGAAATCTATTTTAAACAGATTTCTCCACTTTACCCCCGTGCATTCTGCGAAAGCAGAAACGGGGGCTTTGGTCGAAATGACGGTGTGTCTTTTCTACAGAGCATACGAGGACCTGAAAATAATGCATCGTTTTTTTGTTACCGAAGAGGGCTTACGTGGCCAACAGGTTGTTTTCGCTGCCCCGCAGGCTCATCAAATTTGTAATGTCCTGCGGATGAAGCCAGGCGAACAAGTAATTGTATTGGATAATATCGGCTGCGAATACGTGGTAATCTTAACCAAAATTAGCCCGCAGGAGGTTATAGGTGGAGTAATGTCTAAGCAGCAGACTCAGAATGAACCGCATACGCAGATTACCCTATATCAGAGTTTATTAGCCCGTGAAAAGTTTGAATGGGTACTGCAGAAGTGTACCGAGGTTGGCGTGACATGTTTTGTACCGATAGTGACTGAGCGAAGTATTGTCCGCAGGCAGGAAGCTGTCACGCAACGCAAGCTATCCCGCTGGCGACGTATAGTTGCTGAAGCCGCTGAGCAATCTGAGCGAGGCCGAATCCCGCAGATCAAAAGCCCCGTCAATTTTGCTGATGCCATATCCGGACTTGATGGTTTTGATCGCTGCCTCATAGGAACGCCACAGACAGATGGCAAAAGTGTGCGAGAAATACTACGATTCGGTAAGACTGAACCGGTTAATATTGCGTTATTTATTGGCCCGGAGGGTGGTTTTACAGATAAAGAAGTTCGGCTTGCCCAGGCAAACGGTGTAAAGCCGGTCAGCTTAGGACGCCGAATCTTGCGCACCGAAACCGCGGCAGTCGTTGCAACCTCGCTTATCCTCTATGAACAGGGCGAATTGGCATCTTAATCCGACAGACTGCCTTCTAATGTATAATAAGAGCCGGCAGATTAAGTGAAAGTATAATATGTGATTAGCCCATATTTCTAACCGCCGAGAATCCGCTGCGGCGGAAGCTCGCAGAGCTATGTTAATAAAAAGTGGAGTGCCTAAAGTCATAAATTTTAACTTTAGCTCACTTTAGCTCACTTTAGGCACTTTTCAACTCTCAGCGTTTTTCGCGGTCTCTGCGGTTAATGAGACACGAAGTGGCGGTAGCTAAATGCAGATTAACCTGTTTTTGTACTAACCCCCGATTTAAACAAATTTTATTTGTCCAAAACTGTAATAGATTGTACAATCGCTTCAAAAGTTTTTTTAGGTTTTTTACTATGCTTGATTTATCGAAAAAAAGGTATCGGTTGAGAGTTGTTATTCCGGCTTATCCGGCATTTAATATTTATTCCCGCATCGCCAGGAAGACCACTGCATTAGGGCCGGTATGCGTAGCCACCGCTGTAAATGAAATGGAACGGTGGGATGCTGAGGTTATCGATGAGAACAACCTTCGCAGATATGGACCCAGGGGCAATTTGACCGGAGCCGACCACGAGTTTTTACAACAGCACAGGCCAGCAGATGTCGTTGGGTTCTATGGAGGATTGACGAGCACTATACCCAGACTCTATGAGTTAGCCCGCTTTTATAAAGATAAGGGCGTTGTTACTATCGCCGGGGGTCAGCATTTTGTTGAAGATAATATAGACGTGGCGCTCGCCAGCGGTATCGACTATGTGGTTATTGGCGAAGCAGAAGAGACAATTAGAGAGCTTCTGTGGGCAATAGAAGACAAAAAGGATGTAAACGAGATTAAAGGCATTGCTTACCTGAGCAAAGGCCAGGTCGTTCGCACCCCCACAAGAAAGCCGCTGACCGATTTTGACAGATTGCCTTTACCTGATTTTTCCTTGGTCCGCTACGCGAAGATCAAAATTTATCCTGTCGAGAGGACACGAGGTTGTGCGATGGCCTGCGAGTTCTGTACCGTCAGGGGCAAACCAAGATACGCCTCGCCTGAGCGTTTGCTTGAGCATATCAGCTTTCTCGTAGAGACGTGCGGTGCCAGGCGTTTCTTTATTGTAGATGATCTCTTTGGGCAGCAACGAGGCGAGACAATAAGATTCTGTAATATGCTCAGGGATTATCAGCGGCTCATAGGCAGAAAGTTGATTATGACAGTTCAAATAAGACTGGATAAAGCCAAAGAAACTGATTTGTTATCTTCTATGCAACAAGCAGGCATTAGAACGGTAGCTATCGGTTTTGAATCGCCGATCGAAGAGGAATTAGCAGCCATGAACAAGCGTGTAAGAGCTGAAGATATGCTGTCTCTTACAAAGGTATATCACGAATTTGGTTTCCTGGTACATGGGATGTTTATCTTTGGCTATCCGAAAGCGGAAGGCGTGAATTTCAACATGTCGATAGAGGAGCGTGTGAAGTATTTTAGGAGATTCATCAAGAGGGCCGAAATTGACACCGTGCAGGTTTTGCTGCCGGTTCCTCTGCCTGGAACGGAATTGAGACACAGGCTACAAAGACAAAACAGGATTTACCCGACCGATTGTGTGGGTTGGGAATATTATGATGGCAACTTTCCTTTGTTCGAGCCTGATGAGCCGGTTAGCGCCGAACAGATGCAGCGATCTATCAGACAGATCATGGGCAGATTTTATCAGTTCAAATATATGTTCTTGATTGCTGCAAGTATATTCTCTTTCCCTGGTCTGGTTTTATTCTTGCACAATTTTAAATTGGGGTGGAAGCGGTGGTATCAAACCTGGCGTAACCGCATCATCCGCTTTGGTGGCTGGATTACCATCAGGAGATGGACCTTACAGTTTAGAAACAGTGACTTTTCACAGAAATTGAAGAGGGCAAAAGAACGTCTTAGAGGGCATGCAGAGAGTGCTTGATTAACTATATTGTTTGAAAGAACCGCCATAAGCGGATTGACCGGAACAAGGCAAACCTCGCAGTAACCGCTTTTCAACGACAGGAGTGTCTATGGAAAAACCTCGCTGGAGCAAGGTTAAGAGACGAAGAAGATGTGGTTTTCGATCTCGGATGCGAACTAAGGGTGGAAGAAAGATACTCGCCAAAAGACGCAATGGACTATACAGCGCGTAATTCTCGTTGATAGTTTCGCTTCATTATTTATCGCTGCAAACAAAATTATAAGTATTGCTATTTGACGACAATATGCTTTATTTGGTAGCCACGCCCATTGGGAACCTGTCGGACATTACTCTGCGTGCGCTGGAAACGCTACGTCTGGTGGATTATGTCGCAAGTGAGGATACGCGCAAGACCGGTATTTTGCTCAAGCATTTTGATATTAAAAAGCCACAAATCTCTTTCCACGAGCATAATAAAGCTAAAGCTGCAAGGAAGATTGTCGCCTTGCTTAACAAAGGCAAATCGGTTGCTCTGGTCACGAATGCGGGTACGCCCGGTATTTCTGATCCCGGTTTTACATTGGTGCGCTCGGCTATTGAAGCAGGCGTCGAGGTGACGTTGATTCCTGGTGCTACAGCGTTTGTGATGGCTCTGGTTTTGTCAGGCCTGCCTACGCATAGTTTCACTTTTCGTGGCTTTCCGCCCCGCACAAGCAGCAAACGAAGACGATTTTTAGCTGGTGACAAAGAGTCACCTTACACACTCGTTTTTTATGAAAGTCCCCATCGTTTGCACAGCTTTATAAAAGATGCTTTGGATGTATTAGGAGACCGCCGAGCTGTTTTAGCTAAGGAGCTGACAAAGGTATTTGAATCGATAAAGCGTGGCCGATTGTCCGAATTATTAGCGCAGCTTGAAAAGCCGAAAGGTGAATATGTAGTTGTCATAGCCGGCGCTCAGGACCAAAAGGCGAAAAGTCAATAAAGAATATATTAGCCCCCAGGCCTGCCCTGAGCGCAGTCGAAGGGTTTTACTGGGGGTTTCTTTTCTATAGGTTTTTAACCAAAAAAGACCGCCATCAGTACACCTGCACCGGCGATGGCTGCTGCCGGCGGTAAGAGCTTTAGGATGATTCTGACCAGCGAAGTCTCAAAATAACTCGCTGAAAGGGACAGGCAAAGATGTACCGGCGTCAGTGACAGGCCAAAGATTATGCCTGAAAAGGCTAACACTTCCAATCCCATTTTGGCTTCACTGCCCCTTCCAATAAAGCCAATGAGAAACGGATACGTAATCGCTACGGTCGGCATCGTTACGCCGGTGCTGAAGCTGACCAGCATAGGTAGAATGAACAACAGCAGATATATCGGCACGTGTGCACCGGTCAGAAACTGTACGACACAGCCGATAGCGTCACTTGCTTCTAAGTTGACTTTGAATAATAGCGCGCCAAAGATCAAAAACACCATGTCCGGCTCCAGAGCGGCTCTAAATATCCTTGGCCACCGATTGAAGGGCACTTTATGAGCTACAAGTAATCCAATGATGGCCAGGAATATCCCAACGGCCGGCGGCAGGTTGAAAGCGATATATAGACCGGCGGTAAATGCAATAGGCCAAAAGGCATTAAAAAAATCGCGCAAGTGATGACCAACTTGGCGCTGGCCGTACTGATGGTCGGGATTTTTCGGCGGTATGCCGAACATAAGAAGCGTAATGACACCACTGGCAATACCAGCTACAGTCAGCACAATGTGGTGGTAGAACAGAGTGAATGCCGAAATGCCGAGCAGGCTTTGGATAAGGGGCACTGCCGGAAAGAGCGGCCAGACAGGCTCCCATTGATGACGGAACAGGAAGTTGATAGCGGCCAATCGGCTGCGTTCGACTCCGATTTTGTCACCCGCCTCGCGAACCATAGGCGCCGACAGCATAATCCCGCCCGGCGTTGGCAGCATCCCCATTATCAGCGGTATCAGTGCCAATGCGAACCTGCGGCTTTTGAACAGTCCCTGCATCGCAGGGACCAATCGCTGTGAAAGGCCGATTTCTTCCATCGCAGTACCAATGACGTTGACCAGAAGCAGCAGTGCGGTCAGCGATACGAAAAGATAACCTGTGGTTTGGGTTAGAAGCTCACGTCGCCATTCTGCTGCCAATGTTCGGCTCAATTGGGTCGGCGAGACACGCAGTAACAACGCCAATATGCAGGCGGAAATAACCATAGCCAGGCCGATCTTGATTTTCAGACGCAGTAGCGTCACCAGCACAGCCAGTGATATTATGATACTAATTAGCGGATACATATTCTGAACAATATCCTATAAGTACGGAGAAGTAAAAAAGAATCGGGGCCTATACTGATAAATCAGTATAAGCCCCGAATTGATGCAATCCACATTAGGCGGACTTAACCTGAGCCAGCCGCTATTCCGCCGACATTGGAATATTCAGCCTGATATCATCAATGTACAAGTCACCTGCACCACCGCCCGCTTCTGCTTTCGCAGAAAGCTGCGGGGGTGGATTGGTCCTGTCGCCAACACCAATGGCCATCTTCTTGATAGCCTGTGGATTCACGCCCGTAAAGTCGGCCAGCGGAATATTCCACTCCGTCCAGGTGCTTACAGTCGTTGCAGCCGGGTCCGGGTGGTTGACCAATGCACTACTGCCGGCATTATCTTTCAGAACCATGTACATCGGCTCAGCAGTATTACTTTCTATGCCGATATCCTGTGACTGCCAATCGCTTGTCACTGTGCCGTCAATGTCAACATCAGAGAATTCGGCTGTACAAGTAGCATTGTTGTCATGGCTGCATACAATTAAGCCTATATAGACATCCGGAAGCATTGGTACTATCGCCGTATCCAGTGTCTCCCAGGTGGCTCCGTCGACCGAATACATGCCCGTAAGGGTGTTGCCACTGCGGGTCAATCTTACCCATACAGGAGTGCTGATTTCGCTTTGTCCAATAGCTATGCTGTCATCACCTGCGGTTGAACGATACAGTAATTGAACCTCATTCATAGGCTGGATAGCCACCATGGCATGTGCAGCGTCCGGTTCCAGAGATTCGCGAATCATAACACCGGCCTTGGCCGAGTTGTGGGTATTAGTCATGCTTACCACCTTTGCTGTTATACTTCCGATGCCGGAGAGCCGTTTGTAGGCATAGTGGAATTGGTCAGAATTTTCCCAGATATCCGCACCGGAGCCGGTCATCGTAATCGGTGGCCCAAGCGTAAAGCTGCCGACCGATGCAGATATACCTCGCAGCCACATCGTTAGAGAATTAACGCCGCGTCTGGTCCAATCCTGAGGAGCTTGCCATGAACGTTGAGCCTCGGAATAAAACAGTGTCCCAGCCTTCTCAAGGCTGGTGCCCTCATTCACAGTACCATCATTGTCGTAGCGCATGTACATAGACTGAGAGCCGCTGTGAACAATTAATCTTTCAGCAAACGGAGCCTCAAGGTGCCCCACAGTCATGCCTGTATTATTCACATAGTAGTCTTCCCAGGCATAATATATTCTGTTATCGACATCGTCGTAGTCCTCAAAGTCATCGACAACAAGGTAATTAGCTACTGTAAAGCTCCATACTCTGCCTTTGCTGATATTTGCGTTGCTGTCTATTTCATCGATACGCCAGTAATAAGTCTGACCGACTTCGAAAGTTATTGATAGAGTATATGTATTGGGGTCTTGTCGGCGACGATATATACCTGTGGTATCTGATGTATCGGCTTCTTCCACGGCATCCGCATCGGTGTCAAAGTATACATCATGCTGGACTGCATTTTCCCCCGGCACCCAGCTAAGAGATGTAATATGTTCAATGTCCGGTGTTCCTCCGTTTGCCGGAATTGCTCCGCGGGCAATTGCCGGGTTGGTTATCATAGCTTGCTCGATCTCTTGCTGTGTTAGTACCCTGTCATAGAAGCGAACTTCGTCAATAAATCCTGTGAAGTACCGCGAATCGAGAAGATTTGCTCCTATAACAATCATGGGATTGGAACCAACGTTGTTGTCACCACTGTGATTGCCGGTCACGTCGGGCGCTGCATCGATGAAGAATTCGACATCTTTTGAGCTTTCTTCCCTGGTTACAGCTACGTGTACCCATTCACCTTTGACAACATCTCTGTTCGAGGTGGTATTAGGATTGCCGCCGGGTCCGGTCTCGAATGCCAACTTTGTTCCCAACACTGCCAGCAGGAAGTGATCTCCGCCGCCGGCGTGGTCCGACCAAAACAGGCCGCTGCCTTCTCGAGCGGTTGTGCCTGTGGCACCGGGGGTGGAAGTTTCGATCCAGGCCATTATTGTAAGATCGGTACTTATTAACCGGGGTATCTCAATATGATCGTCAATACCATCAAACTCCAGCGCACCAAGGTCATAACCATCAACGCGATTCGGATTGCCAAAAATATTGCCGTGGTTTCCGTAACCGGACCAGTCAACAGCTATGTTATTTTCGTCAGCATTGAAATTAAACCAGCCGACAAGATTGGGGTCAGTAATCTTTATATCGGGTGTGGTTTTGAAGCTCCAGAGGTCACCTGTATATATATCTGTGCCATCGAACTCATCGATACGCCAGTAGTACGTTGTGTTGAGATCCAAGCTCTCTTGTTGATATGTGGTTTCAGTTTGCGTTTCTGAGGCGAGCGGTATGTTATCCGGATCAGTACCGAAATACACATTATGTGAGATAGCACCTGAGCCTGCGGTCCAGCTTAGTGTGACGTTCGTGGCTACGAGCCTGGCATCATTGGATGGAACTGGATTGGAGGCGAGCTTCGTGGAAATAGTAAAGCTCCATACTGCACCGGTATGTACGGTGACACCATCAGCCTCGACCTCGTCGATACGCAAGTAATAGGTCTTGCCAAGCTCCCAGGAGTAATTCGAGAAAGTTGTCTCGCCGGTCAGACCATGGTCAGTGCCTCCGGTGCCATTCTGCACATCCTCAAGGCTCTCGCCGATATACACATGGTGTTGGGTAGCAGTATCGCCCGCGGTCCAGCCCAGCGTCACATTGGTTGTACCAATTGTTGCCCCATTGGCCGGTTGGGGATTGGTGGCAAACCGTGTCCATCGGGGACCGAACCAGAACACGTTCTGGACCTCATCTGCACTTAGCCCATGGTTCCAAACAGCCGCTTCATCGAGCCGGCCTATGTAACGTCGCCACTGGGCACGACCGTCCGAGCGGGGGCCACCTATGCGAACCGCTGTAATGGGGTCGTTCGCAGTGAATGATTGGCTGCCAGCAGCCTGGCCGTCCACGTAGACAACCATCGTATTGGCGGTAACGCTGTAGGTAATGGCAACATGATGCCACTGATTGTCGTTGAGCTTGGCGCCGCTGGTACCAAGGTCCCCGTATGTGTCAACACCGAAGTCGGCAATATACAAGTCACCCACTCCATTACACTCCACACTATGATCGCCGCTCGTGCCCAGAAACACGAAAATGGGCCCCCACGCCTGGAAGGTTGTAGGCATGTTCATCCAGAACGAGGTTGTTGCTTCACTAATATTCAACAGGTTTGTTGTTATTGAGGCATCACACATAGTGAACGGCTCAGTGGCTGATACAAACTCCAAAGCGTTACTATCATAGCCCTCGGTCGTCCATCTAACCTTCGCTTCATTCCACGGATCGATGGTCCCATCATGCCAGTAATCCGTTTCATCCCAAAACTCGATGCCGGAGCCTTCATCCAGTTTCCACCAGCCAATAAGCTCGGCATTGGCCGTACAGGTCAAAGTGAAAAGCGCCACTGACATAAAAGAAATTAGATATCCTTCGACACGGCTCAGGACAGGAATCAATCCATCACAGCGGAGCTTCGCCCCTTTGTGGGTCTTCGATTTTCTACACATAATAGTCCTCCTTAAAGACAAAACTCAACTTAGTGCTGAAAAAGGAACTTATATGACAAGACTTTTACCTCCTTCTTCTCGAAGCCAATCTATTCTCCGTAGTAGTCCTGCTACGAAGGATAAATCCGCCGAGGCGGATTGACCGAAGCTTCGCGCCTGCGGAGCCGGAATCCAGACACACCTCAACCATCTTATTTATACAAAAATAACCACCTGTTTTTCAAGGAAAATCTCCGAGGTGTACAGGTCCGGTTTTGTATGTTTGTGCGGAAACATCGGCTTTAGCTAAATGAAAACCGTGCGAAGATGCTAAAGCCTTCCATAAGCTGCTCATACCGCAATACTCAAAAAATGAGCTTTTCAAAAAATCGGCATCATGGTTTTTTATATTGCAAGAAAATCGCGCTTAATATATACTACTACATAGAGAGTGTAAAAAAAGTGGGCTTGTCCATTCTGTGAAGGTGATAACCCAGCTTGCAAAGAGAAGGAGTATTGCTATGGACAAAAGATGGGGATTTACATTAATAGAGCTGTTGGTAGTGATCGCTATTATTGCGCTTCTAATGTCGATCTTGATGCCGGCATTGAATCGGGTAAAACTACAAGCCAAGACAATCGCTTGTCGAGCGAAGCTCAAACAATGGTCCATGTACTTTTCGATGTTTACCGAAGACAATAACGGCAAGTTCCATGCTGGGATCGAAACCGACGGCAAACCCGGGCATACAAATCATTGGTTTAATGCTCTGAGATCATATTATCATAATGATAAAAAGATTATGTGCTGTCCAACCGCGATAAAGCCTTTGGACGCGGATTCAGATGGCATGGCAGATGGTCGTCTTAATATATTTTCCGCCTGGGGTGTATTTACAGCCGCAGACGACCCGGGCTATGACCCGGACGGCGACTGGGGCAGCTACGGGATAAACGGCTGGGTAGAGAACCCTCCGCCACAGTACCCGACAGTTTATGAAAGTTTTGAGACTGTAAATAATTGGAGAACTCCCAATGTCAACGGTGCCGGCTATATACCTCTGTTTATGGATGCACTGCGATTCAATGTCTGGCCGCTGGTGACGGATACGCCGCCGGGGAATGAAGATGCGGCGTGGGAGAGCTATCAGCACATGAGACGCATTTGTATAAACCGGCACAACGGATACACAAACATGGCCTTTCTGGATTGGTCTGTCAGAAATGTCGGACTCAAAGAGTTATGGACTTTAAAGTGGCATAAGGCATATAACACATCCGGTCCATGGACTACGGCTGGGGGCGTTATGCCAAATGACTGGCCGGAGTGGATGAGAAGCTTCAGAGATTACTAAGAAAACACCTCTCTATAGACCGGTTGCTAACGTCCGGTCCAAAGGTACATTATCTTCGGCGTACTAAATTCGTAGAGTGTGTCTGTGGTGATTTTCAAAGCGTTTGGATTGCGGTAGCTCAAAAAACTGGCTATGGAAAGTTGCTTACGATACTCAACCACCTGAGCCTTTTCAATATCGGCCATTGATTTAACCAGCTCTATGGCATCATCCAGATAGCCAATCTTATCTATGAGCTTTTCCTGAAGCGCCTCCTGGGCGCCAAAAATGCTACCGTCAGCAAGCTGCTTGATTCGATCTTTCGAAAGTGTTCCACTCCTGCCCTCGGCGACAATCTCCACGAACCTTTCATAAGCAGGTATTATTAGCTTATCCTGGAGGTACTTCAATTGTTCTTCCGTTGGCGCCTGGAATGAGCTGGGCCAATCTTTTTTTTCGCCGGATTTGACGACCACCGGCAAAATGCCGAGCGTATCTTCCAGCAATTCCTGAACCACAAAGTACAGGCTTATTACGCCGATCGAGCCTGTAATTGTAGTTGGTTCTGCAACAATTTTCTCGCATGCGACCGACGTATAATATCCGCCCGAAGCAGCAACGCTCTGCATAAAAGCGATGACCGGCTTTTTTTCCTCGTCCCGGTATTTTAGGATCTCCTTATAGATTTGGTCGCTGCCGGAGATGGTGCCGCCGGGTGAATTTACTCGAATTACCAGTCCCTTCACCCGCTTGTCCTGCCGGGCCTCTTTTAATTGTCTGTAAACATCTTTAGCTTGCTCGTTGTGTATTATGCCATCAACCGTAATTATCGCTATCTTGTTTCTTGCAGGCCCTTTTCTTACAACTTCTTCGGTGAAAAGACCCCTTTGTCCTGTTGTAAAGATAGCTACTATTCCGATTAACATTAGAACCAGCGCGATATTCGCCAAAACCGACATTGCTAAAACAATGCCAAAGAACACCTTCCAGCCGGTTCCTTTGCTTGGCGGTTTTGACATCAGCCCAGTTTGACTAACGCCGGATATTGGCTCTGTTGGCTGCGGTCCTCCTGACCCTGATAGATTATTATTCTGTTCAAAATCCATTATAAATCCTTTCCAAAAGATTTTTGTCAAAAACGCGCAGTTGAATTGTACATAAAGCATTTTCCAATGTCAATCATTGATTAAGAGGCTCTAACAAAATTAGAAATACTCTACGTCTGTCATTCCCGCCCCTGCCTTCGCAGTGGCGCAAGCCACACTGCGTGGGGTAAACTTGTCCCCGCATAATCGGGGAGCGGGAATCCAGTATTCTATGGCTTTTTATGGACTCCCGCCTACGCGGGAGTGACAGAAAGTAAGCTATACTATTCATTCTGTTAGACGCTTGCTTTGTTGAAAAGAGTTCAGAATGTCATTTCGAGCGAGCCGAAGGCGGGTCGAGGAAT